>PLDY01000056.1 GCA_003136895.1 Candidatus Erabacter solicola | reverse complement strand
CCGGTTTTGCGGGGCTAAGTCAACCCCACACCAATCGCGTCACGTCGGGCCCAGGCTCGCGGGGGCAGACTCTGCTGAGCGACGGCGGCCGAGGAAGTCTGCGACAATCCATGCCGACGCGGCGATCGCGAAGGTCTCCACACTTTCGGACCAGTTCCCAAAACTATGGGGATCGGCAAAGAGCGCCGGCAGCCATACCAGCAACCCGAAACCCACGAGCATCGCCGTGGTCAATCGAGACGCGAGCCGGGCCCGCAAGCCCGTGAGCAGAGCGATAGCGGCAAGAGCAAACGCGGCGGTGGTTGCGATCGCCCAGAACATCTGTCCAGGCGGAATCCATTTCGGAACAAGACTGGCTGTTGCAGCGAGATAGAAAAGCTGCTCCAGTGCGAACGAGACAACACAAATACCGAACGAGTAGTACCCGATCTGAGCCAATCTTGCGGTTCGAGCCGGGGCGACCGGACCGGAACACGCGTAGAGGATCATGGCTCCCGATGCTAATGAGAATTGTTCGAAGAAGTTGCCAAAGCCAGTGTAGGCGACCGGATGCCTAATGATCTGCGGCACCCCCAGCAAGGCAAAGATGAAGTAGATTGCCCCCAGTGCGACGGCACCGGCTCGGGCCGTTCTCGGCCATTGAACGGCTATGCCTCCAAGGATTTCGATGGCGGCCACGATGTAGGTGAAAATCTCGCGGTGAGGATTGTCTCCAAGCGCCTTGATCTGATGCCAATTGGTGATGTCATGCCACGCCAAGGCACAGATACCGAAACCAATCGCCGCCAAGCCATAGACGTAACGCCCTAGAGAATATTTCATTGCAGCACCTTAGCCGGAATGAGTGCGGATAGTTTGCGTTTGTTTGGAGTGCGCGTTAACGGGGCAACGTCGTCGCTGCTAGCAGCTTAATCGACCCGCTCGGGCGGAGTCACAATAAAAACGCCCCGTCCCAATAATACTGCCTTGATCTTGCATTATTGGGATGGGGCAAAAAAGTGGTGGAGCTGTCGGGGAACCGCCCCCCGAGTCCGAAACGCCGGACCAAAGCTTTCTCCAGGCTCAGCTTCGATTTTGTCTTAGCCCGTCGCGCTTCTCGAAACCAGAATCGCGCCGGGAGCAACTCCTAAGTTTCGGATGGGTAGCGGAGCGATCTCCCCATCCTAGCCGGCATTGTTGACGGTGATCGAGGCGGCGTCGGCAACCCCTCGAGGACCGTAGCTAACCTAGATTAGGCAGCTAGAGCGTAGTTTTGGTTCGCGTGTAAACGCTTGCGATCGTTTTAGGAGGGCTCGCAACTCCGCCTGCTTACATTGACCACGGACTGTCCCGTCGAAGCTACTCAGCCCCATGATCGAACGGGCGAGCCTGAGCCCGCGACGTCCTGACAGTATAACCCATTCGGGGCCGATTCGGTTCCGCCGGCCGGCTAGAACGAGACGCGCAACCCGAGGCCGAGGCCACTCGGGTCGACTCCGTTGACCACCGGCAGTTGCCGATATGTCGCCTGGATGCTCACGCCGCCGCCGCCTGGAATCGGGATGATGCGCTCGCCGACAAAATAGTTCGTTCCGAATGCGGTTCGGCTTGTCGTTGCAAGACCGCCGCCCGGATTGAGCGAGACGTCGTAGATCAGACCGCTGACGCCGGCGTAGATCGGCGTGTTGAGACGCACGCCAAGGCCGGCGCCGAAGTTCGAAAGCGAACCGCCGTTGGCCGAGCCGCCGGCGTAATCCAAAACGATCGAACCGCGCAGCGGAATCTTCGGAGGCGTGATATCGAACGTCGCGCCGAGATTGAGCTGGGTCGTTCCGCCGACTTGTCGCGCCGCACTTTGAAAGGACAGGCTTTGGCCGACCGAGAGCCCGACCGAATCGGCCGTCGCCGGGGCGGCGAGCAGAGCAACCAACGCGAGCGATCCGAGCGGCGCAAACAATTTCACCATGCAACGCGCTTCGGAACTTTCGGCCCGGAAGCCTGTCCGCTAGGCGCGCCGGCGCAGCCAGGCGATCGCGCCGAGCGCCGCCCACGTCGCGAGGATCAGCGACATCGTCATCGCGAGCGCGTTGACGGGATCGGCAAAACGGAAGCTGCCGCCGTCGTGGAGCCCGAGTGGAATGACGATCGCCGAACCCGTGAACAGAAAAACGCCGAGCACGACCCACTCGCGCCGCGGCCCGGGACGCAGGCTTCGCACCGCCCCAAACAACACGCCGAAACTGCCGACCACGACCGCGCCGTAGAACGGCGCAGGTGACGGGTTTGAGAGCCAGAGCAGAAACGCCAGCACGTTCAGCGACACGCACCATCCGGTGATCCAAGCGAACGCGCGCTGCTCCTTGGTGATACTGGCTTCGCCGAAGCGTCTGTCTAAGATGATGACCGTCACGAATGCGTCGATGAGAATGGTGATGAGTGCCGCATACGAGAGCACGACCAATCCATAGAACGCGAAGAGTGCGGCGTGCAGGCGTACGTCAACGAGCGCGACCAGCGCCGGAACCAGGGTAACGGCGCCCGCGATAATGCCGGCCGGATACAACCGGCGGTAGATGGGATTGGTCGCCTTCAGCGCGGCGACCAGCCCTTGCCGAGCCTCGGTCTCCCACGGATCGAATCGAAGCGCTTCGCGAAATGCGTCGAGGGCCTCCGCGTCGCGCGCGTCATCGAGCAGTAGCCAGCCGCGCACTGCGTGCGCGGCGGCATTTTCGGGCGCCTGCGCCAACGCCGAATCGACAGCATTGCGCGCTTCGGCCGTGCGGTTCAACTTGCGCAGAACGCTCGCCAGCGAAACGAGCACGCTCGGGCGCTGCGGATCGATCGCTACCGCGCCCTGCAACGTTTCGAGCGCCTCACTCCAGCGGCCGAGCGCCACCTGCGAAAGTGCCAGCACTTCGTACGACGAGATGAATTTCTGATCGAGCCCGATCGCCGCGCGCGCCGCCACGATCGCTTCTTCGGTGCGGTGCCGGGCGAGCAACAGCGACGCGAGGGTATAGTGGCCGTAGGCGAGATTCGGATCGAAGGTCAGGGCGCGGCGGACCTCGCGTTCAGCCTCGGCGTAGCGCCCCAAGACCTTCAGACACATCGCCATGAAGGCCAGCGCCGTCGCGTCGTTGGGATCGGTCTGCAGCCCCTCGCGCAACGCCGAGAGGGCGGCGCGGATTCGGCCGGCGAGATACAACAGGCGCGCGCGCTCGATCACCGCGCCCCAGTTTCACGACGGAATGGTCGTGCACCCGCGCGCGGAATGAGGCCCGAGCGTGCACGGATCAACCCTGGTCTTCATCCTGCTGACCGCGATCGTTGGATTCGCGGTCTTGGCCAAGCGCTTTTCGGTCCCGTACCCGATCGCGTTCGTCCTGGGCGGCTCGCTGCTCACGCTCTTTCCGAGTCTGCCAAATATCCGGCTGAGCCCGGACTGGGTCTTCCTTATCATCCTTCCACCGCTGCTCTTTGCGGGCGGCTGGTATACCGATTGGAAGGTCTTCCGCGAGAATCTGCGGCCGATCGGGTTGCTCTCGATCGGCCTCGTCCTCTTCACGACGGTCGCGGTCGCAGCTGTCGCGCACTGGCTCTCGCCGAGTCTCGGCTGGGCTGCCGCGTTCGCGCTGGGCGCGATCGTCTCGCCGCCCGATGCGGTCGCGGCGGGTTCGGTCTTCGAGCGTTTCTCGATACCGCGCCGCATCCTCGCCATCTTGGACGGCGAGGGCCTCGTCAACGACGCGACGGCGCTGGTCGTCTATAGGTTCGCGATCGCGGCGGCGCTCACCGGAACGTTTTCGATCGGCAACGCTAGCCTGGCGTTCGTCTTCGTCTCGGTAAGCGGCGTTGCGCTCGGACTGGCCTTCGGCGCAGGCTACGTGGCGCTGCTGAAAATACTGCGCCGTTTCGAGCTCTCCGACTACATGCTCGACAGCGTGCTCTCGCTGCTGGTCCCGTACGCGGTCTATCTCTTTACCGATTCGATCCAGCTCAACGGCGTCGGGCCTTCGGCGGTTCTCGCGACCGTCACCGCCGGCATCTTCGTCAGCCGCCAATCGTCGAAAGTTTTCGGTCCCGATTCGCGACTTGTCGCCAACTCCGTCTGGACGCTACTCATCTTCTTGCTCAACGGGCTGGTCTTCGTTGCGATCGGGTTGCAACTGCGCGACATCTTGCACGATCCGACGTTCGCCGCGCGCGAACTTTGGATCGGGATCGCCGTCAGCGTTGCGGTCATCGTCGTGCGGGTCGTCTGGGTCTACCCGGCGACGTATCTGCCGCGTCTGTTCTCCGCGCGCCTCCGCCAACGCGAGGGCGTGCCTCCGTGGAACTATGTCTTCGTCATCGCCTGGTCCGGGATGCGCGGCATCGTCTCGCTCGCCGCGGCGCTCGCGTTACCCTACGCGTTCCCGGGCCGCAACCTGATCATCTTCATCACCTTCTGCGTCATCGTGGCGACTCTCGTCTTCCAAGGGCTCTCGCTGATTCCGCTGCTCAAGTGGCTGCGCATCGACTCGGGCGAAGACATCGAGAAGCGCGAGATCGAGGTGCGCGTCGGCGCCTTACGAGCGGCGCTGAAGCGGCTGCGCGAACTCGAACCGTTCGAATCGGTTGAGGAGTGGGAAGTCGAGGGCCGCATTGTCGGCGAATACGAGTATCGCATCGCGCATCTGACGGGCCACATCGAAGGCGGCCAGGGCGGATTGGCCGGCGGCGTCGCGATCGATCATCGCCTGCAACAAGAAGCGCTGGAAGCCGAACGGCGCGAGGTCGAACGCATGCGCGCCGACGGCGAAATCCCCGATGAGGTCTACCGGAAGATCGAGTACGACCTCGATCTAGCCAACGCGCGATTGAGTTGAGCTCGGCTGCGTGCGCCGCGTCAGCATCTCATTGTCGGTTCGATCGATCGTGATCGGCGTGATGCTCACGCACTCGTCGCGAATCGCCGCGAGGTCGGTGCCCAGGGCAATCTCCGACGCATCGAACGAACCCCACAGCCAATAATACGTCCCGCCGCGCGGGTCGCTGCGGCGGTCGACGCGGTCGCGATATGCTTTGCGGTCCTGACGCGTCCAGCGCGTCTCGCGCACGCGCTCGAGTGGAACGTTCGGCACGTTGATGTTTAACAAGGTAAGGCGCGGTAAGCCGTTCGCGAGCACGTCGCGCGCGGCGTCGACCGCTACGGCCGCGGCCGTCGCCCAGTAATGATCCTTAGCGGGTTCGGGCCAACTCGCGGCCAGTGAGACGGCCATCGAGGGGATGCCGATAATGACCCCCTCGATGGCCGCGGCGACGGTGCCGGAATAGTTGACGTCGTCGCCGAGATTCCCGCCCCGGTTGATTCCGCTCACAACGAGCGACG
>PLDY01000170.1 GCA_003136895.1 Candidatus Erabacter solicola | reverse complement strand
TACGGCGGCGACATCACGCGCAAACGCAAATTGCTCGAGAAGCAGAAGGTCGGCAAAGAGCGCATGAAACGCGTCGGCAAAGTCGATTTGCCTCAGGAAGCCTTTATGGCCGTGCTGCGGCTGGACGAAGACTGACCCATCCGGCCATGCTCTCGGTTTGTCGGAACAAGGCGAAAACACGTGGCATTTCGTAGTCACATCGGATAGCAAACAACTTCCCATCATATTTTGGAGGATCGATGGCGCTTCGAAAGTTCATCATCGAAAGAGATATCCCGCAAGTCGGCTCGCTTGAACGGGCGCAGCTTAGCGGGGCTGCCGCCAAGTCCAACGAGGCCTTGCGGCAGCTTGGCCCCGACATTCAGTGGGTCGAGAGCTACGTTGCGAGCGACAAGACCTTTTGCGTCTATCTCGCCAAAGATGAGGCGGTTATCCGCAAGCATGCCGAGATCAGCGGTTTCCCCGCGACGACGATCACCGAAATTCGCAAGATGATCGATCCGACCACGGAGCGACCCGAGTAGGCGGCCGATCGGCGACGTTGCACGCTTGGCGCGCTCTGCTGAGTTCGCGATCGAGGCACGGAGGGCTAGCCGTCACGTATTTGAGCCACCAATAGAATAGAAGGTGCTCGTTGATGATTCATATCCTCGCTTTGTTCGCGTTCTTGTCGGCGACGGCAACTGCCGACCGCGATGCGTGCCACAGCACGGGGCAGTGGGAAAATGACAACATTCCCGTCAATCGATCGGGCAAGTGGACCGAGGTGATCCATGGCACAGCGTACCTCATCGGTACTACTTCAATCGGCAAACTTTTGCAGCTACGTAATCGCCAGTTGTATTACGTTGATGGAACTCCGCCGAATCCGGGGCGCGGTGCGATAGATATGAATGCTGCGCGAAAGATGCTTGAGCTGTTCAACATTCAATATGCAAAGTGGCCGGTGCAGGCTGGAACTCTCTATCTCGTGCGCAAAGAGCCGTCGCGCCTACCCGCCGGTGTAAGGACCGTCGTGTGTTACTGACTTAACGGTCACTAATTTATCCGGAGGACCGTGCAGACGCCCGCAGGGTTCCGCGGCCCGCCTCGCAAGGGGTTATCCACCGCATTTAGGAGCCTCCCATGAAAACCACACTTACTGAAATTGCACCCGAGATATATCGGATTTCCACCTACATTCCCGAGGCCGGACCGCACGGCTTTACGTTCAATCAGTTCCTCGTGGTTGCCGAAGAGCCGCTGCTCTTTCACACGGGATTACGTGCGACGTTTGATTGCGTCGCTGGCGCAATCGAGCAAGTCATGCCGATCTCACGATTGCGTTGGATCGGCTTTGGCCATTATGAAGCGGACGAATGCGGAGCAATGAACGAATTTTTGAGTCGCGCACCGCACGCGAGCGTCGCGCATGGTCATTTGGGCGTCATGCTTTCGATTTTTGATCAATGCGATCGCGAGCCGCGCGCTCTCAAGAACAACGAAGTGCTGGATTTGGGCGGCAAACGGATGCGGCGCTTGGAAACGCCGCATGTGCCGCACGGGTGGGATGCCGGATTATTTTTCGAGGAAACGACCAAGACGTTGTTTGCCGGTGACCTCTTCACGATCGGGGGTGAGTACGAAGCGCAGACTGAGTCCGATCTCATGGAGAGGGCCATCGCCTTTGAAACCGCAATGCCCGGAACGGCACTAACACCACAGACGCAGCCGACAATCGAACGTCTGGCAGAGCTTCAGCCGCGCACGCTCGCGCTAATGCACAATGCGACGTGGTCGGGTGATGGCAGTATCGCCCTGCGCGAATTGGCGAAATGGTACGGTGCGCGCTTGTCTTCGCTCGTCTAGACCACTATAATGTCGACGGTTTCGATCTCATCTGGGACGGGATCCCCTTACCTGCATAGCTGTGGCAAGTGCCGCGACGGCACGCCGTGCGGCGTTCATGTTGTTGTTGCTCCATCTTCACGCGGTGCTGAGGCGCGGGCGTTCATCGTCAGCAGGTCGTACGTCGCGACGATTTCGTCGACTTGGTTTGTGATCTCTACATCCCAGCGAACCTCTCCGTACTCCAGATTGCGCGCGGTCTTCGATTTGACAGTCAGCCGAACGCGAATCGCATCGCCCGGGACGACGGGTTTTAAGAACCGCAGATTCTCCAGACCGTAGTTGGCGAGCACGGGCCCCGGCGCCGGATCGACGAACATGCCCGCCGCGAACGAGAGTAACAAATACCCGTGTGCGACGCGGCCTGGAAAGAACGGATTCGCTGCGGCGGCCGCCTCGTCCATATGCGCGTAGAACTTGTCGCCGGTGAATTCCGCGAAGTGCTCGATATCGTCGAGTGTGATCGTGCGTGGCGCCGAATGGATCGTCTCGCCGATCTCGAGTTCCTCGAATGCGTGGCGGAACGGATGCGAAGTTTTTTCGATCTCAGGGGCGCCAGCGGTCCACGTATGCGTAAGCGAGGTCAAGCGACCCGGCGAACCCTGGACCGCGGTGCGCTGCATGTAGTGGAAGACGCCGCGAATCCCGCCGAGTTCCTCACCGCCTCCGGCGCGGCCGGGGCCGCCGTGCATGAGTTGCGGCATCGGCGTGCCGTGNNCGGCCGGGGCCGCCGTGCACGAGCGGCGGCAACGGCGAACCGTGACCGGTCGATTCTTTCGCGCAATCGCGGTCGATCGCGATGACGCGCCCATGGTACGAAGCGATGCCCAAGATCAGATCATCCGCGACGGCGCGGTCGTAACTGAAGACCGAAGCGACCAGACTGCCGTCGCCGCGTTGCGCGAGTTCGATCGCCTCGTCGACGTCGTCGTACGCCATCAATGTGCTGACCGGCCCGAACGCTTCGACCGAATGGATCTTGTAGGCCGCAAGGGGCCGCTCGCAGCCGTAGAGCAGCGGGGACAGAAACGCACCCTTGCCGTCGTCGACCCCGAGTGTCTTAACGTGCGCCGCGTCGCCGAAGAGTAGCTCCGCCTCGCTGCCGAGCTCGCCGGCA
>PLDY01000031.1 GCA_003136895.1 Candidatus Erabacter solicola | reverse complement strand
ACGAGATCACGCCGGGCAACTTCATCTTTCGCGTCCGCGAATTCGAACAAGCCGAACTCGAGTACTTCGTGCCCGATGACGGCAACGACATGAAGTGCTTCGAGACCTGGGTCGCCGCGCGAAAGAAGTGGTACAGCGATTACGGGGTTCGTGCCGGCCGGCTCCGCTTTAAGGAGCTTACGCCCGAGGAGCGGCCGCACTATGCGCGCGCGGGCACCGACGTCGAGTATCTCTTCCCGTGGGGCTGGGGCGAACTCGAATCGATCGCGCATCGCGGAACCTACGACCTCGACGCGCATATGAAACTCTCCGGAAAAGATCTCACCTACTTCGACGAGGCCGCGAAGAGTAAGTACACGCCCATTCTGATCGAGAGCTCAGCCGGAATGGACCGCACGACGCTGACGATGCTGATCGATGCTTACGAAACCGAAGCGATGGTCGACGAAAGCGGCAAAGAATCCAAGCGAACGGTGTTGCGCTTCCACCCGCGAATCGCGCCGGTTCAAGTTGGCGCCTTTCCGCTGGCACGCAACAAGCCCGAACTCGTCGAGCGCGCGCAAACGATCGAGTTTGGCCTCCGGCCGCACTTTCGCACGCAGTATGACGAAGGTAACGTGGGGCAACTCTACCGACGCCAAGACGAGATCGGCACGCCGTTTTGTCTCATGGTCGACTACCAAACACTCGAAGACGGAACGATCACGGTTCGAAATCGCGACACGATGCGTCAGGAACGCGTCTCGCAGGACGCGCTAAAGGCCTACATCGCCGAGCGTCTTAGCCCGGGCGAGGACACGCGCTCCGCAAGATAGTCGGCGATGCCTTCCTTCCAGCCTGGCAGCGGCGGCAGGCCGAGGCGCGCGATCGCCGCGTTACGTAGCGGAGAAAACTTCGGTCGCCGCGCTTGGCTCGGAAACGCCTCGGTCGTGACCGGCGTCATGTCGGGCGAGAGCCCCGCTTGTCGGAAGATTTCTGCTGCAAACTCGTACCACGTGCACTGACCCGTATTGGTAACGTGAAACGTCCCAAAGGTTCCGCGTTCGACGATGTCGCGAATTGCCTTCGCGACGTGCAATGTAAAGGAAGGTGAGAAGGTCATATCATCGACGACGGCCAGCTTCTGGCCCGCGTAAGCCTGAGCCAGCATACGCTGGATAAAGGTGTGCCCCTTCGTGCTGCTTCCACGCAAGCCGTAGAGTCCGCTCGTGCGTACGATGAAGTGCCTCTCGGTGCGTTGCCGAATGAGAAGTTCACCCGCAAGCTTCGAGATTCCGTAGACATTGATCGGATTGACCGGCGCTTCTTCGGCATACGCTTCCGAGGCGAGACCGTCAAAGACATAGTCCGTACTAATATGAACGAGCGGGACGCCGGAAACTTCGCATTGCGCTGCGAGACTGTCGATCGCGACCGAGTTGACAGCGAAGGCACGGTCGGTATGTATTTCGCAGTGCTCGACGTTATGAAATGCAGCCGTATTGATGACGAGCGTCGGCTTGAACCGGGCGATCATTCCAGAGATCGTGTCTATACGCTCGATATCGACAGTTGCGTGGTCGACGCCGATCGGCCCCAGATCGGCGAATGCGCGCATCAGGTCGAAGCCTAACTGGCCGGATGCCCCGATGACAACGATCCGTTCGGTCATCACATACCTGCGAGCTGCGCTTGGCGCTGCGCCGCAACGAGATTCGCGGCATGGTGCAGGCTCTCGAATTGACCTGCGTCCGTCCACCAGCCTTCCAGGATGTCGAAGTGCAGATCTCCAGACGCGATGTAGGAATTATTCACGTCGGTGATTTCAAGTTCGTTGCGGACCGAGGGCTTCGCTTGACGAATGAAATCGAAAACCTTGCTATCGTAAAAGTACACGCCGGTGACCGCATAGTTGCTCTTGGGAACGAGCGGCTTCTCTTCGATGCGTACGATCCGGTTACCGAGGATCTCCGGAACGCCGAAGCGCTCGGGATCGGGGACGTCCTTCAGCAAGACGCGCGCGCCACTTTCTTGGGCCTCATAGCGTTCGCGGTATTTCAGAATATCGTCTTGAATGATATTGTCGCCGAGGATCACACAGAGCCGGTTGTTGTCGGCGAAGTGCTCGCAGAGCCGTAACGCGTCCGCGATGCCGCCTTCGCCCTCCTGATAGGTGTAGTTCAAGTGCTTGAGCCCAAAGGCTTGTCCGTTGCCAAGCAATCGCAGGAAATCGCCGGCCGAGTTTCCTCCCGTAACGATCATGATCTCTTCGATGCCGGCGCGCGTCAACGTCTCGAGCGGGTAGTAAATCATTGGTCTGTCATAGACCGGAAGCAAGTGCTTGTTCGTGACCTTCGTGAGAGGCCGTAAGCGGGAGCCGAGGCCGCCTGCCAAGATAACCCCTTTCATCGTAATAGCTCGGCGTACTGGATCTTGAAATAATCGGCAAACGCACCGCTCTTGATCGGCCGCCACCATTGCCCGTTGTTGCGGTACCATCCGACCGTCTCGTTCAAGGCCGCCGCGAAGTCCCGTCGCGGTACCCAGCCGAGTGCCGCGGCTTTGCCGCAATCGATCGAGTAGCGACGATCGTGTCCGGGACGATCCGCGACTCGACGAACATGGGTGTCGAAAGCGCGACCGCATTGCGCGAGCAAGAGGCCGGTTATCTCGAGATTCGTTCGAGGGTTGCCGCCGCCTAAGTTGTAGACGTTCATTTCATGCCCGTGCTCGAGGATGTGAAGGATGCCCCGCGCGTGGTCTTCGACGTGGATCCAGTCGCGCACCTGAAGGCCGTCTCCATAGAGCGGCACGGGCTTATCCTCCAACAGGTTCGTGACGAACAGTGGAATGAGCTTTTCGGGATATTGATAGGGGCCGTACGTATTCGAGCCGCGCGTGATCAGCACTGGGCTCTTGTACGTCGAGCCGTAGGCGAGAACCTGAAGGTCGCCCCCCGCTTTGCTGGCGGAATACGGCGAGCGCGGCGCCAAAGGGTCCGTTTCCTTCGAATGGCCCTCGGGCACATGGCCGTAAACTTCGTCAGTCGAAACCTGTAGAAAGCGCGTGATGTTCTTGCGGCGCACCGCTTCGAGCAGGACATGCGTTCCGAGGATGTCCGTGCGTAAGAAGGCCTCCGGATCGAGAATCGAGCGGTCCACGTGGCTTTCCGCTGCAAAATTGACGATCGTCTCGACGGGTTCGGCAAGCGCTTCGTCGACGGCCTTCGCATCGCAGATGTCGCCCTTGAAGAAGCGGTAGCGCGGGTCGCTCGAAACGTCCGCGAGGTTTGCCGGATTGCCGGCGTACGTCATCGCGTCGAAGTTGAGGATCCGGACGTCGGCGCGTTCCTTGAGCACGAGACGAATAAAGTTGGACCCTATGAAACCGAGCCCGCCGGTCACGAGCCAAGTCCGGCTCACGCCGACTGGACCCTCGGGGCTTTGGCGACCATCGCCGGATCGATACTTTCCAGCTCGAGGAATTCAGTCACCGATATCATGTGCAGAAGCTCGCGGTTCACTTTCTTAAAGCTGCTGTAACGCAGCGTTTCGTCGCCGCGGACTGTATGCCACAAGAACCTGAGCCCCTCCTCGACCTGGGCGCCCGGCGTGTCACTCGCGTCGGATGCTGAAAGGCGCCGCTTCTTGATAACGCCGCAGCCAAAGTCGGTGTCGACGGTATAGTAGTCAATGTCATTTCGTCCCAATACGAAATCGACAAAGGCTGCGTACGTGACGCCGCGCCAGTTGCCCGAGGCCGGCGGATCGCAGTCGCGAACGATTAGGATGCCGTCCTCATCGAGTGCCGCGAGAGCGTACGAAAGATCCCGCCGCGCGCATTCGTAGGTGTGCCACGGATCGACCAGAATGATCTTATACTTCGTTCCGAGACGACTAAACGCGTCAAAGAACGAGCGAACGCCCGTGTTCCGAGACCGAAAGTCTATTTGGAGCCCATCGGAGTATCCGTCCGAGCATCGATACATGAGACGGTGAGCGGTCGTGAGTTGCGTCCGATCGATTTCGGCGAATTGATGCCCGGTTGCCGACGTGCAAACCTCGAGGTACCGCGAGAAGCCTCGCTTGCGAGCCAGGAGGTTGACAACATCGATCGTGGAGATAGGACCGACGTTTCGCGGGCGCGACTCCTCTCTTTGCGGGCCCGCCGTGACCTGCATGCTACGCCGGTCTCCCTTGGGCGCCCGCGCCGCGCCACGGTGCGAGGCGATCATCGGTTCGAAGGGACGCATCGCTGCCTGGACGCGCTCGAACTCAACCACGGCATCCTCGATGGCGGCCGCGACCTGCGGTTCGTTCTCGAGACGTTTGGTGAGTTCGTGGAAGCTCTGTATGTAGGGAGCCGGCGTCTCCCACGACCGGTCGTCGTCGTGCCGAAGTCGTGGATCGACGATATCCGCGGCTAGCGATGCGATGTCGGCTCCGGTGCCAATATCCGAATGCAAAGGATCGAGGAAGTCGATCAGTTTCTTCAGATTGGGCATGCCGGGGGAGAACCAATCGTCATACTCGATAATGCAGCGCGATTGGCCGGCCGTGTAACGGAAAAAATCAACTGCGTACAGCATCCACAGATACTCACCGAGCGCCAGGTCGAAGCCATCGCGCGCGTGGAGGGAACGAGCTACCTGCATCGGGCTGCGCTGGCACATGATAAAAATTGGCGTGAGCGAGAGTTCGCGGAAAATTTCAAACCACATCGGCAGAAAACGAACTGTTCGGGGATCCTTGAACGCGAGCCGTCTCGGCGAGGTCATGCGGCTGGCCAAGAAAGTCTTCAGGGTTCGTCTGATCGGTTCGACCACCGGCTCTTTCCACCAATCTGAAGGTAGTGGTAGCGCGTGGGCCGCGCTGTAGAAGTTGCGGCCGAGCGCGTCGAGCAGATGATCCTGCTGGATCTGGATGTCGAGATGTTCCCAGTATCCCTTTTCGTTGTGAGGATCGGGACGCGCCTTGTCCGACATATCGAATCCGAGTGTTTGCATCAGATGCGCGCATAATGAGGAACCGCTGCGATGCGTGCCGAGTACGACGTAAATCGGCCGCTTCACGAGTTGGGGTTGCTCTGCCGGCAACCTCCCTTCTGAATCCATCGTCGTGGGGTTCTACCCCAGGCCGGACGCTCCATCCAGCGAGGCGGGCACGGGACCTCGCCGCCGCGAAGGGCCCCGTATGACCACGAAGCGCGCTAGAACGCGCCTTGTTCGCGTTTTCTGCATCGGCCTGCAGGTTGCGTTTGCGTTCGTCGTATCCGCACTGGGCTCGCAGTCGTTTGCTCAAACATCTGCCAGGATTCAATTGGACGCTCGTAACCAGCCGGTGCGCGATGTCTTGCTCCGTCTGGGCGACCAAGCGCATCTGCGCATTACGGTCGCGGACGATGTGCGCGGTACGGTGAATCTCTCGTTGCACGATGTTACGCCCTATGAGGCGCTCCGTGCAGTATGCTCGCAGCTTCGATTGCGCTGCATAAGCCAGGGCCGAACGGTCATGGTCACCGCGCAGAGCTCGGCCGTCGTGTCGATGACGCTGGTTCCCGCGGCGCGCGCCGCCAGGATCGTGCGGCAGCTTTTCCCGCACCTAACGGTCGGCGAAGGCGGCTCGGGCAACACGCTCGTTCTCGCCGGCTCGGATTCCGACATTTCGGCTGCGCGCACGGTGGTGCAAGGTCTCGACGTACGCGACCCAACGAAGCCCGCCACGGAAGCCGTGATCCTGCGCTCGCAGCCAGCGCAGGTCGTCGCTGATCAATTGAGATCGCTCTATCCGTCCGCAAGATTCACCGTCGTCAGCCGCTCCGTCATGCTGGTCAGGGCCACCGCCGCGGACCTCGCGCAAATCAAGACGGTGGTGAGTGGGATCGATGCGGGCGCATCGCCGGCGCCCGTCGTCGCGGTCACCAACGACGCGGTGAAAGTTCTTCAACGGCGCCCGGCCGATATCGCGCGCGCGGTCGGATCGCAGATCCCGCACGTCCGAGTGGCAGTCTCGGGGCCGACGATCACGCTGCGCGGTGCGCCGGAGGATGTCGCGCGCGCCAAGACACTGATCGCGCAGCTGGATGTGCCGCCGTACGGATCGCGCTACACGCAAATCTATCGTCTAAGAAATGTCGATGCGGCCTCGGTCGCCGGCTTGATCAAACGGGCCTTCTCGGGATCCGATGTCACTGTCGATGCGACGCTCAACGCCATCTCGGTGACGGCCAACGCATCAGAACAGCAGCGCATCGCCGAAGGAGTAGCCCAACTCGACGGCACGGCTACCGCCGGGGCGCTCACAAACCGCGGCGAGGAGGGTGGCTCCATAGGCACGGGTGGAGTTCCGGGCACCTCCGAGATCGTCCAACTGAAATCGATCGTGCCCGGTTATTCGGGTACCACCGCGCAAGATTTGGCGGGCGCGGTGCAGTCGGCGCTTGCGTCCGCGCATCCGGAGCTGCGCATCATCGCTCCCAACGGCATGCAAACCCTGATCGTCAACGGTAGCCCGCAAGCGGTCAGGGAGGCGAAAGACCTGATCGCGGGGCTGGACGTTATTCCGCAATCGGTCGCACTTGACACCGAGATCCTCGAGTTGGACGAGAACAGCTTGAGCAACCTCGGATTGCAACTCGGCACGACCTCGATCGGAACGACGTTTACCGAAATCTCGCCGCCCGCTTCCCCGCTTACCGGCATACCCGGCCGCTTGATCGGGCTGCAAGCACTGACGCGCACGCCGATCAGCTTTCAGGCGCAAGTAAATCTGCTCGTCCAGGGCGGCAAGGCGCGCGTGCTGGCAAATCCGAGAATCACTACGCTCTCGGGGAGAACGGCGACGATTCGCGCCGGCGACACGATCAGCATTCTGACGACGATCGGCGGCGGCACCGGAACCGTCGCTACGACGCAACTTGAGAGTTTTCAGACAGGCGTGACGCTCGACATCACGCCGATCATCACAAACGCGGGTGAGCTGAGCGTCGCGCTGCATCCGATCGTGAATTCGCTGACCGGTTTCATCAATGGCGTTCCGCAAATCTCAACGCGCGACACGCAGACGACCGTGCACTTGCGCGACAACGAGACACTGGTAATCGGCGGATTGATCGAAGAGAACATCCAGCACACGGAGAGTAAGATCCCGCTCCTCGGGGATTTGCCGCTCATCGGCCGAGCGTTTCGAAACGAAAACATCACGAGTACACGCAATGAATTGATCATCGTTGTTACGCCGCACGTGATCGGCGTGGATGCGCCGAGCGGTAGCAATCCGGCGCGCCCGCCAGGGATCGCGCTGCCAACGCCTGGACCGCTTCCCACGCTTGCCCCGGATACGGCCTTCCCGGGCGCGCGATCGACGCCGCGACCGCGCCCGTCGCCCACGACTATGCCGTCGCCTGATTCACCCAACGTGCCGACGCCGGCGCCGGTTGCGACTCCGGTGACGATCGTGCAAGCCAATACATTTGTCTATGGTTCGCCGCCGGCCAGTACGTATGCCGCACCCGGGGACGCCGCGCAGATTTTCTACGCGACCCTCACTCCGGCGGTCTTTACGCCGACGTCGACCGTTCGTGTCAATGCGATCACTACGACGAACGTGCAGCGACTCTCCATCGGAACCGGCGCGAGTAACATCAGCTTGTCGCAGACGGGCGTCGGAACGTGGCAGGGAGTCTTCTCCGCGAACGTTTTAGGATTGCCGCCGACGGCAACCTCGCTGAAGCTAACGCTGACGGCGTTTCGCAGCGACGGTCAGAGTACAAGCATCCCGATCACCGTCTCGATGCGGCACGGGTCGATGCTCGACAGCACCCAGCTGTAGCAGGGCGCGGGCGTTTAGCGCGCTTCGACCGGCGGAAGCGTGATACGCTTTCCCACCTGCAGACCGGCCGTGCTCGCTCCGCCGGCGCGCAGTTCGATCACGTAGATACCGACGCCCGAGCGTCGCGCGATAGCCGCGTCGGCGGTGCCCGGTTTGGTCGCGGGAACGCTTGCGGCGATCTTCGAGATCGTGCCGTCGCCGAGCACCCAGACCATGTCGAGTGAGACGAGCGTGTTCTTCATCCAGAACTCGAGATGCCGGTCGGAGCTATAGGGGAAGACGAACAGCATGCCCTCGCCGGGGGGTATCGCGACTACTCCCATCAGGCCGCGCTCCCGGCGCCGGCCGGTATCCGCCAGCGCCAAGCGCAACGTGCCGCGCGGGACGTCGACGACGAGCGCTCGGCAAAACGAGCCTTCCAGCGGCACCGCGCGACACCAATCGAGCGCGCCTAGTGATGCCGGCGTCGCGGCGACCGCCGGTGTGGCTGTAAGCTGAGCGGCAGGTTCGGCCGGCCGGGCGCAACCGGACGTCGCACATGCGAGCGCCAGAAGAATGAGAATAACTCGCGGCATCGAGAGTCGATGGACGCCGCCACGTTGCTCCGGTCCTGCAGCGGGAGGTGACAAGCGTTCGAGCAGGGCGCCCCGGAGAAGAGTCTGGTAACCGAAGCCCGAAGCCGGATTCCACAATTACTCGCGAGTGAGGGGCCTATGAAACGTTCTCTATTACTGGTCGGTTTTGGCATTGTGCTAGCGGTCTGTGGCATGAGCTCCGCCGCGCAAGCTCAAGCGACCCGCACCTGGGTTTCCGGCGTCGGCGACGATGCAACTCCGTGCAGCCGCACCGCTCCCTGCAAAACTTGGCCTGGTGCGATCTCAAAAACGGCGGACTGCGGAGAGATCGACGCGCTTGATCCCGGCGGGTTCGGAACGGTCACGATCACCAAGGGCATCACGCTCGATGGTGGCGGCGGTGAAGGCGGCCAAGTCGCATCGATCCTCGCCTCGGGCGTGCCCGCGATCACTATCAACAACAGCAGCGTGAACTGTCCGTTTGTCGTCATCCGCAATCTGGATATAAACGGAATCAAGTCCGGCACGACCGGGATCAGTGTGGTTTCAGGCGGCCAGGTGAGTCTCGAAAACGTCGATATCGCGAACTTCACCCAGTGGTGCGTCGATACGAGCGGTGCCACTGCGGCGGTCAGCATCGTGATGTACAATACCAATCTCGAGCGCTGCGGCGGCGGCGGCCTCCGGGCCGTGAACCCTTCCGCTATTCGGGTCAACATCGAGAAATCGACGATTCAACGGAATGGAACCGCAGGCAGTTGCACGGGCGGCGTCGGCATGGGTCTCTTTGCCGGTAACTCGCTCAGTTTCATCAACGTCCACAACTCGATGATCTCGAATAACAGTTGTGGAGGCGTCGAATCAAACGGATCGTCGGCGAAGATTAGCCTTCACGAATGCACTGTGTCTAACAATCAGGCCTTCGGCGTGCACGCGACGACCTCTGGTATCATCCAGTTGGCCGAAACGAGCGTCACGTTCAACAATGGAACCGGCTTACTCTTCGACGGGGCTGGTCAGATTCTGACCTGGCAAAACAACTGGGTTGGCGGTAACTCCATTGACGGTGCCCGCACGGGGACGCTGACAGTCCAATAATCGCGTTCGCGCCCTCACCGAAGCGCCGAGCTCGCTATGAGTTCGGCGCTTCTTTTCTTAGCGTGGCCTATTCGTCGGAGTCCAGTCCCAATAGTGCTCGCTCTGCGGCTCGCTCAGGTCGTACTGCTTTGAAGACCAATGCGATAGGATCCGCATGCGTTCGTCATCGGGAAAGCGCAACGTCTCTTTCGTCACGGTTACCCTATTGCGATGCCACCCACGCGCGAGCTCTGCATCATCGAAGCGTCGATTCAGATATTTTCGTTCGGCGTGCGGCTCGCCGAGCGAGATGTAATGCCGGAGGGGAAAATCGCGCGGGAACAGGCGAACCGGTCCCGATAGCAGGTGGCCTGCGTGCATACCGTTCTCGAGACCCGCTCGGGTTTTCCATGCGCGCATCAAACGCGGATGCGACGGTTGGAAGAAATAGTACCGCGTCAGGCGGGTACGATAGTCATCGCGGGACAGATCTTCGCCTGGACGTGGAAGGAACACGAACTCGTTGAAGTTGACGCAATTGTAGCCGCCGGCATGTGCGGCGGTGAGGCCATCGCGCAGGGTCTGCCCGGAATCCGGAGCGCTGAGCCACTCGTCGGCGTCGACGTGGACGACCCAATCGTGGTCGAGCGCGTCGGCCAGACGCCGCTTTGCTTCAAGCTGTTCCACGAGAGAGAATCGTCCGGTCCACTGTAGCCGTTCGATACCGAGCAACCCTCGTCCGATAAACTCGCGGGCGATCGCAACCGTGCGGTCCATGGAATCGTGATCGATCAACACGACATCGAGGCCTTCGTTGATGAGATCCGTCAGGGTGCTGCGGATATAGATCTCTTCGTTCCTCGCGCAGATGATCGCGACTACCCGCATGCGTGCTCTTCACTGAGGGCGATCACACGTCGAGTCTCGAGGCAGCGCGTTCTAGTGCCTCCCGCAACGCAGCACGGTCGGGAAGCACTCGTGGGAGCCAGCACGCGTCTGCCATCTGTCCCAGCGTGTGGTAGTGCGGCGACATCATCGTTATATCGCCTGCATCGCCGACGTCGAGATCGAGCGACGAGTAGTAATCTCGGAACTTGAAGCCATCCCCGTGCACGCGGTCCGATATCTTCAGCCAGACCGCTTCGATGCCGTAGGCGTGTGCGAGCACGATTCCGTGCAACGATGAAGACACGATGCGCTTGCACGATGTCAATTGCTCGACGTACGCCTCCGGCGTTCCATGCGAGTCGATCACCGTCACGCCGTCGAGGCGGCACCGCTTAACGAACTCGCTTTCGCTATCGACGTAGTGCGGCGCGAGACCGACCGGGTGAATGGGAGTTGCCGGAGCAATGAATTCGGGCAGCAAAAGACCGGCGTCGCCGAGGAGATCGCCACACGGGATGCCGCGCGCGGTGAGGATTTCGCGCGTCAGTTTGCCTCGCACCGCCAGGACCTCGGTCGGAGTCCGATAGTCGAGGTTTGCCGCGATGAGCCCACATCCCCATAGGACCGAGTGCTCGTCGGACCAGTGCACGATCGAGCCGATTCCGATCAAGTTGCGGACGGGCAGCGGAGCTTGACCCACGATGCGGACCGGGCGATGCGTGATCGCTTCCACGATGCGCGAACCGATCGCATCGCCGACGTTGGGGACGGCGGTGAACTGCTTTAGGTGGATCGCGATTTTAGCGCATCACGGATTGCGCGCCGTCGCGAGCATGATGTCGATCGAGGCGTGTTCCGGCCACAGCGCGACGGCGCTTTGAAACGATCTCCACGTATCGAACTCGGGGCCACTCGCGGCCTGCGGCGAGGTGGGCGGAGTAGATCGTTGTCCGCCCACGATGCGAAAATCCAGCAAACCCGCACGGCTCAGGATCTCTTCCAGACTGCTGGGAGAAAAGTAATACTGGTGATCGAACAAATACAGAGCCCATGCATCGGCGGCCAAGAGACGCCCCCACGATTCCCAATTCCCCGTCTCCACGACCACCCAGCCACCCGGGCGGAGATGCGCGCGCAACGCTTCGACCGTACCCCTAGGATCGCGTAGGTGCTCGATGACGTCCCACATGGTGATGACATCGAAATCAGTTCCAACCGCCGACAGATCCGCGTTCAGGTCCACCGAATGCTCACCGCGCGCACGTTCGATCGCGGAGGTACTGCGCTCCACGCCGACCGCATCCCAACCTTCATCGCGCGCTGCCCGCACGAACGCGCCGATTCCGGAGCCGAAATCCAGGAGCCGCGGCCGTGAGACGCCGAGCGCTCGCACAACCTCCAAATACCTCTGCACCCGAACCCGCTGAACCTCGCGGTCGGCTACGTACGCGTCGTGCGAACGCCATCGCATATCCATGTACGCCAACGATGCCTCCACCGAGGGTCGCGGGGTTTGATACGCGATGCGGCAGTCGCGGCATTCCGCAACGGAGGCTTTCATCCCAAACTGGACGGCGAGGTGCCGCGCCGGATGAGCTCGCGAGCACAGCGGGCAGTCGACTCGTTCGTGGCGTTCGTATGTTATGCCGGCGATCGTATCGGTCAAGAGATCATGGGTTCGCTTTGGATGGCGGTCGTCCTCGCTCGGATGCGCGGACGGGGAGCCCTGCAGCTGACAGTGGAAGGCTGCGCTTATGTTGCGGGCATTTCCGAGCCAGCCGACTGTCGATGCGGGGGGACGGCTCGTATTGCACGTCGCTACCGACGCGCCGTCCTATTCGGTGCGTATCGAACAGTGGAGCGATGGTCCGAAGGTCGTAAAGGAAGTCGGTCCGTTCGCAGGTGAGCGTGTCGAACCGGGGCCGCCGGACCGGCCTTGGGACTGGCCGTCTATCGAGGTGAGCCTGCCCCCGGGGATCATCCCGGGCGCGTACATCGCGCGCTTCATTACCGAAGGCGGCGCTGATCGTCGCGGCGGACCGCGCGACGATACGCCGGACGCTCGCTGGGGGACGGCGCTGTTCGTCGTTCGCGGACCTTCGACGGCCCGAGTGCTCGTCAATTTGCCGCTGTTTACCTATCATGCGTACAACGTCGCCCACGTCGACATGACGCAAGGGCTCGAGCGAGGCGCCTGCCTTTATACAGGTTATCCTACCGTTACGCTACGCCGTCCGGGAGGCGGAACCGGCGCGCACATTTGGGACGAATCGACGGTCGATATCTACGATTCGGCATCGCCGCGGCAGACGTTCGCGCACTGGGATTTTCACGCGCTACGCTGGTTCGCGGCGGAACGGATCGCGGTCGACGTCTGCACCGATCTGGATCTGCATCGCGGTGACGTCGATCTCGATCGCTATGCCTTGCTCTGCACGTTCGGTCACGATGAATATTGGACGCGCGAGAAGCGCACGCGTGTGGAGACATGGCTTGAGCGCGGTGGAAACGTCGCGTTCTTCGGCGTAAACACGTGTTGGTACCGGCTGCGTTACGACGAAGAAACAGCAACGCTCACGCGCGACGGACAGTGGTTGGACGAGGATCCCGAGGATTCACTGACCGGGCTTTCCTATCGTGTCGGCGGGGGCGTGTGGGCGGGTCCGCGTCCCCCGACCGGATACCGGATCGAACGATCCGACCATCCGCTGTTACGCGAAGCTCAGTTGCGCAACGGCTTCGTCGCGGGCGCGCTCTCCTCGCTCGTCGGTTATGAATTTGACGGCATCGACCCGGCGCACGCACCGGCGGGTCTCGAGGTACTGGGGCGTGCCGACTTGAGCGGATGGAGCGAATGCGAAGGCGGCAAGGTATGGCCGGATCACAATGCCGCGATGGTGACGTTCAAGCGCGGCCGCGGGGTCATCTTTAACGCCGGAACGACGGATTGGGCGCGCGCGTTAGCGTGGGACGATCCGGAGGTAACTGCGATCACGCGATCGGTCGTCCACCGGCTGTCAACGTAGGACGAAGATTTCCCAGGCGCGGTGGTGCGAAATACTGATGGCCTGGGATCGATCGACCAGCACGTATCGCCCGCTTGCGCATTGCGCTGCGAGGGATCGTGTCAGGCGCGGACCGTTGTCGTCTTCGCCGGGCGATTTGAACAGGGAGACGATGATGAGGCCATCGGTCGTCAAGAATTCGCGATAGCGATCGATCGACTCGAGCGGCGTGTCAGTGTGTTGAATCGATTCGTTGAACACGATGGCAGAGTAGCGCACTCCCGCGGGCGGTGCGAACGATTCTATTGATGAGATCAGGAATGTCCCACACCGTAGCCGGGCCGAGGCGTGAGCGATCGCCGTCTCGGAAAGATCGATGCCGGTATAACGAAACCGTGCGAGATCGAGATAGTCGCCGAGAACCGCTTCTCCGCAACCGGCATCGAGCAGGTCTCCGGCGCGCAACAGCTTGTGAATGTATCCGGCCGCAATCGCGTAGTGCGGAAGCTCGCCGATCTCATTGAGATAGTCCCATTGACCGCGCCGATACGATCCGTCCCAGTCGTAGGGTCTCTTGTGCTCGTCTGACATACGTATTAGACGGCCGGCTTCGATAATGTCGCGATAAAGAGTCCGCGAGGAGTGCGGGGAGCCATGCCATTCAGGAGGCCGGTCGAGGTCAAGAGGTCGAGCGATCCCTCAGGCGTCGCTTCGAGCACCGCGCGGCCGTGAAGGACCAACGTCGCGCCATCGGCGACCCGATCGTAGAGCTTTGCGAAGTCGCTCGCGTCGCCGTTGAAGAACACGAAACCGTATCCTTCGCCCAGGCCGCTGTCGGGATACTCTCCCGCCTGGATCGTTACGATCTCTGCAAGCTTCGCCGCCGCGACGTTCCGCTTGGCATACGGCCCTGCGTCCGCGTCCCGTTGCAATGTCTGAAGGTGTCCGAATCCGTTGTCGCGCAAAGCCGAGCCGATCGCGATTGCCGAGAATCCGAGCCAAGTACTCGTCTCGAGCGCGCGAAGGGGCTTCGTCAGACGCACGAGCGCGTGGAGGAAATCGAGTACCTCCGCTTCTGGGGTTCGAGTATCTAGCATCGACCAGAGCCGCGCCTGGATTGCCCCGCAGGTACCAGCCGTCTTCTCCGGCTGCACCGCGATGTCGGGCAGAGCGCTGGAATACCGTTTCGGTTGCGGCAGCCCACGCGCGGCAGCGACCCTTTGCTTCCACGCATCGACTCCGATCCACGACTTCGAGGCGTAATTCTTCGCATAGTACTCCGGATCGCGGTCGAACTCGTCGAGCTCGTGTCCCACATTTCGAATGTAGCGTCGATCAGAATAGGCGCACCAATACCCGCATGCCCGCACTTCTTGCGACAGCCTCGCATCGTCGGGGAAGCTGAAAGCTCCCGCGTCGGCTACGGGGATGTTGTGCACGCGGATTCCGTGGATTCCGAACAGTTCCGCGCGGAGGATCGATGACGTTCCCACGTTCGCGTGCGCTTCGTACGCGATCTTTCCGTTCGAGAATCTCAGTGTGACAGGCTGCGGATCCGCCGGGAACTGATCGGTCGGAATACCATTGAAGAGCGAGAGCTGACCGAGGTCGTCGTACGCGTGAAACGTGTCGATCACGTGCTCTTGCCATCCAGCTAATAGGAGAATATCGTTTTCATGGAGGTGGATCAAGCTGCCGGCCGCCCGTTGGATGGGACCGTTCAGCGCTTCGCCACCCAAGTTTCGATCGTGATAGACCGCGCATAAGCCGGGGATGAGGCGTTGCGCCTCCTCGATGACGCTCCTTGAATGGTCGCCGCTCGCATTATCGATAACGGTTACGTCGAATGGTTCACGTGCGGTTTCAGCGTAGCTCCGGAGCGTCGCACGAAGAAGGTCGGCACGGTTCCAATTCAAGATGATTGTGCTGATCGACATGGAGTGCGCTCTTATGTCAACTGGGCCTCGAACGCCTCTTCAGTCGCCGAGCGCAGGAGCGCCAACCCCCGGCGACCTTCCTCCGCCGTCAGGATGAGCGGCGGAACGAAGCGCAACGTGTTGGCGCCGGCCGCATTGATGAACAACCGTTCTTTCATTGCGGTCTTCACGATGTCGGCGGCGGCGAATGGTTCGAGCACAGGCAAGCCGAGCATCAGGCCGCGCCCGCGCGGCGGTCCGTAGACTTTCGGGAAATCGCGCTCGAGTTCGCGCAGCCCCGCGACCAGCAGCGCGCCGACCTCGGCCACGTGCGCTTCCAGACCGATGCTCGAACGCACTCGCAAATGCGCGAGCGCTGCGGCGCAGGGCACGGGCGAGCCGCCGAACGTCGAACCGTGATCGCCCGGCTGCAGCCCGGATGCGCACGCTTCGTCGATCAGGACCGCGCCGATCGGCAAGCCGTTGGCGAGTGCCTTCGCGACCGTCACGACGTCCGGCTTGACGCCGAAGCTCTCGAACGCGAAGAGCGGTCCGAGACGGCCCATCCCACATTGAATCTCATCGAAAATCAGGAGCGCGCCGTTTTCGCGCGTGAGTCGCCGCGCTGCGACGAGAAATGCGGGATCGGCCGGCGTGATCCCGCTCTCGCCTTGCACCGGCTCGACGATGAAGGCTGCAGTCGTTTCATCGATCGCGCTCTCGAGCGCATCGACGTCGTTGAACGGCGTGAACGAAAATCCGAGTGGCAATGGCTCGAAGCCTTCGTGATACTTCGGATTGTCGGTCGCGGCGAGTGCGCCCATCGTCCGGCCGTGAAACGATCCGCTGCACGCTAGGATGTTGACGCGCCCTAGCTCGCCTTTACGGAACGCGAGTTTGCGCGCGAGCTTGATCGCTGCTTCGTTCGCTTCAGAACCTGAATTACAGAAGAAGACGCGGCCCAAACCGGAGCGTCGCGCCAGTTCGTTCGCAAGCGTGCCGGCGGGTTCGTGGTGGTACAGGTTACTCGCCTGTACCAGCGTCGCTGCCTGCGCCGCAATCGCTTTGGTAATCTCCGGGTGTGCGTGGCCGAGCGCGCAGACCGCGATGCCGGCAACGAAATCGAGGTAGCGCGCACCGGTGTCGTCGATCAGTTCGCAACCTTCGCCACGCACAATGTTGACCGGGGCGCGCCGATAGTTCTGCAACAGATGCGGGTGTTCGTACTTTTGCGCGGCTTGCTGCGCGGCTGGCGCGACGATCGCGGCCTGTGGGCGGAACTCTCTCATGTGCGATAGTGCGCGTTGATGCGCACGTAGTCGCGGCTGAAATCGCAGCCCCAGGCGGTCGCCGAGACGTCGCCGATGCCGAGATCTAGACGCACGCGGACGGCCGCGTGTTCCAGTTCGCTGTGACCCTCTGCTTCCGAGAGCACTTCGATCGCGCCGCGTTCAACCCACAGCTTGTCGTTGAGATAGAGCGACCACGTTTCGGGATCGATGCCGGCGTGTACGCTGCCCGCGGCTGCGATGATCCGTCCCCAGTTGGCGTCCTCACCGTGCAGCGCCGTCTTGACCAGGTTCGAATTGACGACCGCGCGAGCGACGGCGCGCGCTTGGGCTGAATCCCTCGCTCCGCTCACCTCGACCGTCAGCGTCTTGGTCGCGCCCTCGCCGTCGCGAACCATCGCGTAGGCGAGCTCGTGCGTGACCGCGCGCAACGCTTCGGCGAAACCCGGCGGCGCGGCGTCCTTTCCAACCGGACAAAACGCATAAACGGCATCGTTGGTCGACATATCGCCGTCGACCGAGATCATATTGAAACTGGCATCGGCCGCTTCGCGCAACTCGGCCAGGAGCGCCTCACGGGACATCGGCGCGTTGGTGGCCACGAAGGCGAGCATCGTCGCCATGTTGGGAGCGATCATGCCGGAGCCTTTGGCGATCCCTCCGACCACGTAGCGCCGCTCGCCGACGTAGAAGGCGTAGGCCGAGAGCTTCGGCTCGTTGTCGGTCGTCATGATCGCTTCGGCGGCGTCGTAGCTGGCCTCCATGCCTTCTTCGAGATCCTTGACGGCGCGCTCGAGTCCTTTGACCACGCGGTCCATCGGCAGATAGACTCCGATGACGCCGGTCGACGCGACTGCGACTTGGGTTTGCTCGATGCCGAGCAGCGCTGCGGCCTGGCGCGCCGTTTGACGCGTATCGCGCTCGCCGCGCTCGCCGGTGCAGGCGTTGGCGCAACCGGAGTTGCAGACGATGGCGCGCATGCGCGCTCCGCTCGTTTCGAGATGCCCCTCGGTGACGACGATCGGCGCAGCCTTGATCTCGTTGGTCGTGATGACCGACGCAGCGTGCTGATCGTGCGCGAACGAGATCAGGGCGAGATCGGGTTTGCGCTTCTTTATTCCGGCATGCACGCCGGCAAGCGCGACGCCGGGTACGGCGCCGAGCCCGCCGCGCAGTTCGATCAGGCGCGGTTCGACCGGCTCGGCTTCGCTTCGCTTAGGCGACGATTGCGCAATCATCGAATCCATGCTCCTCGGGGAATCCCAGCATCAAGTTGATATTTTGCAAGGCTTGGCCGGCTGCGCCTTTGCCGAGGTTGTCGATTGCGGCGATGATGCGTACCACGCAGCCGCGCCGGCTCACGTGAATCTCGGCATCGTTCGTTCCGGCAACGGCGATGAGACTTGGCGCGCGGTCTCTAGGCAGCACGCGAACGAACGGATTGCCGTCGTACGCGCGAGCGAACGCGGCCGCAAGCGCTGCGTCGTCGGGGTCGGATGCGAAGACGGCGTAGGCGTCGGCCAGCAGCCCGCGTTTGAGCGGCACGACGTGCGGCGTGAAGACGAGCGGTGCGACGATTCCGGCTCCGCTCAGTTCCTGTTCGATCTCGGGTTGATGCCGGTGGCCGCCGAGCCCGTAGGCGCGCACATCGCCGTCGACCTCGCCGAAGAGCGATGCAGTTGCGGGATTACGCCCCGCGCCCGTGATGCCGCTCTTGGCGTCGACGATCAGATGGATGAGATCGTCTGCGAACTCGGCCAGTGGCAAGAGTGCGAGCAGCGTCGCGGTCGGGTAGCAGCCCGGGTTCGCGACGAAGCGTGCTCCGGAAAGCGCGGCGCGATGGCGCTCCGGCAGACCGTAGACGGCTCCTTCGCCGTGCGCCGCGAGGCGGAAGGCTTCGGAGAGATCGACGACCCGCATACCGTTCGCGAGGAGCTCGGCAGCTTGTGCGTGCGCGGTCTCGGCTCCGCCTGCGAGGACGACGATGTCATCGCGCTGCGCGATGAGCGCTATCGTTCCCGGCGCGTCGAAGGTACGCTCGAGCCGGCGCAGGAGCGGAACGTGCGCGGCGATCGGTTGGCCGGCGTGCGATGCGCTCTCGAGCGCACCCAGTTCCAACTGCGGGTGGCGCGCCGCGAGGCGGATCAATTCGCTTGCGGCATAGCCTGCCGCGCCCGCGATGTGGAGACGCGTCACAGGCGGCGCTCGAGTTCGGCGAGCGCGCGCGAAATCTCGGCCGGATTGGTCGAGCCGAGCGTTTTCTTGGCCCGAACCGACGCGAGTGCATCGAGCGGCGCCGCCAGCGGCCCCTTGAGGTTGGCCGAGCGCGCGAGCGCCGTCAGATCGCGCGCGCGCAGTGGACGCTTTTCACGTTCGGCGGTGTCGACGAGCGCGCCGACGAGCGAGTGCGCCTGACGCGCGGACACGCCGCGCTCGATCAGAGCATCGGCGACATCGGTCGCGACCACGTAGCCTTCGTTCGCGCGCGCCGCCATCGCGGCAGCGTTCCAGCGAACGTGCGGCAGCGCCGTTGCAAATGCTTCCAATGCCGCGAGCCCGCGTTCGCTGCCGCGAACGATCTGGGCTTTGGTCTCTTGCAGGTCGCGGTGATACGAGAGCGCGACGCCCGTGACCGAACCGAGCGCCGCCAAATACGCGCCGTTTGCGGCCGAAGCGGCTGCGCGCACCAATTCGAACGGATCGGGATTCCGCTTTTGCGGCATCAGACTCGAGCCGGTTGAAGCCGCGTCGTCGAGCGTTGCGTAGCCGAACGCGGGCGTGCACCACAGCACGATCTCTTCGCAGACGCGCGAGGCGGCGACGGCGGCGCGTGCCACGGCATGCAGCAGATCGAGTGCGACATCGCGGTCACCGACCGAATCCAGCGCGTTGCGCGATGGCTCGGCGAAGTCGAGTTCGCGCGCCGCCACGGCGCGATCGAGCGGCAGGGTCGAACCGCTGCAGGCGCCCGAGCCGAGCGGACAAGCCTCGCGCGCATCGCTCGCAACGCGCGCGAAACGTCGCGCGGCGCGCGCGAACATCTCGGCAACGGCGCCGAACCAATACGCCAAGAGAATCGGTTGTGCCGGCTGCCAGTGCGTCGTGGCCGCGAGCACGGTCTCGTCGTCGAGTGCGCGCTTGGCGCGCGCGAGTGCGAAGCGGACGATCTCTTTGCAGACGCGCTCGCCGCGCGCCGCGCGATCGCGTGCATAGAGGAGGAGCGTGGTCGCAACTTGATCGTTGCGACTGCGCCCGGCGTGGAGCCATTCGCCGGCCTGCGGAGCCAGGCTGCGAGCGCGCGCGTCGATTGCGCCGTGAACGTCTTCAGCCGAGCCGGCGCGTGCCTGCGCAGCAAACTCCCCGGAGGGGATCTCATCCGCGATCTGCGCGAGTGCGATCGCCAGCGCGTGCGCGATCTCGACATCGATGATGCCGGCGGCGGCGAGCGTCGCAACGTGCGCTTGGGAGCACGCTACATNNGCCGCGTCGTGCTTGAAGCGGTCGCCATGTCCGTACGTCGCCAGATGTTCGTCGTAGAGCGCGAAAGGCGAACTGCTGCCTTCGGCAACGCACGTACCCTGATGCAAGCACAAGCGAACGCGCCCCGTCATCCGTTGGGAGAACGCCGCGTTGAACGATTCGAGTGCGACTCGCAGCGGAGATGGCCACAACCCGTCGTACGTCAACTCCGCATAGCGTTGATCGGAGAGCGCTTTGAAGCGCAGTTCGTCA
This sequence comes from Candidatus Erabacter solicola, assembly GCA_003136895.1. Lineage (GTDB taxonomy): Bacteria > Vulcanimicrobiota > Vulcanimicrobiia > Vulcanimicrobiales > Vulcanimicrobiaceae > Erabacter > Erabacter solicola. The sequence continues at coordinate 80 of PLDY01000031.1, read as the reverse complement.
CGAGTTAGCACGAGTCGTTCGAGCGCCTTATGGGCGACGATCAAGGCGATCGAACCGGGACATTCGTAGACCTCGCGCGA
>PLDY01000122.1 GCA_003136895.1 Candidatus Erabacter solicola | reverse complement strand
GAAATCTACAGCATCTTCCCGGCAACGTGCCGCGATCACTTTGGGCAACGCAACCAGACGACGAACTACGGCTTCCTCTATCAAGCAAAATGGGTGGCATCATTCGCCGTGCCGGGTTCGGCGCTGCTCGTAGGACTGACGCACAGTTGGCAAGTCGTGCTGTATATAACGGCGGCCATGAACATCATCGCGGCGATCATGGCGCTCGTCGTGCTCAAGCCGCTGCGAATCTGGGACGTTCGTCGACAGCAGGCCGCNNGGCGCGCTTGCCGTCGCCATCGCAACCGTCGCGGTCGGCGTCGGCTTCTCGCAGGCCGCCGAAAAGATTACCCTGACGGCGCTCACGGTCTCGAGCGCAAAGGCGCCGTTCGAAGAGCTCCAAGCGATGTTTGAGAAGACCCACCCGAACGTCACCATTCAGATTCAATACTTGGGCGGCGGCCAAATCTCAACCGCGATCGACGGCGACACGGCTGCGGATATCGTTTTGGCGGGCAGCGCCCCACTGGACAAGGTTCGTCCGAAGATCGAGCCCGCAGTGACGATCTACAATACAAGAGACGTCGTGATCACTTCCAAGAAGAATCCGGCGAAGATCCACGACCTCAAAGATCTCGCCAATCCCGGAGTCCGAATAGCGATGGGCACGTCAACCTCGGCGGTCGGTGCGATCTCCTCCACGATCATACAAAATGCCGGAAAGAAATACGGCTTCGACTTCGTCCAAAAAGTTCTTGGAAACAAGTCGTACGAGAGTGAAAAAGGTAGCGACGTCGTCGATGCGGTCGCGACAAACAAAGCCGACGCGGCCATCGTCTTCGTCTCCGACGGCGATCCGGGCAAGTTCAACGTCGTCCAGATCTCCGACGAGTTCAACGTGACCTCGCACTATCAGGGCACGGTGACGAAGAACGCCAAGAATGCGAAACTCGGAGAAGAGTTCGTGAAGTTGATGGCGAGCAAGCAAGGTCAAGCGGTCTTCTATAAGGACCACTACCTGCCGCCGACCGATCCGCCGGCGCCAAAGTAAGGTTCGCTTCCGGATTGCAAACGAAGGGCGTCACGCTTGTGGCGCCCTTCGCGCATTGGGGCAGGACCGCAGCGAACCCGGCCGATAACTCATCGCGGTGAAGCGCTGGCCGCCGCTCGTTGTCGTATTCGTCGCAGCATTCGTAGTCTGTGCGCTTCTGACGAAGACGCACGTGATCTCGTGGAACGACGGTTCACGCTTTGCCACTGTCGAGTCACTCGTAGACCAGCATACGGTCGCGATTGACGATTCGCCATTCTTGCCGATCATCGGCGACTGGTATCGCTATCAGGGCAAGACCTATTCGGACAAGCCGCCGCTGCTCGCGGCGTCCGGCGCGGCGGTCGGCTTTGTTGTCGCGCCGCTCGGCATCACGTTCGAACGGTATCGCGGGCTAACGATCTACCTCGTCACGCTGTTTACCGTTGGAGCCTGGTTTGCGACGGGTTGCTGTTACGTTTATCTCTTCGGACGGCTGCTCGGTTACGAGCGCCGGCGCGCCTATGGCATCGCCGCGCTAAGCGGACTCGCGACGCTCAGCCTTCCCTACGCGACCGTACTTTCGAACCACGTTCCGTGCGGTGCCGCGGCGCTGGCGGCTTGCTATCATGCGGTGCGCGCGCGGAGCAGCGCTAGGGATGCCGCGCTTACAGGATTGTTCGGCGCACTTGCCTATGCTTTCGATCCGACTGCCGTGATTTTCGTGGCACCGTTGGCGCTCCTGATGTTCGGTGCCGGCCCGCGCCGCTGGATCGTCGCGATAGCTGCCTCAATTCCGCTGCTCGCGGCGCAACTCGCATACACCGCAGGAGTTAGCGGCAGCATCATACCGCCGGCCGAGAACCGAAGTCTGTGGATGGATCCGACGCTGCCGCTCTACGCCACGATGTGGGCCGCATACGCGACGCCGACCCCTAGCGAGGACGTCCGAAATTTAGTCAATCTGCTGGTCGGCGGCAAAGGCCTGTTCGTCTACACGCCGCTGATGCTGATCGTGGTCTCCGGTCTGCGCGTCATGTTTCGGACGGGCGACCTTTCGCGCCGGCTCGCCGCAGCGATCGTACTCACGTTCGTCACGCTGTTCGTTCTGTTGCTCGTGTTTCAAAACGACGCGACTGCGCCGAATTTCGGCGAGCGTCGTTACGTCGACGTCTTCTGGTTGCTCTCGATCGCGCTCGGCCCCGCCCTTGCGCAGCTGCGGACCCTGGCGCAGCGTCGAATCGTCGCGGTGCTGATCGGCTTGTCTATTCTTATCGCCATGCTTGGAGTGCTCGCGCCCTTTGGTGGGCTCGCCGGAGAATCGGGGTTTATCTTTGCCTTCGCAGCCTTCTCCGAGTTGGCCCATCGCTCGTGGGTGCAAGCCGCTCTCGACGTTGTCCTTGCAGTCGCGGCGATCGTGCTGACCTTGCGCTTGCTGCGCTTGGAGAGCACGAGCGTCGCGTCTGCTGGGGCGCTAGAGGGCTCTTAGATCAGTCCCGCGCCGCGCGCCCAGCGGTATTTCGCACCGAGTACCGCCACCGGGGTTTCGCAATTGTACGGATAGGCCGGAATGCCGTGGTCGAATAGGTACTCGCTGGCCTCCTCGACTTCGACGTCGCCGGCGAGTGAGGCGACGACCGGCTTGTTGATGCCGCGTTTACGGAACTCCTCAACGACTTCGGCGGTCAATCGCGCGAAGACCATCGGCGGCGTAACGATCGTGTGCCAGTATCCGAGGATCAATGCGTGGATGCGATCGTCCTCGAGGCCGAGGCGGATCGTGTTCTGATAGGTCTTGGGTGGCTCGCCACCCGTGATGTCGACCGGGTTTCCCGACGCGCCGAAGGGCGGAATGAACTTCTTGAACGCTTCGTCGAGATCGGGCGGAAACTTCATGAGTCCCAGACCGTTGTCGACGCACGAGTCGGAGAGCAGCACGCCCGAGCCGCCGGCCCCCGTGATGATGACGACGTTCTCGCCCTTTGGGGTCGGAAGAATCGGCACGGCGCGAGCGAACGCGAGCAGCTCGTTCAGTCCGCGCGCGCGGATGACGCCGCTCTGGCGCAAGACGTCGTCGTAGACCTTGTCGTTGCCGGCGAGTGCGCCGGTGTGTGAGGCGGCGGCCTTCGAACCGAGCGCGGTGCGCCCGGCCTTCAGCACCATGACGGGTTTTTTCTTCGAGACGCGTTTCGCAACTTCGGCGAAGGCGCGGCCGTCCTTGAGATCTTCCATGTGCATCGCGACGGCTTCGGTGTTCTCGTCTTGCTCGAAGAACGTCAAGAGATCGTCTTCGTCGATGTCGGCTTTGTTGCCGAGACCGACGATCGCCGAGACCCCCATCTTGGCCGAGCGGCTGAAACCAATGATCGCCATGCCGACGCCGCCGCTCTGCGAACTGAGCGCGACCTTGCCCTGGTAGTCGTAAGCGGTGCAGAACGTGGCGCAGAGATGTTTGGGCGTGTAGTAGAAGCCGTAAATGTTCGGCCCCATCAGGCGGATATTCTGTTCGCGGCCGATCCTCTGAATCTCAAGTTGGCCCTCGACGTTGCCCGTCTCGGCGAAACCTGACGGGATGAGGACCGCGCCCGGAATCTTCTTCGCGCCGCATTCCTTGAGGGCGCCCGCAACGAACTTCGCCGGAATCGCGAAGACCGCGACGTCGATCTCGCCCGGAACTTCGCCGACGGTCTTATAGGCTTTGAGTCCGAGAATCTCGTCGGCACTCGGGTTGATCGGATAGATCTTGCCCTGGTAGCCGCCGTTGATCAGATTCTTCATCACGGAGTTGCCGATCTTGCCTTCTTCCGAAGAGGCGCCGATGACGGCGACCGCCTCGGGCCGCATGATGCGATTCATCGCACGCACGATGTCGTCGTGCGACGGCCGGTGGCGTGGTTCGGGAGGATCGAAATCGACGACGATGCGCGCGTCGACCGCGGTCGCGCCGTCGGGACGCGCGAAGATCGGATTGAGATCGACTTCGCTGATCTCGGGGAAATCGGTCACGAGCTTCGAGACGTTCTCGATGATCGTCGCGAGCGCGTTGCGATCGACGGGTTGCGCGCCGCGCACGCCCTTGAGAATCTCGGCGGCCGCGATGCCGTCGAGCATTGAGAGGGCGTCATCGCGCGAAGCCGGCGCCAGGCGGAACGTAATGTCCTTGAGGACTTCAACCAACACGCCGCCGAGACCGAAGGCGATGATCTTGCCGAAGCTCTGATCGGTCACTGCGCCGACGATCACTTCTTGAGCGGTCGCAAGCTGTTGCTGGATTTGAACGCCGACGATCGAAGCGTTGGCCTTGTATTTCTTGGCGCTCGCCACGATCGTGTCGTAGGCGCGGCGCGCCGCATCGCCACTCGCGACCCCGACGATCACCCCGCCGGCCTCGGTCTTGTGCAGAATGTCGGGCGAGACGATCTTCATGACGACCGGGAAGCCCATGCCTTCGGCGAGCTTCACCGCAGCATCGGCCGACGTCGCGAGGCCTTCTTTGGGGACTGGGATGCCGTATGCGTCGCAGACCGTCTTCGCTTCCGGCGCCGTCAAGGACGACCGGTTCTCCGACCTGACGCGGTCAAGGACCGACCGGACCGCAGCTTTGTCTAAGGGCATGCTCTTCTCCTAAAAACGCTGCGGCGCTACAGAACGCCCGCGGCTTGTAGTTCTTCTAGGCTCTCGGTGTCGTACTCGATCTCGCGCAAGATCTCGGCGTTGTGTTCGCCGAGTAACGGCGAGCGCTCGATGTGAACGGGTGAATCGGAGAGAACGAGTGGGCAGCCGACCGTCTTGAACGTCCCGCGTTCGGGATGCTCGACCTCCACGATCATGCGGCCGCGCAAGGACTCGTCGTCGATGAGATCTTCGGTACTGAGGATCGGACCGCACGGCACGTCGATTTCATTGAGCTTGTCGAGGACCGCGAACTTGCCGAACCCCTTGCTCCACTCCTCGATGATGCTGAAGACCTCGTCGAGATGTGAGAGCCGCGCTTCGGGTGTCGCGAAGCCGGGATCCTCGACTAATTCGGGCCGGCCGATCATCTTCACCAGCGGCTCCCAAACGTGCGGTTGCACGATCACGTAGACGTAATCGTTCGCTCCGCCCGGCGAGCAGCGCACCGCAGCGCCAGGTTGACCGCCGCCGGAAGCGTTCCCCGAACGCGGGACGTAGTTCCCAAAGGTCTTGTTGGGATATTCGCGCAGCGGACCGTGCGCGAGCCGTTGCTGGTCGCGCATCTTGACGCGGCAGAGGTTCAGGACCGCATCTTGCATCGCGACCTGGACGCGTTGGCCGCGTCCGGTGCGCGTTCGCTGCAGAAGCGCCGCCAAGATCGCAGCGACCAGATGGATGCCGCTGCCGGAGTCGCCGATCTGCGACCCGGTGCTGGTCGGCGGCCCGTCTTCCCATCCGGTCGTCGACATCGATCCGCCCATCGCTTGCGCGACCGTTTCGTAGGCCTTGAAGTCGACATACTTCCCCGGCCCGAAGCCTTTGATCGAGGCGTAGACGATCTTCGGATTGATCGCTTGGATCTTTTCCCAATTGAAGCCCTGACGATCGAGCACGCCGGGGCCGAAGTTCTCGACCAGCACGTCGCAGTGCCTGATCAGCTTTTCGAAGATCGCCTTTCCGTCGGGCGTCTTGGTGTTGAGCGTGATGCTGCGCTTGTTGCAGTTGAGCATCGTGAANNTCGTGAAGTAGAGGCTGTCGACACCGGGCTTATCGCGCAGTTGCGCGCGCGTGATGTCGCCTCGGCCGGGCAACTCGACCTTGATCACGTCGGCGCCGAGCCAAGCCAGGATCTGCGTGCACGATGGGCCGGCCTGAACGTGGGTCATGTCCAGTACCCGGATTCCGTCGAGCGCCTTGGACGAAGCTGCGCCGTTCACCCTTACTTGTACATCGTTTGGTTCATGGTGCCGGGCGCGAACGCATCCGGATCGATCCAAACATTGATCAGCGAAGGCTTGCCGGAAGCGCGCGCGCGTTCCAGAGCCGGGCGGATCTCACGCGGGTCGCGGACCTCCTCGCCGTAGCCGTCGAGCATCTTTGCGAACAGATCGTACTTGACGTCGCCGAGGTAGTTACCGACGTCGCCGCGCTCCTTGCCGTACTTCTGAATCTGGCCGAAGCGGATTTGGTTCATGTACGAATTATTTCCGACGACGCCGATGAACGGCAGATCGAAGCGCATCATCGTCTGGAAATCCCAACCGGTCAGGCTGAACGTGCCGTCACCGAAGAGGCAGACGACTTCTTTCTCGGGTTGCGCCAATTTCGACGCCATCGCGAACGGAACGCCGACGCCGAGCGTGCCGAGCGGTCCGGGGTCCATCCAGTGACCGGGGCGCTTGGGCTGCACGACGCCGCCGGCCGAGGTGACGACGTCGCCGCCGTCCCCGATGAAGACCGTGTTCTCGGTTAGGAACTCGTTGATCTCGTAGGCGAGGCGCAGCGGATGGATCGGAGTCGTATCGTTCATGATCTTCGGCAGACGAACTTCGATCAGGCGATTCTCCTCGGCGCGCAACTCGTCGAGCCAGCCCTTGCGGCGCGCAGCGCCGTTATCGATGCGGCCGGATGAGGCTTGCGTCACCGCCGCGAGGATCGCTCCGACATCGCCGACCAGGCCGAGCGATACGTCGCGATTCTTGCCGACGGTCGAATAGCTCATATCGATCTGCACGACAGTCTTAGCCTTGAGACGCTTACCGTACCCCATGCGGAAATCGAACGGCGTTCCCACGATCACGATCACGTCAGCTTTATCGAACGCGTACGAGCGCGTCAGTTGGAAGTGGTGCGAATCGCCGGGCGGAAGCGTGCCGCGGCCCGCGCCGTTCATGAAGGCCGGGACGTTGAGTTTCTTGCAAAACTCGATCGCGGAGTCCGTGCCGCGCGTCGTCCAGACTTGGGTGCCGAGCAGCACGCACGGGCGCTCGGCCTTCGAGAGAATATCGGCGAGCCGTTCGATCGCCGCCGGGTCGCCGATCGACTTCGTCGAGGCGCGGTAGCTGCCGGCTGCGGGGATCACGGCCTTGGAAAGCTCGACCTTTCCATCGAGGATGTCGCGACCGATCTCGAGGAACGACGGACCGTACGCACCGTTGAAGCACTCGCGAAATGCCATCGCGCACATATCGGCGACGCGTTCGGTCGTCACGACGCTGGCGGCGAACTTCGTGATCGGACGCATCATTTCGACGTGCGGCAGATCTTGCAGCGAACCCATTTTGTGCTGGTTGAGCGCGCCCTGTCCACCAATCAAGAGCATCGGACTCTCGGCGCGGAATGCGTTCGCGACGCCGGTGATCGCGTCGGTCGTTCCGGGGCCGGCGGTAACGACCGCGCAGCCGGGCTTTCCGGTGACGCGCGCGTACCCGTCAGCTGCGTGTGCGGCGACCTGTTCGTGACGCACGTCGACGATCTTGATGCCCTCGTCGATGCAGCCGTCGTAGATGTCGATGATGTGGCCGCCGCAGAGCGTGAAGATCACATCGATGCCCTCGTTCTTGAGAGCCTTCGCAACCAAGTGGCCGCCCGAAATTTTCTCGGGAACGGGCTGATCCATCTGTGGCAAACCGGTGATCCCTGAGGCCGTCTGTGCCATGCCGTGCTCCTCGATGCGCGGGAATCTGCGCTTAACGAATAAGTGTCCGACGTTATTGGTATACGTTATGCCAAGCCCGGAGGCCATTCCTATCCGCGGGCGGTTGGAGTCATTCGCCCCGCGACCGAGCCGCTCTCTTTTACTTCAGATAATGGGCGTGGCGCTCGACGTGACGGGCCAGCTCCAGGGCGTGCTCGCGGACGAGCCGTTCGGCGAGGTCGGTATCGCGCTTCTCGAGCGCCTCGATGATGTGCATGTGGTCTATGATCGAGCGCTCGAAGCGGTGATCCTCGACGATCGTCCGGTGCCGGATCGCGCGCATGTGAATAAAGAGCGTATCCGCCAGACGCTTGAGCACGTCCGAGCGCGACAGGTCCAGAATCGCTTGATGGAAGTCGATGTTCGCTACGGAGTACTCGTCAATCTGAGCCGCGACTTGGCCGTCGGCAAAGGTGGAGAAGAGCCGGCGAAGCGATGCAATCTCGTCGTCGCTCGCGTAAAGCGTTATCAAGCGCGCGGCCATGCTCTCGAGTGCCGCCCAAACGTGAATGATCTCGATGATCTCTCGGCGGCTCTTGCGGACGACGAAGATTCCGCGGCGCGGCATCGTGCGGACCAGGCCCTCGTGCTCGAGTCGCGCCATCGCTTCGCGAATCGGCGTGCGGCTCACGCCCAGCTCGTGCGCCAACTGGCGCTCGTCGAGGCGGATCTCGTCGTCCACATCGTAGATGTTCAGGCGCGCGATCGCCTCGCGTAACGCGGCGTACGCCTTCGCCTTGAAAGAGAATTCAGTCTCGAGCGGTTGGACGAAGACGCCGGCACTCATCGGCAGACCGCCTTCGGCGCCTGGTATCCCAGGCCTTGGCGAGCGAGGGCCGCGGTCGTCTAAGCCTCGGCAACGGGGTCGTAACTCGAAAAAATCCACACGTGCCCTTCGGGGGGGATTGGACGCCCGGCCTGCCGCAGGACGATCAGCGTGAGGGAAAACGTGCGGCGCGTGCGCGTCGGCATCGATGTCGGCGGGACGTTTACCGATCTGATCGCACTCGATGAGGCGAGCGGAGCGCTGACGAAGCTGAAGGTACCGTCGACTCCCCGCGCGCCCGAACAGGGCGTGATCGACGCGCTGGAGTTGTTGCTGTGCGACGCCGATCCGAACGAGATTGCGCTGCTGTCGCACTCGAGCACGATCGCGACCAACGCGCTCTTGGGCCAGACCAATCTCGAACTGCCCCGGACCGTGCTGCTGACAACCAAAGGATTTCGTGACGTTCTCGAGATCGGCCGGCAGAACCGCAGCGAGGTCTATAATCTGTTCGTGCGCCGGCCCGTTCCGCTCGTCGAACGGCGCTTTCGCTTCGGCGTGACCGAGCGCATGGATCCGTTCGGAGCCGTCGTTACGCCGCTCGATTCGGCTTCGCTCGATGAAGCTCTCGAGGGCATCGCGAGCAGTGGCGCGCGCGCCGTCGCCGTTTCATATCTGCACGCCTACGCTAACGACGTGCACGAACGAGCGACGCGCGATGCGTTGCGCGAACGCTTTCCGGAGTTGCCGGTCTCGCTCTCGAGCGAGGTTGATCCCGAATATCGCGAGTACGAGCGAACGAGTACGACCGTGGTCAATGCACTGCTCGGACCGCTCGTGCGCGGCTACCTCGAACGCTTGGCGACGCGTGCGCTGGAGCTTTCGGTGAACGCGCCGATCTACGTGATGCAGTCCAATGGCGGCATGGCCGCGCTCGAGATGGTCGCACAACGGCCCGCAACGATGATCGAGAGCGGACCGGCCTCGGGCGTCATCGCCGCGGCCTATCTCGGGCGCAGGCTCGGCATTGAAAACGTGCTCTCGTTCGACATGGGCGGCACGACGGCGAAAGCCGGGACGATCACGGGCGGCGAGCCGCACATCGCCAACGAGTTCGAAGCGGCGGGGCGCTCGCATTCGGGTCGCGCGGTCAAGGGCTCGGGCTATCCCGTGCGCTTTCCTTTCGTCGACCTGGCCGAAGTGAGCGCGGGCGGCGGCACGATCGCGTCCGTCGACGCGGGCGGCGCGCTCGGCGTCGGACCGCTTTCGGCCGGCGCCGATCCCGGCCCGGCTGCATATGGGCGCGGCATGCAGCCGACGGTGACCGACGCCAACATCGTTCTCGGCCGCCTCAACCCGCGCGCGCTGCTCGGCGGCGCGATGAAGATCGACGCGGCGCGCTCGCGCGCTTCGCTCGAAACGCTCTTGCCGCAGCTGCCGGAACTGAATCTCGAACGCTTAGCGGCCGGAATCGTGCAGCTGGTCGATACCGAGATGGCAAAGATTCTGCGTATCGTCACCGTCGAACGCGGGTACGATCCGCGCGAGTTCACGCTCATGGCTTTTGGCGGCGGCGGCCCGTTGCACGCATGCGCGCTGGCCACCGAGCTGAGCATTCCGCGCATCGTCGTGCCCCGCGATCCGGGATTGTTCAGTGCTTATGGATTGCTTGCGGCCGATATCCGCACGACCGCGGTCAATTCGATCGTGGCGGTCTCTACGAGCCTGAATCCCGAGCAGATCGAGGCTGCCTTCGCGACGATGGAGACACGCGGCGCCGGCACTTTGGATCGCCAAGGCGTCGCCCAAAGCGATATGACGTTCATCCGCGAACTCGATGTGCGCTACCTGGGACAGAGTTTTGAACTCACCGTGCCCGCGACCGTCCCGTTCGATGACGTGGCGTTCGCGCGCGCCCTCGAAGATTTTCACGATCGGCATTCCCGCGCGTATGGATATTCCTCGCCGGAGGAGTCGGTCGAAGTCGTGGCCGCGCGATCGACTGCGGTAGGAGTCATTCCGAAGCCGCCGCTCGCCGTGCTCGGCGACGATGCCGGCGAACGGGCGTCGCCCGAGGCCGTGCTCGAAATGCGAAGCGTCTACCTCGAAGACCACGGCCGCATCGCGGCGCCCGTTTACGATCGCGCGAGGTTGCGATCGGGCAATCGCCTCACCGGCGCGGCACTCGTCGAACAGTACGATTCGTGCACGCTGGTCGCGCCCGGTTGGAACGCGGTCGTCGACCGTTTTGGCAACCTCGTGATGGAGAAGGCGCATGAGTGATCCGATCACGACCGAGGTCATCAAGTCGTCGCTGATCTACGCGAGCGAAGAGATGGGGATCGCGGTGCGCAACGCGGCGTACTCGCCGAACATCAAAGAGCGGTTGGACCATTCGTGCGCGATCTTCGACCGTTTCGGACGCCTGATCGCGCAGGCCGAACATATCCCGGTTCACCTAGGTTCGCTGCCCTGGGGGTTACGCGAAACGTTGCGGGCTTTGGAGCGACGTGGGCGAGAGATGGACCCGGGCGATATGTGGGTCGTGAACGATCCGTATATCTCGGGAACGCATCTCAACGATATCACGGTGATTCGGCCGATCTTTCTACGCGGCGAGGGCGCGCCGCCGTCGCTCGTCGGCTACGCCGCGAGCAAGGCGCACCATACCGACGTGGGGGGCAGCGTCCCGGGTTCGATGTCGGCCGATGCGAGCGAGCTGATGGCCGAGGGCCTCGTGATCCCGCCGATGCGCCTCATGATCGGCGACCGCGTGAACGAAGAGACGGTCGAGCTGATCCGCGCGAACTCGCGCACCCCGGAGGCTCGCAGCGGCGACTTGAAAGCGCAGATCGCGGGCAACGTGACCGGCGAGCGCCGCGTGCTCGAGACGATCGAGCGCTACGGCCTCGCGATCTTCTGCGCCGCAATCGAACGCATTCTAGACGAGAGCGAGCGTCGCATGCGCGCCGCGCTACGCGTCTTCGGCGATCGCGACGTCTGGGTCGAGGACGTGCTCGAGCCACCGGGCGATGGTCCGCTGCTGCATCTGCGAGCACGCGTTCGCACGCGCGACGGAACGATAGACGTCGATTTCGAAGGAACCGATGCGCAGGTTCCGTTTCCGATCAACGCCGTCTTAGGCGTAACGCTTTCAGGCGTGCATTACGTGATCCGCGCTGCGACGGATCCGACGATTCCGATGAACGAGGGGTGTTTCCGGCCGGTCGAAGCGCGGGCGCCGCTCGGCTCGCTGCTCAATCCGCGGCGGCCGGCGCCGGTCGCGGGCGGCAACGTCGAAACGGCGCAGCGCATCTGCGACGTCATGTTGCGCGCGTTCGCGCAACTGGCACCGGGGAAGATGCCGGCGCTCTCCAACGGGACGATGTCCAACGTGATGTGCGGCGGTGAGACGAGCGATGGGACGGCGTGGGCATTCTACGAGACCAACGGCGGCGGTATGGGCGCGCGTCCGAACGCCGACGGTATCGACGGCATTCACACGCACATGACCAACACGCTCAACACGCCGATCGAGGCGATGGAACGGTATCTTCCGATACGCATGACGCGCTACGAGTTCGCCCCGGATACGGGCGGGGATGGAGAATTCCGCGGCGGCAACGCGCTGGTCCGCAGTTTCGAGCTGCTCGCAGGCAGCGCGCGATTATCATTGCTGGCCGAGCGGCACCGCGTGGCGCCGAGCGGGACACACGGCGGCGGAGACGGTGCGCGCGGAAAACATACACTGCGACCCGTTGCCGGAACCGAGGAGACGCTGCCGGCGAAAACCACCATCGATTTGCGCCCCGGCGACGAGATCATCGTTCAGACTCCCGGCGGCGGAGGCTACGGCGGCCCAGCCGATCGCGACCCCGCGGCGCGCGAACGCGATCGACTGAATGGGTTGGCCGGCGAATAGGGGAGCCGTTTTGGGGAGAGCGGGTAAAGAGCCGCTTCGGCGGGTATGGGCTCGGTATGAGTAAGAACGCGGATAAACCATTCCTTAGCGACGTCCAAGAGTTGCGCCGGCGGGCCAAAGAGCATCTCGATAAGGGCGCTGTGACTGCGAACTACGAGGGCGACGTCCAGGCGACGATCGAGATTTTGCAGAGCGTGCTCGCCACCGAGATCGTCTGCGTGCTGCGCTACA
>PLDY01000066.1 GCA_003136895.1 Candidatus Erabacter solicola | reverse complement strand
TGGATGAACTCCATGTCGATCAACTCGGCACCCGCCTCCAACGCGAGCGCTTGACCGTCCGCGGTCCCTTCCCACGAGTTGGACGTGACAGAGTAGATGCGCCCGGAGCCGCCAGTCGATACGATCACCGCCGCTGCCTCGAACACCACGACACGTCCGGTCTCGCGCACGTAGCCGACCGCTCCGGTGACGCGCCCGTCGCGCAGCAGCAGACGCGTGATCGTGTACTCCATGTAGACGTCGAGATTCAGTTCTACAGTCCGATCCTGCAGCGTGCGCAGGAGTTCGATCCCCGTGCGGTCGCCGACCTGAACGAGCCGTGCGTACGTGTGGCCGCCGAAGCGCCGCTGCATGACGCCGCCCTCCCGGGTACGGTCAAACAGGGCGCCCCACAGCTCGAGCTTGCCGATCTCGCCAGGCGCTTCTTGGGCGTGAAGCTCGGCCATCCGCCAGTTGTTGATGTACTTGCCGCCGGCCATGGTGTCTCGGAAGTGGATCCGCCAGTTGTCGTTCGGATCGACGCTGCCGACGGCCGCGGCGATACCGCCTTCAGCGACGACCGTGTGCGCCTTGCCGAGCAGCGACTTGCAGACGACCGCGACGCGAGCGCCCGCAGTCGCCGCCTCTATCGCCGCGCGCAGCCCGGCACCGCCGGCGCCGATGACGAGCACGTCCGCGCGGTAGGTCGTGCGCTCTACGATCGTCATAAGATTAGCCGCGCGTCATGGATCAGGCCCTGCGCGCACAGGCGGATGTAGAGATCGGTGAGCCCAACGCTGTAGAGGCTCAGCCACGCCCACGTCTGATGACTCATCGTGAGATGGGTGACGCCGCGCCACGCACCGTAGCGCAGACTCCCGCCTCGCGCGCACGAGAAGCAGCGCAGGTTCCCGCCGACGGCATTGCGCAGCGCATGGCAGCCGAAGGTGAACGCGCTCAGCAGAACGACGTTCGCGAGCATAACGACCGTTCCGAGTCCGATTCCGAAGCGACCGCCGAAGTCGAAGGCGCGCAGCGCATCGACCCAGAGCCACAGCAGCACGAGGATTGACAGGTACAAAAACCAACGGTGCATGATCGGCAGATACTTCAGGGGGAAGGCTGTCTCGCCCGTATAGGTGCGCGTCGGCTCACTCACATCGCATGCGGGCGGACTCAGGAAATACGAACGGTAATAAACCTTGCGATAGTAATAGCAACTCAGGCGAAAACCGAGCGGCACCCACAGCACGATTAGGGAGGCCGAGAGGGGGAACCACGCCGGACGCAGATACGGCGAGTAGAACGGCGAGAGGTACGGTCCGAACTCATAGTCGGTACCCACGAACGCGGCCCATGTCGCGTAGACGATGAACACCGCGAGCGCCAATGCGCCGGCGGCGGGTGCGACCCACCACCGGTCCTGGCGCTCTGTCGCGCCGAGCCCACGCGCGCTGACGCGTGCCGTTAGCGTCTTGTCCATGAAGCGGCTATACCTCTATCACGCGAACCGCGTCATTGCCCTCGGCCTCATCGCTAGCGGGTGGAAGCGCGGCCGACGTCGTCGCGGGCGTCGAGTCGAGCAAGCAGTAGGTGGTAGTACAGCATCCCTTTCTGCGGGCCAAGAGCACGCAGAATCCCCTCGATGCCGAGCGGCGCGGAATCCGTGACGAGCGCCAGGTTGCGAGCGACGCTCGAATCGTTCATTGGAAACACGTCGAGCCGTCCGAGTCCGCGTAACAGAATGACTGTGGCCGTCCAGGGGCCAATTCCTTTGATCCGGCAAAGCAGTTCAAGAGCATCCGGACTCGCTCGCTCTTCCAACATGGCCTCGTCGAGCATGCCCGAAAGAAGTGCGTCGCCGACGCGTCGTAACGTCGCGAGTTTGTTTCCGCTGAGGCCGGCCGCCAACAAGGCGCCATCTGCGGCGCGTTGCACGCTCTCCACGCTGGGAAACGCATGGAAGGTGCTACCGTCGCACGTGACCGGCGTCCCGACTTCAAGGATCACCTTTCGTAAGATCGAGCTGGCGGCGTGAAGACTGACTTGCTGGAAGACGATCGCGTTGACACACGCCTCCCAAAGGCTCGGGTAGCGAGGCGGCTTCACCCCACGCATACGCGTTGCGAGCGGCCGAAGCCACGAAATACGGGCGGCCGCGCGATTGAAGTGACCAAGTTCGCGATCAACTCCCAACATCCGGCACACGAGCGCGAGCGCACGCGGATGCTCTTCCAAATCACCGTCGAGCGCGACCGAAAGCGAGTCCAGCCGCGCTTGCGTGACCCGAGCGATCAAGGGCTCATTGAAGCCGTCGAATGCGCGAACGTACTCGCCGTCCGGCGTCAAGACGTCCACGATGTTTGCCGACAATCGCCGAAGCACGCTCACGGTGAGGTCAAGCCGGTATGGCACCACGACATCTATCTCGTAGCTCAAAGAGCGAACGACAGGCTTGGACTTTGCTTGCATCAGGTGTTTCCTAGAGGTGCTTGGCACTTGCGAAGCTCGAGTCGTCGCGCCGGTTCGAGCCCACAGCATTCCCGAAATGCAGTGCTTGGTGCCATGTCCGTTGTGCACGCGGTTACGCTCATCTTGTTTGCGCCTCCGAACTCTAAGCGAACATTTGACAGTGCATGGCCTCCCAGTGTATCTCGAAAATTATGCGACCCGCAATCGTGGAGAATGGGGGGTTCTCCAAACTTTGACACCGCGACGACACCTAAATGTTGCGGCGGATTTGCTGGCGAAGAGCAGGGAGCTCGGAGAAGCACGCGTTACCAGGCGCCGGATCAGCCCAAATGCTGGACCCACAAGGGTGATGCCAGAATGGAGAATCGGCATCGTTGTGACTGGATGAAGGGCCCAAGGATCGTCGACATCGAGGCGCCGGGCCGAGAAGGAGATGCGATGACGAAGCGGCGGCTTAGCAAGGGCGATCATGTAAGTTGGAATTCGGAAGCCGGCCGCGTGCGCGGCAAGATCGTAAGAGTGGTCACCTCCGAGGTCCAATTCAAGGGGTACACAGTTCATGCCAGCGAGGATGAACCGCAATACGAGATCAAGAGCGATAACACCGATCACATTGCGATGCACAAGGGCTCAGCGTTGAGAAAGCTAGCCGACTGAGGAAATATGTTTCGGGCGAAGTGGGCTCGATGGCGCAGGAGTTGCTCACGCTGGGTCACGGAACTGCGACTGCGGACGACCTTGCCCGACTCATTCGTGAAGCCGCGATCGAGTCGATCATCGACGTCCGCACGGTCCCTAAGAGCCGCCGCCATCCCCAATTCTGGCGCGAAGAGATGGAGCGCTGGGTGCCCGAAGAAACCGGAAGCGCCTATCGCTGGGAGCCGACCCTCGGAGGTTTCCGTAAGGTCAACCGCAATAGCAGCAACGTCGCACTGCGCCACCCCTCGTTCCGCGCGTACGCGGACTACATGGAAACGGACGCTTTTACAAACGCTCTTGCTGTGTTACTTGCGCGCACGGCGGCGGCGCGCGTGGCGATCTTATGCTCGGAGACCGTCTGGTGGCGCTGTCATCGCCGGCTGATATCCGACGCCGCGTTTCTCCTCCATGACGTCCAGGTGCGGCACCTCATGCACGACAGCAAACTTCGCCCGCACCTTCCGACGGCAGGCGTCCGCGTTACCGAGGCGGGCAAACTCCGCTATGACGTGCTCTTCGAAGAGTAGATCCTGCGCCTTATCACACCTGCGAAATGTACTCAAGCCGCGCCGGTCCGATTACATCGGTCGCCTTGCAGTCGACGCAGTTCGAAGGGAGCACAATGAGCCCATCGCCACGCCGTTCGTACACGCCTGCCGGGCACTCGCCTCCCGTTGATCGGCGTGTCCGACTCATCCGCCAGGTCTCCGCCGCGGCTGGACTAGCTCGCGCGGCCTGGTACGGTCGAAACGGCGGGGGCACTCCTTTCGGTATTGGCGAAGCTTGGCGCGTGCCGTGCCGAGCTCTGACGATCACCGGCGCACGACATGAACTGCGGCTGGACTGGTAACGCGATCTGGATGGAAAAGGCTAAGACGGTCGAGCGTGCATTGCGCATCCTCTCCGCGTTCAGTAAAGCTGAACGCGAGTTGAATGCGTCCGAACTCGCACGCCGTCTCAAGCTTTCGCGCACGATCGTCGTCCGCATTCTGAGCACGCTTGAAGCGGCGGGGTTCGTCGAGCGCAAGCCCGGCGATCCCCGTTACCAGATCGGACTTACTGCCTTCAGAATCGGGAGTCTTTACCTGACGGCGAACCCTTTGCTCGGCTTTGCGACGTCATGCCTCGACAAGCTAGTCAATGAGACCGGATGTACTGCCTATTTGGGCGTCATCGATGCCGGTGATGCGGTTATCATCGCGCACCGCGAGGGACGCCATCCTGTTCGTTTCATGTGGACGGCCGGCGATCGGCTCCCGGTCACAACGTCAGCATACGGAAAGGCGATGCTCGGTCGATTACCGGCGGAAGAGCTCGATCGTGTTTTGGGCAGAAACGGACTTCCTGGACTGACGGAACGATCGCTCCGCACGCGCGCCGAGCTCGACGCACAGCTACGCGCAGTCCGTAAGCGGGGGTGGGCCGCCGCGAAGGACGAGGCCGCGCTCGGAGTCAACGCCGTCGGCGCCGCGATCATTGATGCCGCCGGCTATCCGATTGCCGGTATTGCCATCAGCTACGTCGATTATCCGCCCGACCCGACGCTTCCAGCGTGCCTCGGTTTGCTGGTAGTCGAGGAAGCTAGAGCTATATCTGCGAGAGCGGCGGAGTACGGAGAACACGGGCATCGCCTGGATTCATCCAAGAGGAGTCCGCGAAGCGGGCCGCATGCCTAACGCTCGCCGCCGCGAGCTAGCTCCTTGCCAGGACGGCGCTTGCGGGTATATGCTGGGCACTTGGTAGAATCGGTCGCCCTGTTCGATTATCGAACAGGGTAGTGCCCTTCGGGCGGAGTGTTCCGGACGCATCTGCAACGCCGCTTCGCGATCTAGCGCCGCAGGTGAACGGACAGCTCGATGATTGGAGGTTCGCGTGCAACGTAAGGCCACGTCAGGTGGCACCCATTCACACGAGGCTCATCTCGTTCCCTTGCGTTACTAGGCGGAGGGACGAGACCATCGTGGGAAAAGGTGACAGAGGGATGCTGCCGACCACTTCCGCCGCACAGGTCCAGTCGCAGGCCTTCGCCCACGGGTCGAACGCGCCGCTGGACGCGATCCCCGAGTCAGATCCGGCCTATCCGATCGTGTCGGCGATTGTTCGGGTCGTTCCCGCCTCGCGCTGGTCGTTTGCGCGCGTGATGCCGACTGGGGATCTGGCTGCCCTCCTCGCGTCGCATGGAAACCCGGACGATCTGTCCCGGCTCGCTCACGACGAGTTCAAGCGCCAGCGCATGAAGGCGAAGACCGGTCCTCGAATCGCCGCGATACTGAGTCCGCTCGGCGACTTCGAGAGCGGAATTACGCTGTTGTTCGCCGATGCGCATGCCGACTTCGGCATCCTCACGCTGTTGCGTACGACCGAGCTCGGGCTGTTCACCTCGAGTGAGGTTGGCATGCTCACGTTTGCGCTCGACTCGGTTTCCGACCGACTCTCCGCGCTGCGACTTTACCAGGATCCGCGGATCGGAACCCCCGAGCCTCTTGGGAAAGACCTTGATCCCACCTCCTCCGAAACTTTGGAGGCTGCCTCGTACGTCCTCGATCGCGACCTCGAGATCGTCCTGGCATGGAGGTCCGAGGAGCAGCGGCGCATCGCATTGACTGGGCTGCGCACCCGCATCGCGAGGCGTCTGCCTGCGGTACTGGAGGAGACGGTCCGCGAGCTCACCGCCGCTTGGGACAACGAATCTATGCAGCGACCGGGCGTAGCGCGTCCCGTCCCATTCTTGGTCGTTCGTACGCAGCCGCTGTCAGGCCCAGCCGGCCTATTCATCGGCGTGCGCATCGATCGCTTTCAAGCCCCTAACTCCCTCACCGAGGCTGCAGCGCGCTTCCATATTTCGCCGCGCGAACTACAGGTGCTTGCGCTGCTTCTCGACGGGCGACATCTTGACGAAATCGGGCAGCTACTTCACATCACGTCATCGACCGTCCAAGATCACATTAAGAGCATGGTCTCCAAGACCGCTAGCCGGAACCGTAGCGAACTGATCGCGCATGTGTTGGGATGGGAGTTTACGCCGGGGGCGCACCCGTCATAAGCTCCCCGCTTTTACGGCCGATGCAGCCGTGTAGGCTGACGCGACCCGAATGACCTGTGACGATTTACCCAGCGCACATATTCAGCCAGGTGCACGCGGTCGCGCTCTGCGAGCGGCCGCACGACTCGCAAGTCCAAGAGCGCACGTCGTCGCATGATCACGGGCGACACAAGGCGCGACCAAAATGTTGGAGAGATCCTTTTGCGCGCCCATACACCTTGCCTGGGCTTGCCGGATGACCTCCCGCCGCAGCGAGTGTCCGCCCGACTCTTCTCGATGTCAGCGGTCTCCAAGAAGGTGTTCATGACGCAGCTCTAGCGGAGTCTCGCCGAGGACTCCGCAACCGATTGTTCGACACCCACGCCGAAATGGTACGCCAGGTGTCCGCCCAGATAACCTGAGATTCCGAGTACGACCACTCCGACCACGGTCAGAATGATGCCGATCGTCGAGACGTTGTCGCCAAGCCGCAGCCAAAACGCGACAGCAAAGATGACGACCGCGAGCAGGTTGAGCGCCATGTGTCGCGTCGCAGTCGCCTTTGCCTCGGCGGACATCGGCGCGGTGCCATAGTCGACGAAGCCGAATAGCGCGGCGAGCAGCGCGCCCACGATGCCGAAGCCCAGGAGCACGACGCTCACCTGCGGCCAGAAGGGATTGTGCGTGAACGCCAGGATGATGTCGCAGATGAGCGCGCCCACGAAAAATCCTATCGGCAAGGGGACGAGCATCGGGTGAATCGGGTGGCCGCCTATCGTGGCTTTACCTTGCATGCAAACCTCAAATCGTCGAGTCGCGTAATGTATGTGTGTCGTTCAGACCGTGAGCCAGGTTCGCAGACCGGTGCCCCCGGCGAGAATCCCACACCGATTTGCCTCGCGGATGAGAGCGCTTCAGATTTCGGAGGCGCGGCGCACGAACGATCCCATTCATCGTCCCGTTCAACATTTTAGTGGACGACATTGCGATACAGCGGCGAAAATCATCTAAGCTTGGATGCGCCGTGCGGCCACAACCGATCGACCAGAATCCGCACACCACCCCTGGCGATCGCCGGTTCGTACGCGCGCTTCAACCGCATCGACTCCGTTGGACCGGCGCGCACCTACTCGCTTCGCGTCAACGCCTTTCCGGAGTGGACAACGATCGCGGGCTCGCCCGGGTGATGGTCGTGCTGTGTAATCGAGTACATGGTGTTGTCGGCGTTGGTCCCTTTCTGGTGGACACCCTTCACAGTGCCGTGGCCTATGGCGCTACGATAGTGCCAGGTAACTTTCGTACCCACTGGAATCGTCTTGAGCGAAGCTTTCTTCCTTGTAGTCATGATGCTTCTCCCGCTTGGTAAGTAAATCCGCGCTCGTGCATGATTTCATCGGCTCGGTTCATGATTTCGTCCACGTCGCGCTGAGAACCGACGGAGCGCCAACAGTCTAAACCAAGCCGGACCTCGAACCACATTACGCGTTGCCGGCGAGAAGCGAACGACGGTTCGACAGACCTCTTGAACTCGGTCGGTGATTGATCATAACGTGAACCACTGCGATTCCCGTATCCCTGTTTTCCACGATTGCTCGCCCATAACGCCTCCAGATACAATAATGTAAATGGCTCTCGAGGCCCAACAGGGTTGGGTCCTGCGGTAGCTTAAACGCCGAGGCTTTGCACTTCTTGTCCAGCCATCGACTATGGCGAAGGCGCTTCGGCGCGCAGGAGGACGAATCGATGAGCGATCTGTCACGCAACGTCTTCCTCAAGGTCGCCGGAATCGCAGGTACAGCGACCGTGAGATCGAGCCAGCGGCGCCCACGCGATGTTTCACGCGACGTTCCGCGGTCCTCCGCCGCGTGCGGATCGTACCATACCTAACGATCGAGAAAAGGTCAACTACGCCGCGGAGCTTCGCTCAGGAGTGGTCCTGTCGTCGCGCTCGCTCGTAACCTCGCTCGACAAAGGACGCCATCTCATCAGTTAAGCGTTGCATCGCAAGCTGGCCAACCCTCCGTCCCAGGACCGCATCGAAGACGCGCCCAGCGATGCCCAACGGCGGAACATATTGCCCGTCGAGCGTGAGTCGGGTGAGCTGACCATTTGGTCGAACGGTGATAAAGCCGTGAACCACTGGAAGCGGCAACCAGCCGCGCCCGCGCCAGGTAAACGAGAAGGCTTCATGCCGGCGCGAATGATCACTGACGTCGTGGACTTGCGACGCGTCGTACGAAACGTGCACACGTGCCCATCCAAAAGGTCCGATCCGGTGGTCTAGGTTCACCGCATGAAACGACTCGACCAGTTTTATCGTCAAGCTAAACGCACAATGCACGTCTCGCACGACATGCAGCGGCGTCATATTCGTATCAAGGTGAACCAGCCGCTTGCGAAACGCGTTGATCTCGCGGAATCTCTTGGTGACGTCGCGCAGGATGGCCGCGATCCCGATCAGGCTACCTTGTTCGTCGCGGACCGGGAGGATCGTGAATTCGACGGAAATGCGTGCGCCGTCCTTACGCTGCGCGGGAACAGCGAGCAGGTCGCCGGCATCATAGCGCGTCTTGCCGGTCCGCATTGTCTCTGCATAACCATTCCAGTGGCGCGCTCGGAGGTTCTCCGGAATGATGATGTCGAGCGACCGTCCGAGCACCTCCGCTTCGGAAAACCCGAAGACCCGCTCGGCGGCACTATTCCAGAATCGGATCAGTCCACCAGCATCCGCATAGATCACGGCGTCGGGGGCATCGTCGATGAGGGCTCGAGCGAATCGATCGAGCTGGAATCTGACGTTCATTGAACTTGACCCGGTTTGATGGACAAGTGGTTTAAGACACTTCTGCGCTGCTCGCGCTCCTCGAATTCAATTAGACTGAGATAGCCGAGCATCGAGTGAAGCCTTTGAAAATTGTACCAAGTCTCGATGTAGTTGTAAACCGCTGCCCTTGCTTCTTCGCGCGTCATCCACTTCGTGCGATAAATCAACTCCGTCTTGATCGTTGCGTTGAAGCTTTCGACGACGACGTTGTCCCAGCTGTCGCCCTTGCGGCTCATACTGCAACGCATGCCACGGTCTCGAAGCAATCTACGATAGGTATTGCCGACGTACTGACTTCCGCGATCGGAGTGGTGAAGAACGCCGCGTCCGGCTTTGCGACGCAGCAACGCCATGCGGAACGCGTCGAGCACTAGCTCCTCAGCGATCGGTGACTCATCGACGAGCGATCACCCGTCGCGGCCGCAAGTCGATGACGACGGCCAGATACAGCTCGACGGCACGGAGTTTGTGGCCACGGAGTCTTTTGAACTTCCGCATTGCCCACCGGGCAATTGCCCGATTAAAATGGCAGCTTACGGCATCGAACGCCGAGCCGTAGAATCGACCGTCAGCACGAGGCGACATTGCCGGAGTGAAGTTCGTGAAGATACGGCCATTTTGATCGTGGTTTCGTCTCGGTCGGAAAGTGTAACCCGGAAAATCCAACTGGATGTGATCGTACTGTTCCTGTCGATGGAGGTCTTTACAATAGACGATCCCTGTCTTATCGGGGTGAAGTTCCAATCCTCAGGCTCTTGAGTCGCTGCGCAAGTCGTTCTTTTACGGAGCTCGACGTCTCGATACTGTTGACAGGTGCCAACAGAGACGATAAAGTCTATTTCGGAGACCCTCCATCCAAACAAAATGATCCGTTCAACCACGCTCGTCAGCTCCGACGAAATGTCGACAAATGTCCGCATCGAGCATCATGAATCATACATTTACTCTCGTCCTAACCGGCCCGGACCCGAGCGATCCGGCCAATTTGGATCGGCTGTTCGAAGCGGGGTGCGACGATGCGACCTTTGGCGCCAGAGATGGCGTTTTCATCGCCGAGTTCGATCGCGAAGCGTCCAGCTTTTCTCACGCACTGACAAGTGCAATTGCTGATGTCGAAAGCGCGGTTCGTGGCCTGCAAGTGCTGCGCGTTGAACCGGAAGAGTTAGTTACCGCCTCGGAGATTGCGACCCGCACGAGACGTTCACGGGAAAGCATTCGCCAGCTTTTCGAAGGCACGCGTGGCGGAGGAGACTTCCCAAGACCGACCGCTTGGCTCTCGGACCGAACGCGCCTTTGGCATTGGAGTGAGGTGTCGCGCTGGTTTTCGACACGGCTCAATGAAGAGGTCGATTCCGCGGAAGATGCCGAACTTTTGGGGGTCGCCAATGCAATCCTGACTTTGCGTTGGTTTATGAGTCGGCGTGTGTCAGGGGACTCGAAGCCGAAAGATCTCGCGAGCGCATTTCGCAAGTCGTGGCTCGTACTCGGTTCCTGGGTAACCAATGCTTCGAGACCAGGAGCGAGCGACACGTCGTCAATCCTGCGTTTTTTCGAACACGTAAAGTGAGCTGGTAC
>PLDY01000069.1 GCA_003136895.1 Candidatus Erabacter solicola | reverse complement strand
CTGGTTCATGGGCCGCATCGACGACGTGATGAATGTCAGCGGCCATCGCATCTCCACGGCCGAAGTCGAGAGTGCGCTCGTCGATCATCCGTCCGTTGCGGAAGCCGCGGTCGTCGGCCGGCTCGACGAAGTTACCGGACAAGCGATCTGCGCGTTCGTCTCGCTCAAAACCGGCGTCAAGGATTCACCCGCCTTCGCCGACGAGTTGCGCGCGCACGTCGGTCAGAAGCTCGGCAAGTTCACGATGCCGAAGTACTTGACGTTCACCCAGGAGCTGCCCAAGACGCGCAGCGGCAAGATCATGCGTCGCCTGCTGCGCGATATCGCCGAAGGTCGCATCCTCGGGGATACGACGACGCTCGCCGATTCGACGGTCGTCGCCGAACTCCAAGCGCGCGCGCAGGCCGAAGCCGGGAAGGAAGACTAGAGGCTAGCCGGCGACTCCGCGGTCGCCCTGGCGAACGACGTCGTGCATAGCGGCGACGACATCGGCGTCAAATTGCTTGCCGACGTTCACGTCGAGCTGTTCGAGCGCGCGCGTCGGCGACATCGGCGGACGGTACGGACGGCGCCCGATCATGGCGTTGAAGCAGTCGGCGACGGTCACGATGCGCGTCGCCAGCGGCAGATCCGGCGCGGTCAGTTTATCTGGATAGCCTCTGCCGTCAAGCCGTTCGTGATGCGAGCGCACCATTGGCGCGAACGCGATCAAGTTCTTGTCCTTCTGCACGATGCGTTCGCCCGCGGTCGTGTGGTCGCGCATGAAGACCCATTCGTCGTCGGTCAACTGGCGCGGCGCGTGGAGAATCTCTTTGGGCGTCGTGACCTTGCCGATATCGTGAATCATTCCGCAGCGCGAGACGAAGGTGACTTCCTCATCCGAGAGCGTAAGGCGGCGCGCGAGGCGCGAACACCACGCGGCGACGGCGCGCGAATGCTCGGCCGTCAGTGGATCGGCGCCTTCGAGGCGCACCAGCATACCGTTGATCGCGGCGTCGATCTCGTCGAGCTGCTCTTGGATCGGACGGGTCGTGCGGCGCGGTTTGGCCAGCACTTTGCGGATCGGCCGTTCGAGCGAACGCAGCGGCGTGCGGAAAGCGTTGTCGTAGCCGCGCGGCGCGAGGTAGCCGTCGAGCCAGCCGCAGGCGTTTCCGAAGAACGTGGCGATCGCCGGCGTGTCGGCGTGCGCTTCGCACATCCGGTCGATCCAGCGCACGAGCTCCTCGTGCGTGCCGTCGCGGCAGCCCGAGGTGTAGCCGTCGACGAACGCGTCGGCGACGAGTTCGATCAGCAGCGTTCGTTCGGCGCTCGGGATCGTATCGGCCAGCGCCGCACCGATCTCGGCGCGGTCGTGGTCGAGCGATTTCCCGACGAGGAAGGCGGCATTCATCATATCAGGCACTCTCTGCGATGGGCAGGCGGGTGGACGGGATCGAGACGGTGCGTTCGTTCGGCACCGCATGCAGACGCGCGGGACGCGCGGCGGCAACGCGCACCGGTGTGACGCGCTCGCTGGGAAGCGCTTCGAGCAGGCGCGCCACGCCGCCGTAATGGCGGCGGCGCAACTCGTCGAGCGCGCTCGCCAGGGTTTCGTGATTGCGTTCGCCCGCACGCCGCAAGGCCAAGGCTTCGACCGCGTTGACGAGCGCCCACAACCGTTCGCGTTCGGGCGGCAGTTCGTTGCGCAGGCCGTCTAAGATGATGCACGGCGCGGTCACGCGGCCAAGCAAGACGAAGGCCAGCGCGCAGTATGCGCGCGTGCGCCAGAGGCGCAAGGAATTGCCGTCGGCGTCGCGCTTGGTCATGCGCCAGGCCATCGTGGCGGCATGCGTCGCCTCCGCCTTCAGGCCGGCGCCGGCGGCATAGATCGCGATCTCGGACCAGCGCAGCGCCTGACGGTCGGCCGTCGCCTGCTGCGGCGCGCTCGAGTCCAACAGGCGGAACGCGCGTTCGAAATCGCCGTACCAGGCCAGCTGTTGCGCGCGCGCCGGAAGCAGCGATTGCATCGCGGGGCGCGCGCTGTACTGCACGTCGAATTCGGTCAATTCGCGTTCGATGCCCGCGGCGCCGCGGCCATCACCGCGCTCGATCGCAATTTCATAGGCCGCGACCCAAGCGAAGAGTTGTTTCTCGACGCTGCCGCACTTCGCGCCGCAGGCCGCGATCCGTTCCAGAAAACTGGCGGCCGCTTGCGGATCGTCTTCGAGATCGGCCGCGACATTGTAGAGTACGCTGTACGCGCCGCCCGCGACTTCAAAGACGCCCTGTTGTTCGGCGAGCGCGGCGGCGGTTGTGGCCAAGCGCTTCGCGCCTTGGCCGTCGCCCGAGTAAAGGGCAACGAAAGATGCCTGGTGATGCACGCGCGCCGACAGGACACTATCGTGCAGGCGCTCGGCTGCGCTCAGCGCGCGCTCGACCCATTTGCGGGCGAGGTCCATCCGCTCTTCCATGACGTACGCCGCACCGAGCGCGGACATTACCGCGACCCGGACCTCGGCGGGAGCCTCAAAGAAGGCCGTATCTGGCTTGAGCAGCGTAATCGCATCGCTGCGACCGCGCCGCATCAGGTCGCACGCATACAGATAGCGCATGCGCATGTGTTGCTGCGGCGCCGTGCACGAGCTGAGCGCGTGCTGGAAGAGCGCTTCGGAGACGTCCAGCCGGCCTCCCAAGGAGGCCATCATTGCGCGCACCGCGAGCACCGCATGATTGGCGCCGCGCGATTCCTCGCTAAGCGCCGCCAGCGCGTCGTGCAGAAAATACGATTTGTCGCTCTCGAGCGAGGCGAAGCCGTATCGGTCGATCAGGCGCAGAATCTCGCTCTCGTCCTCGACCTCGGCGAACAGGTGCAGGGCGCCCGCCACGTCGCCGGCCGATTCGAGCGCGCGCGCCGCGCGGGCGACCATGCGCTCGCGCTCGATGCTATCGAGTCCGTCAAGCTTCGCGCGCAGGAAGGCGCGGAAGTGGCTTTGGTAGCGCGCGCCGCCGTCGTCGAAGATCTGCGGCGCTTTTTCGCGCACGGCGGAGAGCATCGCGCCCGCTTCCGCACCGGCCGATTTGGCGACGGTCGCCGAAACGAGCGAGGGCAATAGCGCCGTTTGTAAGACGAATTCGCGCTCGAGCGGTTCGAGCGAGTCGTAGACCTGTTCGGCCGCGGTTTCGAACGCGACATCGAGCCGGCGTTCGGGGAAGCCATCTTCTTCGGGGCGGCGCAGCAAGAACACGAAGTCCGCCACGATGCCGTTAGTCGAAGCGTGCAGACGCGCGACCGCACCGCTCGGAATCTCGGGCATCAGCTGTTGCGCGATCATCTCGGCTTCGTCGAGCGAGAGGCGTAGATCGGCTTCATCGATTGGCAGGCTGGCGCTGCCGTGGGCCAGCCACGATGCGACCGGCAACTCATCGAGGGAGCGCGACGAGACGATCCAGCGGCAATTCTCAGCCGAACGCTCGATCGAGCGCGCGACGAAGCGTGCGATCAGCGGCTCGGCGGCGTTGTGAAAGTCATCGAGCACGATCGTGCAGGCAACATCCTCGACGTGCCGCACGAACCAGCTCGACAACGTCTCGGCCGGGTCCGAGCGCTGCAACGCGCGTTCATACGCGCCCGCGAGCGAGAGGCGCATGCCGGGAACGTGAGTCGAGAGCGCGTGCACCAGATCGCCCAGGAAACGGGCGAAGGACGTATGCTCGGGCAGCGCGACATAGGCTGCGGACGTCTCGGTCGCATACTCGCGCAGCACGCTCGATTTTCCATACCCCGATGGCGCGCAAAGGAGCGACGTGCGGCGAGCCGCAGAAGCTTCAATCGATGCGCGAATGCGCGGGCGTGGAACGAACGTCTGCGACACGGTGCTCTTCGCTACTTAGAAGAGCGCCGAACGACGCAAGCGACGAAAATAGACGGGCGCACTAACTTCCTCCGTGATCGGGCCCGCTTTATGCTACATCATCCGTGTTGTCCGTCCGTGTGACGGCCGGCACAGTTCACGCATCCGGCTACCCGCGATGTCGATGACCGACACCACTATTTTCGGCAAATGGGCAGCCTGGCGATAGGATCGCGCCTCTCCGATCATATGGGAGTGTGACCCATATCCGAAGTGATGCCGCTCACACTGATGAAGAAACGGTGAGAAACGTCCAGGAGGTCCCGGGCTAGCAGACGCTACGGATGGGCCCGTCGAAGGCTGGAACCGTCTGGGAGGGCATCCGTGAAACGCTTTTGGGTCGCAATTGGATGTGTCTTGTTCGGCCTCGCGCTGATCGTTCCGGCGCGCGTGCGTGGGGCTGCCGGCGTGCCCTCAACCCACGACGAGCCGCATATGGAGATGACGATCCGGCTCCCGGCACAATCCGGCGACCGCGAGCGCGCCGCCGCGATCCTCGATGCGGCACGCCGAGTAATGGCACTGTATCCGACTGTAGAATCTGCCGAGCGCGCGGGCTTCAAGAAATTTGCGCCCAACGTGAAGCTACCGATGGAGCACTACACGAGCGGCGCGTACGCGCGCGAATCGTGGTTGGGCCGTTTCGATCTCGACCACCCAACGTCGCTGCTCTTCAAGCGCACGCCCGACGGTCTCAAAATCACGGGCGTCATGTACACGGCCTCGAACAAAATCGACGAAGCCCAATTGAACGAGCGCATCCCGCTTAGCGTTGGAACCTGGCACCGGCACATCAACTATTGTGCCGCGCCCGCCGGCACGCCGCTCGCCGACCAGATGCCGCCGAACGGAAGGTTCGGCTTCGCCGGATCGATCGCAACCGCCGTTCCGTGCGCGGCCGCGGGCGGCAAGTTCTCGCCGGTCATCTTCGGATGGATGCTGCACGTTTGGCCCAACGAGACCGATCCCAGCAAAATCTGGGCGGTCGATATGGACGGCGACATGCACCATCGCGGCGCCAGCAACGCGGGCATGCTCGGCAATCGCGTCGCGTACAACGGACTGCCGATTCCACTCGACAGACTGCCCTCGCAAAAGATCGACGCGGGCGATGCCACGCGCGGCGCGCTAATCTTCGCGCAAAATTGCCAGAGCTGTCACGGCATCGACGGACGCAACGGACCGGATGCGCCGGTACTGGCCGGTGCCGGCATCGCTCCCGGACAAGTCGCCTACATGGTGCGCCATCCGCAAGCCATCGATTCGAGCAGCGACATGCCGGTCATCCCAATCGACGAACGCGAGCTCGCCGACGTCGCCGCGTTCGTCGCGGGTCTACGCTGAATAGGCGTGTGCTCCCGTCCTGCGCGAGCACGGCGCTATGCGATCACGCCTCCGCACATCTAGGCATCGAAGAAATCCCGCAGGCCCTGTAGGTCGCTGACGCGCGGCGCGGGCGGCAGCGCGCTGAGAATCGTTTCGCCGTAACGCATTCCGCTAGCGCGACCGTCCAGCAACACGAGTACGCCGCGATCGCTCTTCGAACGGATCAGCCGCCCGAAGCCTTGTTTGAGCCGCACGATCGCCGAGGGGATCATGTACTCTTCGAAACTCGGATGCCCCGCGCCCTCGAGCGCTTGCAGCCGCGCCGCAACCAGCGGATCAGTCGGCGAAGGGAACGGTAGCCGGTCGACGATTACGCACGATAACTGATCGCCGACGACGTCGATCCCTTCCCAGAACGTTCCGGTCGCGAAGAGCACGGCGTTGCGCGTGGCGCGAAACCATTCAAGCAGGTGCGCGCGCGGCAACTCACCCTGAAGTTTGATCGGAAAGTGGACGCGTTCGCGCACGAGCGCGTAGACTTCGCGCAGACGCGCGTACGAAGTGAAGAGCACGAAGGCACGCCCTCGGGTAAGTTCGAGAATCTCCTCGACCAGCGGCGCGACGCCCTCCGCAAAGTGCGAGTCCTTGGGATTGAAGTGGCGCGGCGCCACATAGAGCCGCGCCTGCACGCGGTAATCGAAGGGTGACGGTGCGACGTACTCCTGCGCTTCATCAACGCCGAGCGAGGTCTTCAGGAATGCGAACGATTTGCCGGTCGCGATCGTCGCGCTGGTCAGCACGACGCTCTGCGCGCGTTGAAAGAGCGCCGTGCGCAGGTATTCGGCGACATCGAACGGGGCGGAGTTGACCTCATAGCGGCCCTCGCCTTCGCGCGAATCGGTGCGCTCGACCCAAGTGATCGCCTCGTCCTCGGGCAGATTCGTGCGCTCGATCGTGCTGATGTGCGCAACGATCCCGCGCAATGTCAGGTCGCGCCGGCGCTCGGCTTCGGCGACGTTATCGGGTGGACTCTTGAGCGCCGCTTGCCAGTTTCCGTAGAGCCAATTCTCGAGCCGGTAAAACGACTGCTGCAATCGCTCGAGTGCTTCGCCCGCCGATTCGTTGGCTTTGAGCGGATATCGCTCGCTGGGCACGCGCGCCAAGGCTTGCACGAGCCAGCGCATCCCTTCATCGATCTCGGCATCGTAGACGGCGGGCAGTTGGTAGTGACGGTGCACGCGCCGCATCAGCCGATTCACGCTCGAGGCCGAGAGCGTTGCCGTCAGCGCGGCCGAGGCCCAACGTTCGCATTGGTGAGCTTCATCCAAGATGGCGAAGTCGTAGGCCGGCAAGAGCGTTCCGCCGAGCGCGAGATCGAGGAAGAACAGCGCGTGGTTGACGACGACGATATCGGCGAACTTGGCCGCGTCGCGACGCTGGAAGAAGTAGCAATCCTTGAAACGATCGCAGTGCTCGCCGATGCAGTCGTCGGCATCCGCATCGAGCGCTTCCCACTCAAAGGACGAGGGCGCGAACTGCAACTCGGCGCGATCGCCGGTCTGGGTGCGATCGGCCCAATTCCAGATCGCCTCCATCGTGCCGCTCTGCGCGACCAAACGATCCGTGCGCATGCGGTCGAGTTTCGAGCGACAAAGATAGTGGTTGCGGCCTTTGAGCAGTTCGACGCGTGCCGCAACGCCGAGCGCACGGATCACGAGCGGAATATCCTTGTGAACGAGCTGTTCTTGGAGCGAGATCGTAGCGGTCGAGATGACGACCTTCTTCCCGCTGCGCAGCGCCGGCACGAGATAGGCCAGCGATTTGCCGACGCCCGTTCCCGCCTCGACCAAGGTGTGCGCGCTCTCGAGAAAACCGCGTTCGATCAACTGCGACATCTTAACCTGACCGGGTCGCGCTTCAAAGCCTTCGAGCGCGCGCGCGATCGGACCGTCCGCGCCGAACACCGTTTCGATCGTGTCGCGCCGGATCGCGCTCATTTAGGTTCGGAGGCCACCCAGGGCTCGACTTCGGCCTCGGCGGCAGGGACCCGTCGCGGCACGGTCATGAAGATCACAAGCCCAGCTAAGAATCCACTTATGAGCCCGCCGATATGCGCCGCGTTCGAAATGCCCGGCACGGAGAACCCGAACAGCAGATTGATCACGATGACCGGAAATACTTGGCCGATCAATGCGCGGCCCGGCTTCCCGAGTTGCAGACCGATCGCGATCAGCGCGCCGAAGAGTCCGAAGATCGCGCCGCTCGCGCCGAGGGTCGGCAGATCGAAACTGAACCAGACGACCGCGAGGCCCGACCCGAACAGCGCCGTGAAGTACAGGATCGTCATACGAATCGGCCCCATCAGCATTTCGACCAGCCTGCCGACCATGAAGAGCGCAAGCATGTTGAGCCCGATGTGCAAGATGCCCTGGTGAAGGAAACCGGCCGTAAATATGCGCCACCACTCGCCCTGCGCGACGAGCGGACCGAAGAGCGCGCCGTGATCGACCAAGGCCCGGTCGTTCGCGAATCCGGTGAAGAACGATTCGCCCGTCACTGAGGACCACAGGTACGCGATGACGTTGAGCGCGATGAGACCGAGCGTGACTTTCATCGCGGCGCGTACTTCAACGCGCTGCCGGTATTGAACAGAACGACCGGCCCATCGAACGTGGCGCCGCGAGCGCGCGCTGCCAGCAGACCCGCAAGCGCGGCGCCGCCTTCTTCCGACGCGTCGACGCCTTCGGTCGAACGCAAGACGAGCATCTCGTCGCGCATCGCCTCTTCCGAGACCGCGATCGCGGCGCCGCCGGAGGCGCGGATCGCGTGCAGCATCAGCCGATCGCCGAGCGCGGACGGCACGCGCAGTCCCCAAGCCGCCGTATGCGCGTGCTCGACGCGCTCGGCGTGGTCGAGACCGGCTTCGTACGCGTGCACGATCGGCGCGCAACCCTCAGCCTGAATGCTGAACATTTTCGGGCGGCGCGCGTCGATCCAGCCGGCGGCCTCCATTTCCTCGAACGCTTTCCACATACCGATCAATCCCGTGCCACCGCCCGTCGGGTAGAAGACCGCGTCGGGAAGCCCGCCGAGTTGTTCGACGAGCTCGTAGCCCATCGTCTTCTTCCCCTCGATGCGATACGGCTCGCGCAGCGTTGCAACGTTGAAAGCACCAGTCTCTTTCGCGAATGCGCCGGCCTGTGTTCCGGCTTCATCGATCAATCCGTCGACCAGTCGGACGTCGGCTCCGTACGTGCGGCACTCTTCGATCAATACTTGCGGCGTGTCGGCCGGAAGGAAGACGGTGACCGGGATGCCGGCGCGCGCGCCGTAGGCCGCGAGCGCGCCGCCCGCGTTCCCGGCGCTCGGCGCGACGAGTTGTTCAGTACCCAAACGCTTGGCGCACGTGACCGCCGCCGACATGCCGCGCGATTTGAACGAACCGGTCGGGTTTTGCGCTTCGTCTTTGACGTAGAGTTCGAGTCCGAGTTCCAGCAGCGCATCCAAACGGCGCGCACGAAGCAGCGGCGTGCCGCCTTCACCCAGGGAGACCGGTTCCTCGTCATCGGCGATCGGCAACATCTCGCGATAGCGCCACATCGTGAACGGACGTGCCGCCACCGTCGCGCGTTCGATCGTCGCCGACGCATAGCGGACCAAGAGCGGCGCACCATCGTGCGAACACGTCGAGGCAAGGCGTTCGGACTCGAAGCGGTGCGTCGCATCGAGCGAGCATTCGAGGAATGACGGCAGCATGCGTCGCTAGGCCAGGACCGTGACCATGCGCGCGAGTTCGAGCGAGATCGCATGACGCACGCCGTTGACATCGATTGTGACCGGTCCACCGAGCGGCGCTTTTTCAAGCACCTTCACTTTGGCGCCGGGGCGCATGCCGATATCACCAAGGTGGCGCAGAATCTCGGGCACTTCTTCCGTCACGCCGTAGATGGTGGCCGCTTCGCCGGCCGCGATCTGCGCGAGCGGAATGTCAGGGTGCGGCGGATCCGAACCGTCCGCGGGCGGAATGGGATGACCGTGCGGGCAGACCTGCGGATCGCCTAGGACATCAATGAGCCGTTGCTCGACGCGCGCCGAGATGGCGTGTTCGAGACGGCACGCTTCTTCATGCACCTCGTCCCACGGCATGCCGAGCATCTCGGTCAAAAAGCATTCCGCGAGCCGGTGGCGGCGCAAGACGCGCACACCGATTTCGAGCCCGCGCGGCGTCAGCTTCGCTTCGCCGCGAGCCCGATGCTCGATGTAACCGTCGCCATCAAGTTTCTTGAGCATCCCCGAGACCGAGGCGGGCGCGACGCCCAACTCCGAGGCGAGGGCCGAGGTCGTAACGCCCGGACCTTCCCGTTCGAGACGATAGATCGCCTCGAGATACTCCTCGGTCGACTCGTCGAAGTGCGTGTGTCCCGGCATGGTAGCTAGAGACTTCGCCGCGCGGTCGAGCTTTCCAGGCTAAAGACGTCAAGCTCGCGGGGCTCCTCGGCGGGAGACTGAGCACCGAGTATCGGTCCGCACATCATTAGATGAAGTTTCCCGCCTACGTCCGCGGCCCGCTGCGGGCCTTCGCGATCCAGCGGCCCAGGACGCCGAGCGTCGTATCGAGCGCGACCACAAACACGGCCGAGAATACCATGAGGCCCACATGGATACCGGGCGGCTTGCCAGGCCCGATAAGCGCCGATACCCACCAGCCGATAGTCGCTTCGCAAGCTGACGCGCAAAGCAATATGATAAAGAATTCCTTGTCCAACTCGAACGAATGGTATAGGAGATAACCCATCGCAACGTACATCGCAAACTGCGGTATCGAGAACCACCCGTACGGTATTTGAGTTAGCAACGACGTAAACGAGGCAATCGCGTCAAAAGTGACGACGATCAGACAACAAGTAACGAGGGCTCGGCCCATCCTGCGACTCTTCTCCTGTTCCTAAGACCTGCGCCGCGGAGCAGGAGTCTCCAGACGGAAGGCATCCAGTTCGCGCCGCAGTTCCGCCTTCCGCTCGCCGCTTGCGAAGCTCGCGTCGATGGCGTTTCGTGCGAACCCAAGCAGTGCGGGTTCACCGAGCCACTCGCCGACCAAAGCGTACTCGTCGCAGAGCGTCGTCGAAAAGAGCGCCGGATCGTCCGCATCGATCGTGCAAACAACACCTCGCGCGGCAAACGCTCCAATCGGATGTTCCGCTCCGACCGGCACCGCACCGGTCAAGCGGTTTGAGGTCGGGCAGAGCTCCAGCGCGATGCGCCGCTGCGCGAGTTCGTCGACCAGTTCCGGGTCCTCGAGCGCGCGCACGCCGTGGCCGATCCGTTCGGCGTGCAGAATATGGATCGCATCGCGAACGCTCTGCGCCCCGGCCGCTTCGCCGGCGTGCGCGACGCAATGCAACCCGTGCGCCCGCGCGAAATCGAATGGCGCGCGATACGGCGCCGGCGGAAAGTTGGCCTCGTCGCCGCCGAGACCGATGCCGACGACACCAAGCCCGGCTTCGGCGAGTTCGACGGCCTGGCGAGCCGTTTCGAATGCGCGCTCGACACCCCAGTTCCGCGTCAGGTCGCAGATCAAGGCAACCGTCAGTCCATGACGCGCGCCTTCTTCATCGAAAGCCGCGCGCAGCGCCGTGACGGTTTCGCGCACGTCGAGATCGGCATGGAAGAACGACCACACCGAGGGCGAGATGAAAACCTCGGCGTGCCGCACACCTTGACCGGCCGCATCGACCACGAAATCTCGCGCGATCGTCTCGTAGTCGGCCGGCTCGCGAAGGACTTTGCAGACCTCGGCAAACGTCAGCAGAAACTCACCGAAGTTCCCGAATGCGTATGTCGCTTCGAGCGGGCCCGATGCGCGGGCGCTCGTGACGCCATAGTGAACTGCCAGCTCCCGGAAAGTCGCGGCCCGCACCGTCCCCTCCAGGTGGCAGTGCAATTGAACCTTCGGCAGCGCGCGGACGAACGCGGAGACTTCGGGCATCCCCGACTCTTCCTGTTGACGGCGTGCTCCACCCCGCGCTATAGTGACGCGCGGGGTGGAGCAGTCCGGTAGCTCGTCGGGCTCATAACCCGNNGTCGGCTTGGTTGCAATTTGGTTGCACTCGGTCGTCGCAAGAGCCCGAATGCGCTCGCCAAGATCGTCCATAGCCCCTCGTTTAAAGCCTGGAACAACGTGCGAATAAATCTGCAGGGTGACCGTTGGACTGACGTGTCCCAGAATCGCTGACGCCGTAGTGGGATCGACCCCATTAGATAGCATTGTCGTAGCCGCAGTATGCCGTGAATCGTGCAAGCGCGTGGTCGATATACTTACTTTGCGGGCGAGCCGAGCGAAGCCATTGGTCGCGGCTTTGGGCGAAAGGCGTCCCCCGAGTTCGTCCGTAAAGACCGCCCCATCGTCGCGGTAGAGCGCGCCCGCGCTCTCCTTATCGCGCTCCTGGAGCACGCTCTGCGTCCTGAGAGCCTCGACCGCCATCCCCGAAAGGGGCAGCACGCGAACGCGTTCCGTCTTCGTTCCTTT
>PLDY01000175.1 GCA_003136895.1 Candidatus Erabacter solicola | reverse complement strand
AGGATGTCGGCGGCGCGTGCGACCCCGGCCGCGCCGGCGGCCGGCACGACCAGCAGCCGATTGAGGTCGACCCCCGCGGCCGCTAGCGCCGGCGGGTAGAACGCGCCCTCGAGTCCCGCCGGTGATTCGATCACGGCGCCCAGGCCCCCGAGCGTCGCCGCCGCCAGCAGCCGGGCCGCGACCGCGGAGCGCCCCGAGGCCGCCGGCCCCTCGAGCGTCGCGAGGATGCCGCGCGGCACACCGCCGCCAAGTGCCGCGTCCAGCTCGAGGAATCCGGTTCGCACTACGCCCTCCTCGGCGAGTACGAAGGCCTCGGCCGAAGCTGCCCGATGGGTCGAGGCCAGGGTCGCCCGCAGCCCGGCGAGGGCTTCACGGCGGGATTCTGGGCTGAGTGAGAGAGGCATGGGAGGCCATCGTAATCGAACGTATGTTCGATTGTCAATGTGCTCACCGTACGTGGAGAACTGCCGTTGCGACCGCGAGTTCGGTGAGGTCTTTACCCACGAGCGCGAGCCGGATTCCGTCCGGGTGGAGGAGCGCCGCGCGCGCCTCCGAGACGTCCAGAAACGCGTTGGAGCTCTTGACGCCGTGGTGGATGAAGACGGTGAACCATCCGAGGTGCTGCGGGATGGTTCGTCCCGGCACGATCGCGGCGATCCCGTACCGCCCCGGTCCCGGCACGCCGATGTTCAAGCACTTCAGCGAGACGTGGTTCGCGGAAAGGATGCGTTGCCGCACTTCGGTTGGTGCGTGCCAACGCGAATGCGTGTGGACCAGCGCGTAATCGGTCGCTCCCGCGGGCCCGGTCAACGGTAACTCCGGTTTGGCGTACGAGTAGCGCAGCGCCGTTTCGTAATGCACGACATCCGCCGGGCGCACAACGATCTCGCTTCCGTCCCAATCCGTGAACGTCCACGCGACGCGATCCCAATCGCCGGGCGCCGGCGCCGGCGTCGCACCGGGAAGCGTCGCCCACCAGGCCCAGAGTTTATCGATGTTCGCATGATGCGCGAAGAAGACAGGATCGTTCGCGGCCGTATGGATGCTGCCCATATCGCCGCCCATGTCGACGTGAACGTTGGCGTGCACGCCGTTCTCGACCGCGCCGTTGTGACTCGCATCGAGCGCCGGCGGATACCCAAAAAAATCGCGGCCGGTAAACGTCAGCGCCGAGAGCGCCTTGATATCGTCACGTTCGAAATACAGAAACGAGCGTTCGTGCAGGAGCGGATTCGGCGCACCGCTCACATCGGTTTTATCGGTGTAGATCGTAGGATTGGAAAGCTCCGTATAATTCGTATCCCAATTCCATACCGGCAAGCGCAGCGTTGGATCGAGCGCGGTGCGTTCCGTCAGATGCCACGCGAGAATACGTTCGTGAAAATACAAGTACGCGCGATGCCAGGGAAAGAAAAAATACGAACCGTGGATCAGATAGTTGGGATCGTTTTCGCCGCGCGCTGCGGCGTGCGTGTGAATCGCCGCTTGCTGCGGCCAACTGCGTGGATCGTCCGGGTGCTCCTTGCTCCACGCGAACATGTTCGCGTACGCGAGGCGGATGCGCGCGACCGTGGCCGGGTCATTCCGCACGAGGTCGACGATCGTTCGGCGCGGCACGATCGGCCGATCGTCGGCGCGCTCGGGCAATGCCGTCGCCGCTAAAGGGAATGCGGCGGCCGCGCAAAGCGCTGCGGAACCGGCCATAAACGCGCGCCGGTGAATCGGTCGTGAGAGCATCGGAGGTTTTCGCGTTGACTGTGCCGGCGCTGGAGCCCTTCAGGCAGAGGATGCGGGCGCCCGAGGCGGGCACGAAAAGCCTACGTTACTTCGGTCTTGCGAAAGGCAGTAAAGGCTAGGGCAAGAGCACGAGTTTGCCGGTCGTCGCGCGCGCTTCGAGCTCCGAATGTGCGCGCGACGCAGCGGCGAGCGGATACTCGTGCTCGATACGCAACTTCAACGAGCCGTCGCGCAAAGCCGCGAAGAGATCGCCGGTGCGCCATGCGATCTCGTCGGGCGTCTGCGTGTAGTACGCGAGCGAGGGGCGCGTCAGGAAGAGCGAACCCTTGGCGCCCAGGATTTGCAGATCGAACGCCGGTACTGGGCCGCTCGACGATCCGAAGACGACGAGGTACCCACGCGGCCGTAACGAGGCGAGGCTCCCGTCGAACGTCGTTTTACCAACCGAATCGTAGACGACGTCGGCGCCCACGCCGCCGGTGATGCGTCGCACTTCGGGCGCGAACTCCACTTCGGTGTATTTGATGACGTGATCCGCGCCGGCGCTTTTGGAGAGCGCGGCTTTCTCATCGGTTGAAACGGTCGTGATCACCGTCGCGCCTTTGGCTTTGGCGAGTTGCGTCAGTAACAGTCCGACGCCGCCGGCGCCGGCGTGCACGAGCGCGACGTGGCCGCGTTGCAACGGGAACGTACTTTCGGACAAGTAGTGCGCGGTCATGCCTTGCAGCATCAGCGCGGCCGCATCGCGGAGCGAGATGTGCTCGGGAACTTTGACGAGCTTGGCGGCCGGCACCACGGCGTACTCGGCGTAACTGCCGAGCACCATCGCGTAAGCTACCCGATCCCCGGGGGCGAGGCCGGTCACGCTCTCAGCGACGGCCTCGACCGTTCCGGCGCCCTCCGAACCGATGGTCAGGGGCAGCTGCGGCGCCTTGTAGAGCCCGCTTCGGAAGTAGACGTCGATGAAGTTGACGCCGATTGCGGCCAGCTTGACGAGGGCCTCCCCGGCCTTGGGCTGGGGCGTGGGAAGGTCGACGAGCTTCATGACCTCGGGTCCGCCGGGACTTTGGATGGAAATCGCTTTCATGTCCCGGCCAACCCGGCGTCATCGGAAAAGGTTTGGCTCGTCCAAAAGATTCGCGTCCGGAGGGTATTGACTTAATAACCTAGTGTGCTATTGTACTAATGTACTAGGATAACATCACGTTAGGAGAAGCAATGCTCAAGCGCCACCTGAACCACGACCAAGCCGAGCGCGACCAGCGCCGCACGGTCATCCCGGTCCCCCGCACCGACGCCATGTTCCCCGGCTGGGGCGTCAAGTTCTAAGAATGCCCGCGCTCACCAACGCGCTCATCGAGGTACCGACGTGTCGGCAATATTTACCGTAGACCCGCGCAGCGGCGTACCGCTCTACCTTCAAGTCATCGAACAGGTGAAGCGGCACGTCGCTCTGGGAAGCCTCGCCCCCGGCGAGCAGCTGCCCACGGTCAAAGCGTTGGCCCTCGATCTCACGATCAATCCGAATACCGTCGCGCGAGCCTACCGCGATTTAGAGCGCGACGGCGTCATCGAGACCAGTCCCGGACGCGGCTCCTTCGTGAGCAGCAACGGTTCGAGCGCAAACGCGCACCGCGCCATCGACGATGTTGCCGACTCCATCCTCAACAACGCCATCCGCGAAGTAAAGAATCTCGGGCTCGATCGAGCTCAGGTTACCGCAACTTTCGAACGCCAACTCGATCGCTGGTTCCCGATTGGAGAGCAGAAGTGAACGCCACGCAAACGATTCCGGTCGCTATTACCGATTTCACCAAGCGCTACGGCGCTCAAGAGGCCGTCTCGAATCTGACGCTCGACATCGAGCGCGGTTCGATCTGCGGCCTCCTCGGGCCCAACGGCTCGGGTAAGACCACGACCTTTAAGTGCCTGCTCGGTTTTGCGCGCCCTACATCGGGCTCGATGGCGATCGAAGGGGCGCCGCTCACGCCGGCGACGTTCGAATATCTGGGATACGTTCCCGAGAGGAGCGCACTCTACGAGTGGATGACGGGCGCGCAACATCTCGAGTTCAATCGCCGCACCTTCAAGAGCTACGATCCCAAGCGCGCCGCCGAACTGGTCGATCTCTTCAAGGTCGATCTCAAGAAGCGGGTAGGCAAACTGTCGAAGGGCCAGCACACGGCGCTCGCGATCGTACTCGCGTTTTCGACGCGTCCGCGGATCCTGATCCTCGACGAGCCGGCCAG
The DNA here is from genome assembly GCA_003136895.1 of Candidatus Erabacter solicola. Lineage (GTDB taxonomy): Bacteria > Vulcanimicrobiota > Vulcanimicrobiia > Vulcanimicrobiales > Vulcanimicrobiaceae > Erabacter > Erabacter solicola. The sequence goes on along the minus strand of PLDY01000175.1, from coordinate 24,143 downwards.
CGGATTGGACCCGATGTTCCAACGCGCGGTTCTCGATCTGATCATCGAGGCCGCCGCCAACGGCGCGACCGTCGTGTTCTCCTCGCACCAAATCGGACAAGTGGAACGCGCCGCCGATCGCGTCGCGATTCTCAAAAATGGAAAGCTGATCGTCGACGGCACGGTCGATTCGTTGAAGGGCTCGGAGAAAATCGTTGAAGCGATCTTCGATCAAATGATCCCCGACCTCAACGGTTTGGCCGTCGACCCGCGCATTAGCCGCATCGTTCGCTCGGGCCGCATCTTGCGCGCCTACGTCAACCACGATAGCGAAGGCGTCGCTCGACGTATCAACGAGCTGGCGCCGAAGAACGTTAGCATCCTCGATCTCAGCCTCGAAGATATCTTCATCAACGCGGTCGGTGACGTCGCCGCCGCTTCGCCCAACGGAGACCGGTAATGGTTTACGTCGAACTCCTGCGTCTGCGCAAGTCCCTGATGTGGTACACCGGGGTCTTTGCCGCACTGTACGTCATTTTTCTGCTCTCGATCCACGCGCCCGGGGCGACGGTCCATATCGGTGGCGACATATCGCACGATCACAACGGATCGATTCCGCTGGGCGCGTTGCTCGCGGGACTCGCTTGGTGTCCGATGATCTTCGCAACGGTACTCGGCGTTAGTCTCAATCGTGAGAACGAGGGCGTGGAGATGGTGTGGACCAAACCGGTCGCACGCGAGCGCCTGGCCTTGGGATACATTCTCGTCGATTTGGGTGCGATCGTCGTCGCGTACTTCATCGCACTCGCGTTCGTCATGCTGGTGCTGGCGACACTCGGACTAACCGGGCTGGTCGTCGTCGATGCGAGCGCAGCGCGCAATTTCGGCTTGGGCCTGGGTATCGCGTTCATGTGGTACGGCCTACTGCAAGCCGCAACTGCGTGGAATCGCGGACGGGCCGGTCTCGTCGTCGGCTTGAGTTGGGCCGTGTTCATCGTGCTTGCCCCGCTCGCGCGTATCATTCCCGCCGGGACGTGGCTGCACACGGCGGTCGTACTCATTAACTACGTCAACCCGATGGCATACATGAGCGCGATTAGCTCGCACTCGGCGGGCGCCACCAACTTCAGCGGCATCGAGGTACGATCGCTCAACGACCTGAGTTTCGAACTGCGATTTGCCTTGGTTTGGACGATCGGAGTGGTTGCCTCGGTGATCGCGATCTTCAGTTGGAAGCGCATGGAGGTATAGCGTAGCGATGCGATATTTTGGAACGGCTTTTTCCCTGACGCTCGGCGCCTGGCGGCTGCGAATTAACATCGACGTCGAGGATGCGCCCGACGATAGCATCAAGCCGGCGCACCACCTGCAGGCGGCACGAACCTCCGACACACGTGCCGCGCGCACGAGCTCTTCGCGAAACTAGGCTTACTTCAGAACGAAGTTGCTGCGGTGGGCCGACTGCAGGTAGGCCCACTTTCCATCCCTGACCGTGTAGAAGTAGGCATTCGGATCCTGCGGGTCGCCGTTGCTTCCGAACGTGAACGTGCCGACCGCGGTATCGTACGGCGTCGCGAACGACAATGCGCGGCTGACCGCGAGCCGGTCGTTCGCTCCGCCGCGCTTGACCGCCGCGATCGCGATCTGGGCTGACGCATAGGCGAAGGCCGAGAGCGGCGTAAAGGCGCCGTAGCGTCGCTCGAAGTCGCCCTTGATGCGAAAGACCGTCGGCGCCAGCTGCAGCGGCGGCATCGATGTCGAGATGATCAAACCTTCCGCGTCGCCCTTGTATTTGTCGATCGTTGCCGCATCGAAGAACCCTTGCGAGCCGTAGATCGCGCCCTTGTAGCCGTTGAGGCGCAGCGCCGGCAGGATCGGGCCCATGTCTTTGACCACGCCGGCAAGATAGATCACGTCCGGCTTGGCCTCGAGCGCCGCTCGCGCGATCGTACTGAAATCCGGTTTGTCCCAGGCAAACCGAATAGCTTGCGAAGCGATTTTTTCGCTGAGCATCCGGTCGTGGTACCCGGCGGCGGCGTCGATGCCGTAATCGGCGTCTTGATAGAGCACGACGGAAGACTTGGGCTTGACGAGCGACATCACGACCGCACCTGCGAGGTTTCCTTCGGTCGAGTCCTTGGTCTCCAAGCGCAGCACGCCGCCATACCCATGCGCGGTAATCTTGTCGTACGTCGAGGCCGGAACGATGAGTGGCAAGCGCCCGTTGACGTAGGTCTGTAGCGCCGCATCCGTGACGCGTCCGCTCAAGTGCCCGATGGCGCAGATGAGGGTCGCATCATCGGCGCAGAACTGCGCGTTGACCAGACCTGATGCGAGCGAATTCTGATCGTCGAAGGTGCGCATCACGAACAGACGATCCATCGGACCGCGCAGGCGATTGGCGTCATCGAGGGCCGCGCGTACTCCGTTGCCGATTTGCTCGCCGAGCCGGATCGAGTCGCCCGTGAGCGGTCCGATCACCGCGATCTGGGCCGAGCCGGCGAGCGGATCGTCGAAGACCGCGCGCGCGGGCGTCCCGAGCGCCAGCGCACCCAAGGCGGCGCCGCCGGCAACGAACTCGCGCCGGTTCAGGCGTGCCATGCAAATCCTCCGAGGGTCGTCGCGAGAAATGCGACCGAGAAAACCATATTGCTCACGAAGACTCTTTCGTTGAGAACGAAGATATTCTTTGAACGTCCGAAGAGGCGGTCTTCATACCACGTCAGGCCGGCTGCGAACGCGACCCCGAGGTAATAGAGCGGGCCCACGCCTGCGAGCGCGCCGGCGCCGCCGAGCAAGAGGATCATGGCCGCATGCAACGCGATCGGCAAGCGGCGTCCGCTCGACTCACCAAAGCGAGCGGGGATCGAACGGATCTCTTGCGCCAGATCGATCTCGCGATCCAGCAACGCGTAGATGATATCGAAGCCGGCCACCCAGATCGTGACCGCGACGAAGACGAGCAGCGCGGCGAGCGATACGGTTCCGGAGACCGCGATGAAGGCTCCCAGCGGCGCCAGGCCGTCGACCGCCCCGAGCACGAAGTGCGTACCCCAGGTGAAGCGTTTGCAGAACGGATAAGCGAGGATGCCGAGCGCTGCGAGCGGCAGCAGTTTGATGCAGAGTGGGTTCAGTTCGAACGCGGCCAGAATCAGCAGCGCGATTCCGAGCGCCGCAGCACCGAGCATGGCGACCGGCGCGAGCGTGCCGACGGGGAGCGCGCGCCGCGCGGTTCGCGGATTGCGTGCGTCGATGTCGCGATCGATATAACGGTTGGCCGCCATCGCTGCGGTTCGCGCGCCGAGCACGGCTAGCGTGATCCAGACGAACTGATGCACGCTCGGCAATCCGTGCGCCGCCAGCACCGCACCGACGTAGGCGAAGGGCAATGCAAAGAGCGTGTGCTCGATCCGAAGCTCGCGCAACACCGAGCGAATCATTCGGGCGCGCGCTCTAGCGCGGGGACGCCCTCCGCGCGCAGCGCCGCCGGATCGACGGCGCCGAGCACGAGACCCGGGGTCGCGAGCAAGCGCCGCAGCGCGACGTCGCCTTGTCCCGACCACGCATCGTTCGTCCCGCCCAAACGCAGGCCGTATTCTTGCCAGCGGCGATCGACCAGTTCGCGCGTTGCATCATCCATCGTGATATCGGGTGGCCAGGCGCGCGCGTACCCTTCGTCCGCGCCCTTGCGCGTTGCATCGATGCCGAGTTTGTGACCGAGCGCGACCAGAAACGATCCGCTGTGATCGAGATCGTCGACCGGCCCCGGCATCACGATCAGATCCCGCGACGCGTCGACGTTGTTGAGCGCAAACCACGCGACGGCGCGCGTGTCGTGCACGTCGACATCCGCGTCGACGACGAGCAGGCAGCGCGTCAGCATCATCATGTGTCCCAGGCCCCACAATGCGTTCATAACTTTCTTCGCTTGGCCGGGATACGATTTTTTGATCGAGACGATACAAAGATTGTGGAAACCGCCTTCGACCGGTAAGTTGTAGTCGACGATCTCCGGCACGACCATCTGCAAGAGTGGCAGGAAGAGCCGTTCGGTCGCCTTTCCAAGCCATGCATCCTCCGCCGGCGGCTTGCCGACGACGATCGCCGCGTAGATCGGATTGCGGCGTCGCGTAACGCACTGCACGTGAAAGGTCGGATAATAGTCGGCCAAACTGTACACGCCGGTGTGATCGCCGAACGGACCCTCGATGCGCAAGTCGTCGTTGTCGACGTATCCTTCCAGCACGAACTCCGCATCGGCCGGAACTTTGAGATCGACCGTCTTGCATTGCACCATGCGCACCGCGCGTCCACGCAAGAAGCCGGCGAACGCCGCTTCATCGATCATCGGCGGAAGCGGCGCGGTCGCCGCATACGTCAGTGCCGGATCCGAGCCGATCGCCACGGCGACGGGGACGCGGCGGCCCCACTTGCGCGCGTGCGCTCGGCCTTGCTTGTGGCGCTGCCAATGCATGCCGGTCGTGCGCGTATCGTAGACTTGCATCCGGTACATGCCGATGTTTTGCGTTCCGCTATCGGGATCGCGCGTGATGACGAGCGGCAGCGTGATGAACGGGCCGCCGTCAAACGGCCAGGTGGTCAGCACCGGAAGCGTGCGCAGATCGGGCTCGCTCTCGACGACCTCTTGCACGGGCGCGCGCACGATCGTGCGCGGCAGCGCCAACGCCAGCGCGCCGAGCGAGGCGGCCTTGGCGAGGCCCTCCGTCACGGTGCGCGGCTTGCGCAGATCGAGCGCGCCGCGAACGCGCGCTGCGACATCGTCGAGCGTCTGCGCGCCGAAGGCCAGCGCCATGCGCCGTTCCGAACCGAACTGATTGGTCAGGACGGGATATGCCGAGCCCGCGACGTCGCTGAAGAGCAGCGCCGGCCCGCCGGCTTTCACGACGCGGTCGGTGATCTCGGCGATCTCGAGGTGCGGGTCGACGCGCGTGCGGACCTCGGTCAGTTCACCGGCACGCTTGAGCGCGTCGACGAATTGCGCTAGGGAATCGAATGCCATCGGGTTGCGAACGTTGGACGGCGCCCGCTTATCCCCCGTTCGCCCGGGCCAGGGCCTCGTGTACGGCGGCGACGATGGTCACGGGCAGGGCGATCCGGGAAAGAGTCTGAGAGACGCCGGATGAAGTCGGGGCCGATGCGGATCTTTCGGGCCTGCGCGCCTTCTCGATGGGTCGTCTTTGCGGTTGCGCTGCTCTGCGCGGCGGCTCCCTGCGCGGCGGCCGATCCACCCGACCCGTCGCGTTCGCCAATTCCGGTCGGCGCTCCCGATTTCTGGCCGTGGTCGGCGGTTGGCGACTTCGTCCGCGACGAGTATACCGCTACGACGCTCGTGATCGTGCTCGACGGCCGGCCGTGCGCGACGATTCCGCCGCAATATACGGCGACCGACTCGCTGCCGCGCGCGCTCGCAATTCTGAACCGCGCGTATTACGACTCGCGACGCAGGACCGGATTCGAACAGAACAACGGCTCCTCGCGCCATCAAGTGTTCGTTACCGGCATCGATTCGAGCGGCCGCCGCTCGGAGGTGCGCTTTTTCGCGCACGACGCCGGTCTCATCTCCTGTTCCGATCTGCGAGGCTATCGCTAGAAAGCGCCTTGGGACTACGAGTTCTTGGCTACTCCCGGTGAGACGGGTTTGCCGGTGACGGTTCGCGCGACGCACGAATGTTCGCTGACCGAGATGACCTGAACGGTTCCATCCGGCACATCGGTGACGAGCATCTGGTTCGTTGCCGGATCCTTCGCCGAGATCTCGTGGAAGACGTTGAAGTACATCCCGCTCGTAACGCCGTCGGCCGAGCCTTTGTTGAGGATCGCGTTGGTGCCGTCGAGCGCGATGATCAAGGCGTTGATCGACGGCCCGGCGGGCGCACTGGTCAACGTGGTGGCGGATATCTTGTTTGCGAAATCGTTGGCGGCGTTGATCAAGAGTTGCCCGATGATCGAACTCCCGAACGACTGGCTCGAATAGCCGCCGATGCCCGTCATATCGCCCAGAACGACGCCTTGCGCGCTGCGCGATTCCTCGTGCGAAAAGGCCTTCACGATTCTGCCGGTTGAGGCATCGAGGATTTGCAAGCGCACGTCGAGCTTGTACTTGTCCGACGACGTGCTGACGCCGCCCAAGCCGAAGCGGCTGAGCGCACTGGTGGCCACGCCCGAATTCGATCCGGCCTTGTCAAGGTAGACGATCCGGCCCACGACCAAGAAGTTGGCGCCGATCGTATGCCCGAGTTGCACTGCGTTCGCCGCTGAAATATCGGCGCTCTGCGCGAGCTTCTGTTCGGCAAAGACTTGGTCGATGTGCGCCCGGTCGACGACCGAGAGCTTGCCCTTATCGACGAGCTTGTTGGTCAGCAGATCGGTCAGCGCTTTTCCGGCGTCGAACGTTGCCGTGAACGTCGGATTGATGCCGTCGGCGGCGATCGGCATGACCGCGATTGAGGGTTCGTCGGCGGCCGCTAGGGCCGGGAGCAGAGCCCCGGCGGTAGCCAGAGCGACGAAAAGAGCAAACGTGCGACGCAGCATAGTAGCCTCCTGGAGAAGAAGTTACTTTCGCGACCCTGGCCAGGAAGTCTGCCCGTTGGGCGGTTCTCCCGGTTTTTTCAACGAACCGCCGGGGCATGAAGTTTCTCGCGGTCACCCGCCGCCATACCGGCCGCTTCAGCCAGGCCGAGTTCGCCGAGCATCTGCCCGCCGAGGCGGACCAGGCGCGTGCCAACTATGCCTCGGGGGTCTTTCGTGAGATCTACAGCCGGGGCGACGTTCCCGGAGCGGTGATCGTCATCGAGGCTCCCGATCTCGAGGCCGCTGCCGCGCTGGTGGCCGCCCTGCCGCTCTCGCAGCACGCGATGATGGAGGTCGAGGTCATCCCGCTGCGACCCTACCGCGGCTTCATCGGGGGCTAGGATGCGAAGAAGGCCGCCCTCGCGAGCGGCCTGCTCTTCGTGCGATGTTGTGGTTACTCGCGCCGGCGGCGTCCGCCGCCTCCGCTGCCGTTTCGCTCGCGCGGGGGCGGTTCGCCGCTGCGCAACGGACCGGACGGATCTTCGCCCGTGAGCACGGCCTTGCGCGAGAGGTTCATGCGACCTTGCGAGTCGATCTCGACGACCTTGACCATGATCTCGTCGCCGACTTTGACGACGTCTTCGACCTTCTCGACGCGACCCGGAGCGAGTTGGCTGATATGCACCAGCCCCTCTTTGCCGGGCAGGACCGCGACGAACGCGCCGAAGTTCATCAAGCGCGTCACGGTGCCCATGTAGGTCTCGCCGACGTTGACGCTTTTGGTGAGCGCCTCGACCATCTTGCGCGCTTTTTCCGCGCCTTCGCCATCGGGCGAAGCGATGAAGACCCGGCCGTCGTTCTCGATGTCGATCTTGACGCCGGTATCCGCGATGATCTTGTTGATGATCTTGCCGCCGGGTCCGATCACGTCTTTGATCTTGTCCGGGCTGATCGTCAGCACGATCATGCGCGGCGCGTACTTCGAGAGTTCCTTATTCGGCTCGGCGATCGTCTCTTTGAGTTTGTCGATGATGAAGAGGCGACCGGTCTTGGCCTGGGCGAGTGCTTCGCGCATGATCGCGATCGTGATGCCTTGGACCTTGATGTCCATCTGAATCGCGGTGATGCCATCGACGGTTCCTGCGACCTTGAAGTCCATCTCACCCAAAGCATCTTCGAGGCCTTGAATGTCGGAGAGCACCGCGTGTTTCTTGCCATGCAGAATCAAGCCCATCGCGATGCCCGCGACGTGCTTCTTGATCGGCACGCCGGCGTCCATGAGCGCGAGCGTCGAACCGCAGACCGACGCCATCGACGACGAGCCGTTCGATTCCAATACTTCGCTCATCAAGCGCAGCGTGTACGGGAAGTCTTCCTCGCTCGGGAGTACGGGCAGCATCGCCGTTTCGGCGAGGTGTCCGTGACCGATCTCGCGCCGGCCGGGTCCGCGCATCGGACGCGTCTCGCCGACCGAGTACGGCGGGAAGTTGTAGAAGTGCATGTAGCGCTTGTTGGGAACGGCGATGATCCAGTCCAAGCGCTGCTCGTCCGAGATCGAGCCGAGCGTCGCCGCGGTGAAGACTTGGGTCTGTCCGCGCGTGAAGACGCCGCTGCCGTGCACTCGCGGCACGTAGTGGATCTTGCTCCAAATCGGCCGGATCTCGTTGGCCTTGCGGCCGTCGGGGCGCATGCCTTCGTCGACGACCATCACGCGGAGTTCGTTCTCTTCCATCGACTTAATGATCTTGTCGAAATCTTTGCTGCCCGACGTTTCGAGCTTGGCTTTGACCTCGTCGTCTTTCTTACCGCAACGCGCGATCGCTTCGTCGCGCGTGATCTTGGCGAAGGCTGCGTTCCGCTCGGTTTTGTCGATGATACGCATCGCAACCGCGACGTCGTCCTTGAACTTCTTTTCGATGAAGGCCGCGAGGTCGGCATCCGGTTTCTGCGCCGGGTAGCTGCCCTTCGGCTTGCCCACTTTCTTCGCGAGCTTGTCGATGGCGGCGACGATCTTCTTGACCTCGGTGTGAGCGAATTCGACCGCGGCGAGGAAGTCTTCCTCGGAGATCTCTTTGGCCGCGCCTTCGACCATCATGACGCCGTCGGCGGTTCCCGCCACGACGATTTCGACGCCGCCGGTTTCATACTGCGGCAGGGTGGGATTGCAGATCCACTTTCCGCTCTCGTCGCGTCCGACGCGCACGGCAGCGACCGTTTTTTCAAACGGTATGTCCGAGAAGGCGAGGGCGGCGCCCGCTGCGCAAACGGCGAGCACGTCGGCATCGAGTTCGGGATCGATCGACAGGACCGTCGATACGATCATGACATCGTTGCGAAAACCTTCGGGAAAGAGCGGCCGGATCGGCCGGTCGATCTGGCGTGCGGAGAGGACGCCGTGTTCGGTCGGGCGGCCTTCGCGCTTGATGTAGCCGCCTGGGATCTTGCCCGCGGCATACATTTTTTCTTCGAATTCACAGGTGAGCGGGAAGAAGTCGATACCTTCGCGTGGTTTTGCGGAGATCGTTACGGCTGCGAGGACGACGTTTTCGTCGCCATAGCGTACGAGGGCGCTGCCGTTGGCTTGCTTCGCCAATTCACCGGTCTCGATGACCAGCGTACGGCCGCCGATCTCGAGCGAGACGGTTTCTGGCACATTTACTCCTAGTTCTTTGTTCTTATTTTTTGCTTTAAGGGGGGCAGGCTTCTCGCCCGGCCCGGAACTGACCCCCCCCCTCGCAAGCCACGCGATACCGGGACCAAGCGGTTGCCGTCGAAGGCGCGGCCATGGTTTGCGGGATTTTGGTGCGTGCCGCCACGCCGCGCGATGGGAGGCTGCTGGCGGAGATGCGGGTTCGCTCGGCGTCTGAGCGTCACGAGCATAGCAGCGCCGCCGAACTCGAGAGCCTCATGTCGGCTAGCGAGCGCATGTTCGCGGCCAAGCTCGAGGACGGCACACTGCTGGCCTGGATCGCATTTGACGGAGAGCGCGCGGTCGGCTCGGGCTGCCTCATGTTGCTTCCCGCGCTGCCGCGCATCGGGCAAGCCGTTCCGCTCGACGGGCGCGTTCGCAACGTCTACGTCGATCCGCAGTACCGTCGCCGCGGCATCGCGCTCGCGATCATGCGTGAAGCACTCGCGGAGGCGGAGCGCCGGCGGGTCGATCGCTTAGTGCTCGGAACGTCGGATCAGGGGCGCGCGCTCTACGAGCGGTTGGGCTTCACGGCAAAGTCGGACGAGATGATCTTCGGAAGCGAAGACTAATCAGCGCACGCCGGGCGCCGGATGCGAGGGGCCGCGTACGCGTTGCCACGCGATCGCGATGAAGATGACGATCGCCGCAACCTGCGCGAGCGCAGCGAGATCGAGCACGATCGCAAACAACGCCGTGTGCATTGCCAGAACGTATGCCGGTTCGGTCACGATGCGAACGGCCAAGCCGCCGTTGAGTAGCCAGAAGCAGAGCGCCGGCGCCCACTGCGGGTAGCGTCCTTGTGTTAAGGGATACCGTTCGCGATTGAGCGGCAGCATCCACAGCGCGATACCGATGACGATGTTGACGAGGAATCCGATAAAGCCCGCGTGTCCGTGTTCGACCGCGAAGATCGCCGGAACGGCGATGCCTGCGCCGCGTACGATCGTAAACGCCGCACCCGCGACGAACGCGAGGAACAAGAAGAGCAGCGCCGCTTTTGCAAAGCGCCGCGATTCAAGGGGCACGCGCGATCTCCGGAGCGGTCGCGCGAAGACGCCGGTACGTCGCGAAGACTGCGGTCACCATTGTGAGCCAGCCGATCAGGCCCGCCAGCGCGGCGAAACTGACCTCGGCGCGAAATTGTATTGCGAGCCCCAGCGTTCCCAGGCCGGCGGCGACTTGAAAACAGCTCCACGCGGTCCAAGCCAAGGGTTGATTGAGGACTGCCCAGGGCCGCGTTTCGTCGTCGTCACCGCGCACGGTTGTGATCAGCAACCGAATCCCAATGTGAAAGACGTGCGCGTTGACCATCTGCCCTAGCCATCCAACGAGCGCGACGTAGACGAACGCCGCGCCCCACGGTCTTCCGTTCATCGTTCCGATTCCGAGGACGAGTGCGCCGAGCAGCCACACGATGGCCGCCGCGACGAATGCCTGCGGAATGCGGTTCGGCGCCGCGTTGCGGCGCAAGATATCGACGAGATTCGCGGCATAGGCGGTGACGCCCAATGCGAACGCCGCGCCTGCGGAGGCGAACAACCACGGTTGCGGTACGAACGCGGCGATTGCGAACGCGAGCGCACCGAGGAGCACGAGCGTCGATGCGATGATGTGGCTCGCCGGCCAGCGCGAGCCGGTGCCGTTGATCGCGCGCATCGTGCGCGTCGAAACGCCGAAGATTAAGAGCGTCAGCCATCCGGCGATCCCGAGGACCGCGTGCGCCGGAGGCAGCGTTGTCAAGAAGCCGGCGTTCGCGCGACCGTTCAGCGCTAAGGCGAAGAGGGCGCCCAAAGCGGCCGTGACAACGAACGCGCCGAGCGTACTGAGTAGGGCGCGTGCGACCGCCGCTTCTTGCCGGCTGCCGGAGAACGCGCGCGCGATCGTCACGCTCGCCGGCACCAGGTAGAGGGCAAGGGTCGCGAGCGTGAGCAGACCGGCCCACTCGAGCAACGTCGTGTTAGCTGTGGCGAAACCGAGGACAAGTGCCGCGACCGCGATCGCAAAGCCGCGCAGCGCGTTTCGCGCGAGCGATTCGAACCTCCACGACACGCCGAGAAACGCCGGCGTCACGTGAATCAGAACCGAAAGTGCCGCCAGCGAAAGCCATCCGAGCGCGACGAGATGCACGAATGCGAGCGAAGGAAGCGAGCCGGGCTCGACGCCGCTCGTTGCCAGCGCGAAGAGCGCGATCCACGAAATCCCCGCAAACAGGTTTGCGGCAATGAGCGCATCTTTCGGAATCCAATCGCCCGGCCGCGTCACACTTCGTCCCCCACTTGAACCGCGATCTTCGATTCAGGTGTGACCGCGCACGAGCAAACTGCGCGCAAGCGCGCCAACTCGGCGTCGTCCCTCCGGGCTTTTCCGGTTGTTAGCGGCGTAAGCCGAGTTCGGCGATCAGCTTGCGGTACCGATCCAAATCTTTATTCCGCAAGTAACCGAGCAAGCGGCGGCGCTGACCGACCTGCATCAGCAGGCCGCGGCGGCTGTGATGATCGTTCTTGTGAAGATTCACGTGCTCGTTCAGCTGGTTGATCGACGCCGTCAGAACCGCGATCTGGACGTCGGCGGACCCGGTGTCGTTGCTGCTGCGCCCATATTTGGACGAGATTTCGAGCTTCTGGTCTTTGGTGAGAGGCACGGGATGGCTCCTTGATCAGGATAGTCTCGCTCGGCTCCAGAGCTCGCGCACCGGGCCGGCGACCGGCGAATCATACCACGGGTCCCCGAGGGCGTCCAGGGTCCGTCCTAGGGAACGACCCAATCGGGCGTGCGTTGTTGCAATCGGCTTTCGAATTACGCCGCGCGCTTCATGCCCCACTTGACGACCGTGTGGCGCTCCACGAGACCGAAAATGGATTCGACGAGGATCCCTAACACCGAGATGACGACCAGGCCTGCGAAGATGTTCGATGTCTGTAAGTAGTAGCGGGCGTTATTGATGTACCAGCCCAGGCCGCCGGCCGAGCCCGCCACACCAAAAATGAGTTCGGCCGCGACGACCGTGCGCCAGCCGAAGGCCCAGCTTGCCTTCAGCCCGGTGCTGATCGAAGGCAGCGCCGCCGGCAGGAGGACGCCGATCACCAACCGCCAGCCGCGCAGCCCGAGGTTGCGCGCGGCGAGTTGCGTCGTATTGGAGATCGTGCGAAAACCCGTATCGGTGTTGATCGCGACCGGCCAGATCGTCGCGAGCGCGACGACGAAGACGATCGACTCGGGCCGCAGCCCGAACCAGATCATCGCGAGCGGCAGAATCGCAATCGAGGGCAGCGGGTTGAAGATCGAGCTGAGTACGGTCAGCAAGTCGTGCCCGATGCGCGAGAAAACTGCAAACGAAGCCAAGACGAATCCGCAGATCGCGCCGATCGCCATGCCTTCGAGCAGCGTCTGCAACGTGTTCCAGGTCGCCTTCGTGAGCTGCCCCGACTGAAAGTCGGCGACGAGCGAGTGCGCGACATCGATCGGCGACGCGACCAGAAGCTTTTGAACGTGAGAGATCGAGACGTATCCCTGCCAAACGAGTAGCACCGCAATGACGAGCAACGTGTATCGCAATGCGACAGGTAGACGAATCCAAAGCGACCCCATCAGAGCGCGGCTCGGTCGGGTTGATCGAGCTGTTCTTCGCGATGTACCAGAAGCGCGCGCAGGCGTCCGGTCAGTTCGGCGAAGTGCGTCGATTCGATATCGGTTGCGTCGCGCGTGTCGACGATTTCGCGCACGCGTGCCGGAAACGATGACATGACCATAACGCGGTCGCCGAGGTAGATCGCTTCCTGGATCGAGTGCGTGACGAGGACGATCGTCACACCGGTGCGCTCGTGAATCCCCTTGAGTTCGATCTGCAGTTGATTGCGCGTGATCGCGTCGAGCGCGCCGAACGGCTCGTCCATCAGCAGCATCGACGGTTCGAGCGCGAGCGCGCGCGCGATCGCGGCACGCTGCTTCATGCCGCCCGAAAGTTCGTGCGGATAGCGATGCGCGGCACGCGCGATATCGACGAGCGCGAGCATCTCGTCGGCTTTCTTGCCGGCAGCGCCGGACGGCATCTTGCGCGCCACGCGCAGAGCGTAGACGACGTTATCGCGCACGGTACGCCAAGCGAAGAGCTGATCGAAGTCTTGAAAGACGACGGCACGGTCGGGACCGGGTTCGCGTGCGGGTTGCCCTTCGACCAGAAGCATGCCGCGCGCGGGCCGTAAGAAGCCGGCGATCGCTTTGAGCAGCGTCGTCTTGCCGCAGCCTGAAGGACCGATCATGACGAACGTTTCGCCGCATTGCACGTTGAAGCTCGCGTCCTCGACGGCGGTCGTGCGGCGGCCGCCGGCGTCGATGTAGTCGATCGAAACGCCGGTCGCGCTGACTAGAGGCGTCGTGCTGCTAATCACCCACGCCGTTCAGGAACGGTAGTTCGATCTCGCGGATGTTGGCCGGAACTTTGTCGAGCATGCCGATCGACTTCATGAAGGCGGCGGTTTTTAAGAACAAATGGGGTGTCGTGTCGTAGCGGATATCCGGGCTGCGCAGGTAGGTCTTGAATTTCGCAGCGCTCACTTTTCCCTCGGCATCCTTGGATAGATACTCCGCAGCCAGATCCGGATTCCCATTGAGCAAATCGGTCGCCGCGCGCAGTTCGCGATACAAACCTTCGACGAAACGCGGATATTGCGCGTTGAAGGCGCCGGTCGTGTAGACGCTGTTGAACGTGCTATGGCCGAAGGCTTCGAAACTTCGAAAGACGACGTGTCCGCCGGCGGCGACTTCGTCAAACTCGAAGGGCGGCGCACTCAAGTGTAGCTCGAGTTGACCGGCGGCCATCGCCTGCACGCCGAGCGGATGCGCTATCGCGACGATATTCGTGTCAAACTTATGCGCATCTCCGAATTGGTCGAGCGCAGCTTTGCGTAGCGCGATCGCCTGCACGGCGTCGGGCGAGGGCATTCCGATCTTGGCGTTGGGCGGAATGTCCTTGAGCGTCTTGATCTTCGGATCGCGCGTTACGAGCCACAGGTTCATGACGTTCATCGCGGCGATCAGTTTGTATCCGACGCCTTTGTCCCAGCCGATCAGAAACGGCCCGTTGCCGCCGGCGCCGATTTGAATCTGCCCGGCGATGATACCGTCGCGGATCGCGTCGCCGTTCGAGAGCACGCGGTAATCGAATTTCGTCCCCGGGAAGCGTTTCTCGAGTGCGCCCGATTGCTTCATTACGATGAGCGTCGCGTAGCCGATGCCGGGCTGATACGCGATCGTCACGGTGGGCGGCGCATCGCCGGCGGCCGGCGCCGGGGCGGACGAAGCGGTAAAGGCGAGCGCAACGGCGCCGAGTGCGGCAAGCAGCGTGCGACGGACGAGCATGGCTAGTCCCCTCTCGGAGCACAGGCGTGGTCGGAAGAGAATTGTTGCGATAACTGCGAACGCCTCCCCGATGGGCGCCATCCTTACCAAATCCGTGAGCGGTCCCGTCGCGTGGAGCGGCCGGGATCTGGCGGCCGACGCGTCGTGGACGTACCGGCTGAGCGATGCCGACGTGCGCGAACTCGATGCGGCGCTCGCACTCTCACGTGCCCGTCAGCCGATCGTGGAGCGCGCCGCACGCGACGATTTCCCGTTGCCGTCGTTCGGCCTGACGCTCTCCGGCATTGCCGAGCAACTCGAGAACGGTCGCGGTATGTTTTTGCTGCGCGGCTTTCCGGTCGAACGTTGGGGCGGTGACGCGGCACGCGCCCTGTGGGGCATCGGCACGCATTTGGGCCGCGCGATCCCGCAGAACGCGCGCGGCGATCTGGTCGGACACGTGCGCGATGAAGGGCTCGAACTGAGCGATCCGCACGCGCGCGGTTACCAGACGCGCGCCGCACAGAGCTTGCACGTCGATCGCTGCGACGTCGTCGGCCTGCTGTGCATGAACAAGGCGAGATCGGGCGGCATCAGCCGCGTCGTCAGCTCGATGCGCATCCACAACGAGATGCTGGCCCGCTGTCCCTGCTATCTCGGCGCGCTCTACCAACGGTTCGCGATCGATCTGCGCGGCGAAGAGCAGCCGGGCGAACCGCCGGTCTACTACCGCCCAGTCTTCAGCTACTATGACGGCAAATTGAGTTGCGGCGCAAACGCGACGTACATCCGTGCGGGTCAGGAGCGCGTTGGCCGGCCGCTTGGGCCGGTTGAGTCCGAAGCGCTCGATACGTTCTACAAGATCGCGGAAGAGCACGTCCTCTCGATGGATCTCGAACGCGGCGATCTTCAACTCCTCAACAGTTACGTGACGCTGCACGATCGCACCGGTTACGAAGACTACGCCGAACCGGAGCGCAAGCGGCACATGATGCGGCTATGGCTAGAGATGCCGAATCATCGTCGGCTCGCACCTGATTTCGGCACGTACGATTTTGCCACCGGCAAAGTCGTCGGCGCCCGGGCGTGAGCGAAACCAAACCACGCGTCGTCTATACCGATCCGCGCTGGGCGGTTGGGCCGAATGGAAAGCTCGACCTAGAATTGTGCGACATCGAGCGCGAGATCTACGGAGAAGCGATCGCCCTCGAACTCGGTATTTATGAGAACGGCCGTTTTGTAACCGATGGGCCGCGACTCGTCGAACGTCTGCGCGGCGCGAACGCGGTCCTCGTCTTACGCACGCAGATCAATGCGCCCCTGATCGACGTGCTCGCGCCGACCTGCCGCGTCGTCGGTCGCCAAGGCGTCGGCTTCGACAACCTCGATCTACCCGAACTCGAGCGCCGCGGCATCTTTGCTTTCAACGTTCCGGACTATTGCACGCCCGAGGTGAGCGATCACGCGCTCGCGCTGATTTTGGCGCTCGAGCGGCGCATCGCGTTGCAAAGCGCGCAAGTTCGAGCCGGTGTGTGGACGACCGAGGGCGCCCCCGCGCAGCGACGACTCGGTAACCTCACGTTCGGCATCGTCGGGTTGGGGCGTATCGGGCACGAAGTTGCGCGCAAAGCCGCCGTATTCTACGGTAGCTTACAAGCCTTCGATCCGTACGTCCCGGTCGCCGAAATGGCGGGTCTCGGTGTGCGCAAGTGCGCGACCTTGGAAGGTTTAGTTGCGACCAGCGATGTCGTGAGCGTTCACGCTCCACTTTCGGCCGAGACGCATTGGCTGATCGGGCGCTCCGTTTTGCGTGCGATCAAAGAGGGCGCGCTCCTCATCAACACGGCGCGCGGAGATCTGGTCGAGCCCGAAGCAGTGCTCGAGGTGCTGCAGAGCGGGCGGCTCGGCGGCTACGGTTCGGACGTCTTCACGCCTGAGGATCCGAACGAAGATCCGATCAATCGGCGCATCCTCGCATTCGACAATGTGGTTGTGACGCCACATACCGCGTTTCGCTCGGCGGACTCGATCCGCAGCGTGCGCCGGCGCGTCAGCGAAGAGATCCGGCGCGTTCTGCTCGACAGCGAACCGCCGCGCTTCGGCCGGCTGGCCTAGACGCTAGCCGATTCCGGCCAATGCGTCGGTGAGGCGTTTGCGCAGGCCGGCGAGCGAGGCTTCGAGGTCGTCCTTTGCCGCCATCGCTTCGAGCGCTGCCAGGATCGCCGCCGCTTCGGAGCGCTCGAGTGGCAGCACGATCTTGCCGGCGAGCTCTTGATCGAGCCGTTCGATGGCGCGCTTGGCCATGTTTGCTTGGCCGAACGAATAGGCGTGGTGACTCGCATTTCCGAGCAGTTTGAGTTCGGACTCGAGCCAGGTGCGGTAATCCGTGAACATGACGGACCTCAGGAAAGGGGATGGAGTCCATTCGCCGCGGCGAACGGCACCCGCTGCAATGGCCGAGTTCGTCCCCGTCGCAACGCTCGACGAAATGCCCCCTGGAAGCCGGAAGATGGTCGTCCTCGGCAGTCGCGAGATCGCACTCTTCAACGTCGCTGGAGCCTTCTACGCGATCGAGAATACGTGTCCGCACCAGGGCGGCCCGCTCGTCGAAGGCTGGCTCGAGGACACGATCGTGACCTGCCCATGGCATGCCTGGTGCTTCGATCTGCGCGACGGAAAGATGACGCTCGGCGATTTCGCGACGGTCGATGCGTTCGAGGTTCAGATCGAGGGCGAGGTCGTTTCAATTTACTCCACGCCCCGCGCGTAAACGGCTTCGCGCAGATCGCGCGGGCGACGGCATCCGCTTGCGAACATCGCGATCCGTAGACCGTCGAGAATCGATGCGAGCGCTTCGCTGACCGCGTCGGCCGAGCGAGTGGCCGGCTCGAGCAACGGCAGCGCGATTCCGGCGAAGTCGGCGCCGATTGCGAGCGCTTTGGCGACATCGATGCCGGAACGCACGCCACCGCTCGCCACGAGCGTCGCTTCGGGAAGTGCGGCACGCACGGCGATCGTTGCAGCGACCGTCGGATACCCCCAGCCCGCGAACGTTTCCGCCAGCGCTTCGCGTCGCGCGTCGCCGGCGCGCTTTCCCTCGACGCGCGCCCACGATGTGCCGCCGGCGCCGGCGACGTCGATCGCGCTCACACCGGCACCAATCAAGCGCTGCGCGGTGCGCGCCGAGATGCCGGAGCCGACGCTCTTCGCGATCACGGGGACGCCGATCGCGCGGCAGAGCGCCGCGATCTTCGGAAGCAGATCGCGGAAGTTCGTATCGCCGTTCGGCTGCAGCGCCTCTTGCAGCGGATTGAAGTGCAGATAGAGCCCGTTCGCGCCGATGCCCTCAACCGCTCGCTGCGCGTCAGCGATCGTCACGCCGTAGTTGAGTTGCACTGCGCCGAGATTCGCAAACAGGACGACGTTCGGCGCAACTTCACGTACGCGATACGTTGCTAGTAGTTCCTGATTTTCCAGAGCCGCGCGTTGACTGCCGAGCGCGAGCGCCACGCCGGCGCGTTCGGCGGCGATTGCGAGATTGAAGTTGATCGCGCCGGCGCGTTTCGTCCCGCCGGTCATCGATGAGATGACGAGCGGCGCAGCCAGTTTGTGTCCCAAGAACGTCACCGCGCTATCGACGTCCTCGAGCGCGCATTCGGGAAGCGCTTCGTGTCGCAAGCGAATACTCGAGAAGCCCGCATCGAGGTTCGACGCCACATCGTCTTCGAGACAGATGTCGAGGTGACGCGATTTTCGCGCTTCGGTCGCACCGCTCGCGGGCGCCTGCTCGCTCATGAGCGAAGCGTGTCCTCGTTCGCCGCTCGTAATTCCTATCGAAAGCTGCAATGTATGAAAGTCGGATCTGATGCGACTTGGGACGGTACCACCGGAACCGCGGGTGGTTCGGCCTTTGGCGCGGCGCTGCTGCGCTTGGCGGTGGAGAAAGACGTCTCAGGCGCCGAGCTGGCCGCTGCGGCCGGGCTTTCGGACGACACGTTCGAGCGCGTCGTAGCCGGGGGCGAACGGGTCGCCGTCGCGACCTTGGCGCGTTTCGTTCACGCCCTGAAGATCCGGCCGATCGAGTTTTTGCAGCTGGCCGAGGTGCTCTCGCTTGCGGTCTATGCAATGGGTCTCGATCCGCTGTACTTTCTGCCCGCCGGCCAAACGCGCTTCGACGCCCGGATCTACATGCGCGAGATCAATCCGCGCCACCGAGTCCCCGAGCGCGATATGTTCGTTCGCAACCCAACGCTCAAAGCCGTGATGGCCGACGACCTGCTGGACGATCTCGGGAAGATCGAAATCGAACTTGCCTACTTGCTTCGGGTCGCCATCCAGAACACGGGCGGCTCCCTCTAGGCGGCGTCACCCCGGGCGCACAAGGCTCGGTCCGCGTCGGGCGGGAACCAAGCGCACATGCAAGCAGGGATTGAAGGAAAGCGTATCGCCGCGTTGGTCGGCGACGGATTCGAAGAAGCGGAGTTCAGCGAGCCGCGGCGCGCCCTCGAAGAGGCCGGCGCCATCGTCACGCTGGTCGGTATCGATGAGAAGTCGCGTGCGCGTGTCCGCGCCAAGAAGGGCCTCGATGACGGCACCGCGGTCAAGGCCGAGGAACTCGTCGCCGACTGCACCGCCGAAGATTTCGACGCGCTGCTGATTCCGGGCGGCTCATCGCCCGATCGCCTGCGTATGAACCGCGAAGTGCAACGTTTTGTCAAAGAGTTCGATACCGCCAAGAAGCCGATGTTCTCGCTCGGGCACGGCGCACAGGTGCTGATCTCCGCGCAGATTTCGCGCGGGCGCACGTTGACCGGCTCACCTTCGATTGCGGACGACATTCGCAACGCGGGCGCGCTCTATCGCGATCAGCCGACGGTGCAAGACGGGCATTGGATCTCGGCGCGCGGCGCGGGCGACATGATGCTGTTCAACCGCGCGATGATCGAGAAGCTCTCGGCTGCTGTTGGGGCGATAGTCTAGCCTCTTCAGTCCTTGGCTCGGTGGCGATAGCCGGCCCTCTGCGGAGCGCTTTTCTGAAGAATCTCGACGCTGCCTAGGCGCTCTTCGTGAGATTCTCTATCATCATGCTACGAAATGCTGCCCGGTCGGTCTCCGCGATGAAACGCTTTGGAATCAAGAAGAAAGGCCGATGTTGCGAATCCGATCACGAAGCTTCGGCGCGTTTCCACAAAGCGATCGACGGCGGCCCATAGAGTCTTGGAGGTTCCAACGCTGGTTCGAACATCGAAGCCCGTAGCGCCGAAGGTATAGGAAATCTCGCCACAGCGGAGATGGGCTTTTTGCACCCGTGATGCGCAATATTGTAATGGGATGAAATATGAACCCACGCACCAGAGCGTCCACAGGACAAGGGGAACTGTCATGGCGCTTCCGCCAGTCGCGAACCACACCGTGAACACTATGACATAGACCGCAGTCATCGTTGGCCAAAACCACGAATGCCAACGAAACCAAGTATAGGCTTCGAGATAATCTTGGATCGGTAGCGCCGGCGGGACGATCACCTTCATTCCACTTGAGGATTCCATCATGTATCGAGTCGCTCCTGACGGACGAGGCGCGCGGCTCCGGCGCGGAGCCCGTATATCAGTAGGGGACCGGGTCGTATCGTGCGAGCGTTTCGCCGAAGGCACGCAGTGCGAGGAATCCCAATAGTAACGCTGCCGCGAAGGCGCCCAAGAGAAAGGGGACATCGAAAGCCGTCGCGGCGATAATCAAGAATGAGAAATAACCGGAGAGGCAAGCCAGCGCTACGTATGCCGTCCGCGCTAGTCCCCGACGTAGTGTCGCGGAGAGTCCGACCAACGAAGCGATAACTGAGGCAACGGTCATCGCTAGGGCAACGCCTGCTACAAGCCACTCCGTCGGGACTTGTAGCGGAGCCCCACGCGACTGGTCGATCGAGGTCCAAGAGAAGCCGATATCGTGATAAATAGCCGAATCGGCCAACACGCGAACGCTAAGTATATTGGCTACCAGAAATGCGCACGGAAGCGCAAAAGCTGCCGTCGCGGCGGTGACCGCGTAAGCGCGAGCGAGTTGTCGACCGTAGAGCGGAGCGATGAAATACGTCAAGTCACGGATTCGTGGCTCGAGGCCGGCGACCACTCCGAGTGGGACCGCGAGGATCATCATGACGATGAGTCCTTGGCCGAAACGGAACGTATCCAGAGTACCCAGCGCGGCACCTAGCAGGATGCGTGCGCCGACAGAATAGAGCCAGTACGGGCGCATTTCGCGGCGGGCTATTGCGAAGGTTGCGCGGAGGGCGTTCACGTAACTGTGACGGCGAATTCGATGACGGGCGGATGCGTCGTCGGTGCGTTGGTTGCGCTCGATGCAAATATTGCCGCGTTGGGTCGCAGGGTCGCGATTCGTTCTACGACGCCGTATCGCGCACACTCTAGCACAATGAGGTGAACGTCGGGCGCGAGTGCGAGGGCGACGGTCCGCGCGTACTCGAGTTTGAGATCTTCAAGCGCCGCCAGTACGTCCGCCGCGCTCCGTTCGAGCGTTGCGAGCTCGAGGTTCCAGACTTGGGCTCGGAACTTTAGCTCGCGGGCGAAGGTGCGCGTGCTGCCTTCGAAGCCGTCGGCTGGAACGAAACCAACGAGGCGCTTCGCCTGCGGTGGTTGTAGCCGCGTATCGAAATCGCTGATGAAAACGGAGCCGCAGGTCGGTTTGACGATCGCGGCCGCGATACGGGCGGCGATTTTGGCGGCGTTGGGGGTCGGCTGCGTGAGCGCGGCACGTTGACCGTCTTCCAGCGTGAGCGAGAAGGGCGCAATCAACTCGACGCCGTCGCGCACAAAATGAGCGTCGCTGACGCGCAGGATCGGGGTCACGCGGGGCGCCGGGCGCAGAGCATGGGACGTTCGTACGGATTGGGCGAAGCGTCGTCCTCTTGTGAGCCGCGTGCCGACCAATGCCGAAATCGCCGTCAAACTCAAGGAGATTCGCACGCTGATGGAGTTCGCGGGCGAGCCGTTCTTCAAGTTCATGGCGTACGAGCGGGCGGCCGAAACCTTAGAGAACGCGCCTCCCGCCGCGCAGCTCTTGGCCGAGGACGACCTGGTCAAGTTGCCGGGCATCGGCAAGACGATCGCCGGCCGCATTCGGGAGATCGTGGAAACCGGCACGAGCCCGTACTACGAAGAGCTGGCCGCAAAATACCCGCCGACCTTGCTCGAAGTTCTCAGCGTCTCAGGAATCGGCATGAAGACCGCGCAGGCGCTCTTCGCGCAGCAAGGCATCGCGTCGCTCGCCGATCTCGAACGTGCGGCCGAGGCCGAGAGTCTCGTCGGTGTCGCGCGGCTCGGCCCGAAGTCGATCGAGAACATCAAGCGCGGGATTCTCGCGCATAAGGGCCGCCAGAAACGAACGCCGCTCGGTCGCGCGCTGCCGCTGGCGCGCGAGGCGATCGCATATCTCGCCGCGGGTTCACCGGCCGACTACCTCACGTATGCCGGAAGCCTGCGGCGCCAAGAACCGACCGTCGGCGATATCGATCTCGTCTGCACGTCGCAAGAGGCGGATCGCGTCATCAAGCGTTTTGTCGCGTGGGAGCGCGCCGAAGCGGTGCTTTCCGAAGGGTCGACCAAGGCCTCGATCTGGCTTGCAGGCGGTCTGCAAATCGATCTGCGCGTCTTACCGGATGACGTCTACGGTAATCTGTTGCAGCACTTCACCGGCAGCCGCGAACACAACATTCAATTGCGCGAACTTGCTGTGCGCAAGGGACTGCGCGTCAGCGAGAACGGCATCCTCGACGTTGCGAGCGGCGACAATCAAACGTGCCGCACCGAGGAGGAAGTTTACGCGGCGCTGGGGTTGTCGTACATTCCACCTGAGATGCGGCTCGGAATCGGCGAGATCGAAGCGGCCGCGAACGGAACGCTTCCGGTTCCGGTCGCGCTTGAAGAGATCCGCGGCGATTTTCATATGCACTGCACGATGAGCGACGGGGTCGATTCGCTCGAGGAGATGATCGCGGGCGCAGCCGCGCGTGGCTACGCCTACCATTCGATCTCCGATCACTCGTGGGGCCGCGGCCGGTTCGGACTCAACCCCGCGGAACTGCGCGCGCAACGCGCAGAGCTGCGCGAGTTCGGCGAGCGCTACGGGATTGCGACGCTGGCTTCGGCTGAGGTCGATATCAAAGCCGATGGTTCGCTCGACTACGATGACGACGTGCTGGCGGAACTCGATATCGTCGTCGCGAGCGTGCACTCATCGACGCACCAATCGCGTGACGAGATGACCGCGCGCTTGATCCGCGCTTGCGAGAATCGGTTCGTGAACATCATCGGGCATCCGACCGGCCGGCACAGCGAGTCGTTCGGCGGATACGAATTCGACTACGACGCGGTCTTCGCGGCGGCCGCGCGGACGGGAACCGCGCTCGAGATCGACGGGCACCCTTCGCGTTTGGATCTTCCGAGCAACTTGGCGCGGCGAGCCAAGCAACTCGGTTGTACCTTCAGTCTCGATAGCGACGCGCACGGGGCGGACCAGCTCGCGTACGTCGGTTATGCGGTCGGGCAAGCGCGGCGGGCCTGGATCGAGACCGCCGACGTGCTCAATGCGAGGCCGCTGGAGGGCGTGCTCGCGTTCGTTCGGTCCAAGCGCGGGTAAGCATGAGCTATGAAAAAGCCCAAACGCGGTCCGGATCCGGTCGTCGATAGCGATCGCGGCACGGGCACGACCCGGCCCGAGCAGGCGCCTGAAGGCAGCAACCTGGTGGGGCGGCCGGGTAAAGGACACGGGCAAAAACCGCTCAACGAAGGCGCCGCGTTGAAGAAGGGCGGCAGCTTCGATGCGATCGCGCCGGGTCAAGAAGTCGGCAAAGGCGCCGCGAAGCCGTCGAGAAAATAGTCGTGGTATACCAGGCAGACAATCGAGGGCACCCGGTTGGATTCGATCGACCTCATCAACGGCAACTTGCTCGGCACCGCTGCGCGGCCGGCGGCTGCCGGCGGCGATGCGGGGAAGCGTAAGCGCCGTCGCGACGGCAGGGGCCGTCCGGTCGATCCGCGCGCGCTCGAAG
The DNA here is from genome assembly GCA_003136895.1 of Candidatus Erabacter solicola. Taxonomy (GTDB): domain Bacteria; phylum Vulcanimicrobiota; class Vulcanimicrobiia; order Vulcanimicrobiales; family Vulcanimicrobiaceae; genus Erabacter; species Erabacter solicola. The sequence goes on along the minus strand of PLDY01000175.1, from coordinate 537 downwards.
AGGTGCGCGCGCTTCTNNGATCTGCTGATCGAGCATCTGCACAAGATTCAAGATCGCTATCGCTGCATCTCCGCGGCGCACCTAGTCGCATTGGCGTCCGAGATGCGCATGTCGACCACCGAAGTCTTCGAAGTTGCCACGTTCTACCATCACTTCGACGTCATCAAAGAAGGCGAGACGGTGCCCCCGGCAGTCACGGTCCGCGTCTGCGACGGTCTTTCGTGCGAGATGAACGGCGCGCAACAACTCCTGACGTTATTGCGTGGCGGTGGGTATGGCGACGGCGTGCGCATCGTCACGGCTCCATGCATCGGGCGCTGCGAAGTTGCCCCGGCGGTGCTGGTGCGTCACAATGCGATCGGGAACGCAACCGTCGCTGCGATTGACGAAGCGCTCGAACGCAAGGCATTCTCCACACCCGTTCCCGATTACATCGGATACGAAGCCTACATCGCCGGCGGCGGATATCGCACGCTGGCCGATTGTCTCGAAGGCCGGCGCAGCGCCGACGACGCGGTTGCGACGATGGAGAACTCG
>PLDY01000137.1 GCA_003136895.1 Candidatus Erabacter solicola | reverse complement strand
ACCGCGCGCCGATGGGCTCGAACATCTACGGTGTCGAGGCCGCGGCGCTGACGTACTTCGGCATCGACGCGGATCAACTCGACCCGGCGCAGGCGGCGCTTCTAGCGGCTCTCCCCAACGATCCCGTGCGACTCGACCCCTACCGGCATTGGCTCGCGTTGAAGGCGCGTCAGCGCTTCGTCCTCGCGCGGATGCAAGCCGCCGGAGCGATCGATCTGGTGGCCGCGCAGCGTGCCGCCGGCGAACAGATACACTTACGCCCCGAGGCGGCAGGCATCGTGGCGGCGCCGCACTTCCTGTTCCACCTTATGCCGCGCGTCCCGGACGAACGCGCGCGGGTACGGACGACGCTCGATCGTCCGCTGCAAGGCTTTGTCGAGGTGCAGGTCCGCAACGTCGTGCGGGCGCTCGGCGGCAACGGCGTGCACCACGCGGCTGCGATCGTTCTCGATAACCGGACGGGCGAGGTGCTGGCTTATGTCGGTTCGCCCGACTACTTCGCCGACGACGATCTTGGCCGCAACGACGGCGTGCAAGCATTGCGGCAGCCGGGCTCGGCGCTCAAACCTTTCCTTTACGAACTTGCGCTGGAACGGCGCGACATCCGGCCCGACACGATTCTGGCGGATGTGCCGACGGCCTACGCAATCCCGGACGGGCGAGTCTATCGGCCGGTCGATTACGCGAATCGTTTTCTCGGGCCGGTGCGCGTGCGCGCGGCACTGGCAAATTCGTTGAACGTGCCGGCGGTACGCGTCTTGGAGAAGGTTGGCGTCGAGCCGTTCCGCCAACGGCTCATCACACTCGGCTTCACGCACCTAACGCGCTCTGCCGACTACTACGGCCTGGGCCTGGCGCTCGGTGGCGGCGAGGTCAGTCTGGCGGAGTTGGCTCGCGGGTATGCGATAGCAGCGCGCGGCGGCGTGCCGGTCGCACTCGTCGAGACGCTCGACGACGGTGCGCCGTCCGCCCTTCCCGCGACGACGCCGCCGACCGATCCCGCGTGGCCCCTGGTGAGCGATATGTTGTCGGACGCCCATGCGCGCGCGGCTTCGTTTGGAATGGATTCAATTCTGACGTTACCCTTTCCAGCCGCGGTGAAGACGGGGACGTCGTCCGATTTTCGCGACACATGGACAGCGGGCTATACGCGCGACTATACCGTTGCGGTCTGGGTCGGCAATTTCGACGGCTCGCCGATGCGCGGAATCTCTGGGGTTACCGGCGCGGGACCGATCTGGAACCGCATCATGTTACAGCTCTACGCGCACGGCGATCCACGGGCGCTCGCGTCGCCGGCAGGCTACGTGCGTCGGCCGATCTGCGCCGATACCGGAGCGCGGCCGCTGCCCTCATGCCGGGCGGTCGTGAGTGAACTGCTCGATCGCGACGACGTGCGTCGCTGGGAGACGCGTCGCATCGCGAGCGTTTCAGGTCCCGAATATGACGAATGGCTCGTCCATCAGCCATCGCGCGGCTCGCTCGTAACGCGGATCTTGTTTCCGCATGACGGCGATGTCTTCGTCTACGACCCGGCCGGTGGCAAAGCGCAGCGGCTGACGTTCGAAGTTGCGGGCCCTGCCGGCCCCGCGCTCCATCTCATGCTCAACGCGCGGACCATCCTACCGTCGGGCGCGGACTATATCTGGGCCGTTCGGCCGGGATCCTACGCGCTGGTAGCGCATTCACCGCGCGGAGATTCCAAGGTTCGCTTCACCGTCGAGCCGGCCTCAGCTCTGCGCCGGCGCCACGCCGGTTTCACGGTCTCGCATTAAACCGGCGTCGTCTCCCCGCGCGCGGGAGCGGTTTCGCTCTCGACCGCCGCAACGGCGTGATCGATCAGTGCCTCGAGAAAGGCACTGATTCCGGCGGAGTGAACGTTCTGCTCTCCTTCGCCGGGGGCCAAGAACTCGATCTCGGCAGTGGAGAGATCCTCGGCGACGTGCAGGCCGACGAGCGTGCCGATCGATTCGAAGACGTTCGGTTCGGACGCAAAGTTGAAACGGCCGAACTGATCGATCCCAATCTTGAAACGGCTGCCTTCAAAGAAGGCGAGCGTCAGGGCCAGGTCGCCGTGCGCCTTATTCCCTTCGAGTCCCAATTCGGCGAGCCGCGAACCCGTGATCGGGTCCAGATTGGTGAAGAAATCCTCCAAACGTTCGCGGAGATAGGCTTGCAGGCGAATCAATTCGGCGACGCGCTCGTCGCGGGTATCCACGAGCTGATTACGCGCGGCCATGATTCGCTGATAACTTTGTTTAAGGTCCGTCGGCATCAAGCGAGTGCATGGCCGACGCCTTCGGCCGATTCCTGCCGGATGGAGCTGGGGCAATGACGGTCCGCCACCTCGACGAAGCAACGGTCGCTCGGATTTTGACCCCGGCGGTCGCGCGCGACCTCATGCGAAGAACGCTGGCGGCCTCGGCACGCGGCGAAGCGAACGGTCCAGTGCGCTCGGTGCTGGCGACGGCCAAGGGCTGGTTCGCGGCGATGCCGGCGAGCGTTGCGATGGACGGCCTGGACGCACTCGGCGCGAAGCTCGTGAGCTTCTTCCCGCAGAACGCAGCACTCGCTCTCCCGACGCATCAAGCCGCGATCGCGATGTTCGATCCAGCCTCGGGAGCGTTTGTGGCCCTGGTCGAAGGTGAGACGATCACGGAACGACGCACTGCGGCGGTCTCGGTCGTTGCGACCGAACGGCTGGCGTTGAAACCGCTGGGAACGCTCGCAATTTTAGGAGCGGGCGTACAAGGGTTCGCGCATCTCGAAGCGTTCCTCGATGCGCGTTTGGTTACGAACGTGCGAATCTGGTCGCGGACGCTCGCAAGCGCCGAACGTTTGGCATCGCGCGCTCGCGAAGCCGGTCTAGCGGCATTCATCGCCGCCGATCCGGCCGCTGCCGTACGCGATGCCGATGTGGTCGTCACCGCGACGTCCGCGAGCGAGCCGCTCTTTGCGGCGGCCGACATTACCGACGGCGCTCATATCAACGCGGTCGGCGCGTGCGTCCCGAGCCGGCGCGAGCTACCGGCCGATCTGTTGGCCGAAGCGAACGTCTACGTCGACTCGATCGATGCAACCTGGCAAGAATCAGGCGATCTTCTTCTTGCCGTTCGGGACTTGGGCTGCGAAGCCATATCGATTGTGGACGAACTTGGAAAGATGCTCGTCAATCCGTCGCTGTGTCACGCAGCGCGGCGGGTTACGATCTTCGAATCCGTGGGTCTCGGCATCGAGGATGTGGCCTGCGCCGCATACGTAATGATTGAGGTTGCTCGTTTGTAGATCCAGACGACAACGCCACGGCTAGCGCCGGTTATTCCGGGTCGATGGCGAGTCCGCTGATTTTGTCAGCGCCGTCGAGCGCCAATGCCACCGCCAGAGTGCCTTGGTCGAAATCGAAACTGTAGTAATATTCGGTGACGTCTTCGCCCCCCTCCCGCTTGCCGCGATAGTAGACCGCGGTCGGTTGACCGAAAGGCTTCAAGAGTATTGAGAGATCTGAGACTTTCGCGTCGGTAAGTTCGTCACTTGCGATTTTCGCGTACTGGTGACGATCGATGTTTCCGCTCTGCAGCGCCGCGAATTGCTGACGGACCCTTGCCGTAATGACCGAGTTTTCTTCGGGCGCTGATGTCGGCAAGGGAGTCGGACTGGTCGCCGGCTGCAATTCCGGAACCGAAGCGCCGTTTGACTGGGCCGTGAGGTTTCCGGACAGAGCGACGTTTGCAACATTGAATAGAACTACCGCATTTTCGCCCAAGAGGACCGCGTCTGCGGAGTTTTCTAGAACGATGTAATCATCGGTGAATCCTGGAGGTATGTTCTGAAGTTTGCTGAGTGTGAGGCCTTTGTTTGGTCGCGCCAATAGAGCATCTTGCCGTTTCTGGCGGGTCATCCAGATGTCGCCTCTGTCATGCGCTGCGAATGCCAACTGCGCCGCATTCAGGCCGTTAAACACGAGAACGTTACAACCGATGAGGTTCGACCTCTTGTTATAGTTATAGACGATACCGATATTGTAAATGCGCTTTTGATTGTTGAAACGCTCGTCCGTGAGAACTGCGGCCTGGGAAGGCGACAGCACTTTGCCGGGCGCTACATATAACTTCGCAATCTCATCGGGCCGGTCGCCTTTCCAGCCTGTCATGATGATTCGTATCTCCCCGTTACGGATATCAGTCTCTGACGGATCTAGACCGTCCCCTTTGATAGGCGCTTGCGGCTCGTTCTTCGTGCGAAACGCGAAAGACATTTGGAAAGCATCATAACCTCGTTGGCCCAGCAACGCGTCGAGTCGTGATTTCGAATCCGGGCTGAGCGTCCAAGTATTTGACAGCGCATGACCGGCACTGAGTATCTCCCAGATATCCAATCCGTATTTGTTTTGCGATAGTGCTGCTTTCCAAGCAACANNGAATCCGGAGTTATTTTGTATGGTTTGACCTTGACCGTGCCGATAGTTGGAGGCGCCGAAGGCGTCGGCGTGGGCGCCGTCGGCGACTGGGCGGCTGCAGACGTGAGCGTTAAGGAAGCTAGAGTTAGTGTGAAGAGGAGGTTTCTAAATGGCAACACTTCTACGTTAAGAACCCCTCGAAATGGCTGATGTCGACGAGTTTGTCGGCGGCGGCCGAGCCGAACGCTTGAATCTGCTCGGCGCGGTCGACGTGGTCCATCGGCTCGATGTCGCTCGCCTTAATGTGCGAAAGCCCGAGCCCGTCCAACTCCGCCTGTGAGATCACGACGTTGTAGCGCATGTAACTGAAGAGTTTCGGCGAGATGAGCCCTTTCGTTGCGACCAAGTCGCCAATCTCGACATCGAGCGGCGCTCCGGCGCGAAGTGTTCCGAAGACACGGCAAAGCTTATCTTGTTCGACTTGTGCCGAGTAGATCAGTGCGGCTGGCACGGCCGACACGTTGAAGAGCAGGTTCATTTGGTCGAGCTTCAAGTTAGCGTTGGCTTGTCGCGAGAGGCCGGTACCGACGGAGATCACGAGCATATTCTCTTCGCCCACCGGCCAATGAAGTTTGTACGGTTCGAGAGTCGCCATCAGAAATAGGAGAAACGCGGGGTTATTATAGACCGTCACGCCGCCGTCGACGAAGATGAACGTTTCGGAGCCGACGGTGATCACCTCGGGTGGAAAAAACACCGGTGCTGCGGTACTCGCCCGTACCAATTGCCAGAGCGGCAAGCGCAGATTGCACTCGGGGAGCGCCATATCGTTGAAGACCGCGCCGGGGTTGTTGGAGACGGGCCAGGGAGAGTCTGTCGTGGCGTTGCGCATGACGAGCATCAGCAGCGTTCGGAGCTTGTCGCTGCCGAGGGTGATATCGCCGATTACCTCTCGAATCATCTCTTGCAGTCGGGCCGACACGTACGTCGCTTTAAAGCGCTTCCAGAAACTCGATTTCGAAAACATCTGTTGGGCCCGGGTGAGGTAGAACTCTTTGATCTGCCCGACCGGCATGCCGAGCGAGATCAAGGTGGCGATGATGGCCCCCGTGCTCGTGCCCGCGACATAGTCGAAGTAGTCGGAAAGCACGAGATCTTCGCGGCCGTAAGACTTTCGCAAGGCCGCCTCGATGCGTGTCAGAAACTCGAGGGCGATCAGGCCGCGAATACCGCCGCCATCCAACGAGAGCAATTTTTTTGGGCCCTTGGCGTCCATTTTGTCGCGAAATGTCGGGACGATCACACGCGCACCATGCTCATGGGCCGGTCGCGACTGGCCAACAGCCAATCGGCATGTTCGACGAGCGCTTCCTGTCCGAGGTCACGAATGACCTTTTGGGCGTCAGCCGGCAGTTCGCCCTTGCTGCGAAGTTGCTTGCGCGCGCGGTCAAAGACCAGAAACATTCGCTGATAGCGTTTCGCGTTGGCCGCGTAGCCCCGCTTCTCGGAATATTGCGACAAGAGCGCCGCGGTCATCGCGGCCATCGCCATCGGGACGCTCTGCAGGTCTTCCAGGAGGCCGACGTGCGCGCCAACCCAGACGCTCAGCCCGGAAGCTGGGGCGAAGTGCGGAATCCCGAGTGCTGCCGACGCAGCGAGCAGGAGCACCCCGCCAACCGATAGGAGCGCGATGCTGATCGCGCTCAATCTCGAATGACGCTGCGATTCGCGCCCGACGGCGCGTTTGAAGTACGCCCACTGCCCATCGACCCATTCGCGACAGCCCGGGTGATCCGCCGATGCGTCCACGCAGTCGCGTTCTTCGCAGAAGAGCAGATATGCGCTGCGGAGCGCGAGCCGGATCCACTGCAGATCGCTCTGCTGCATGCGCAGGTAACAGAGATCGACTAGATTTCGCCACAGGCCGGCGCTGTACCAGGCGCTTTGCACCCGCAGGCCTTCGGCCAAGGCGCGATAGTCCTGATAGCGATTTTCGTAATTGTTCCTGCGCGCCAGGAAATAGAAGACGAAAGCTATGGCCAGCCCGCCGATCTTCTCCAATTCCGAGCGCGTGGTGATCTGCGCGAAGGCAGCCAGAAAAGCGCACACGTACAACAGGCCGAGAAAGAGGCCGGTGCGTTTCTGCAGCGCATTTGCGACCGCGTCGGCTCGATCCCGGAGGTGCGCCAAGGTACGGGCGACTTTCGGCTCAGGATCGCGATGCGAGTCGAGGTCGGCATTGAACGTGTCGAGGCCGCTCAGCGCGCCCAGAAAATCGCGCTCGACGAACTCGTCGTCGTCGAAGCGCTCCGGATATCGCCAGCGAGCCGTGAAGGCGCCCGGCGGCGCCGGCTGTCCCGCGTGCGGCGTGACGATGTGATAGACCGGACCGACATCGGGCAAATAGGGTATATCGGCGATGCCGCCGAGCGACGAGGCGTCTCCGCTCAGCCGGCTATGCAGCACTTCGGCCGTTCCGCCGGCGCCGCGCGAGTCCTCGCCATCCCAAAACGCCACGAGTACGGCGCTATAGTGCGTAAGAAAGAGGCCCGTTGCAACATAACCGGCTTTGTGATCCTCAGATGCGTTGACGACCGTCACGCGCGCGCATTGCGGAAGCGCCGCGCGAAAGCGCATCAGTTCGGACCTGGAGAAATCTTTCTCGTACTCGGCGATCGGCATCGGAAGACACGCGAGCACGGCGACGCCCTGCGCGAGGGCTTCTTCAGCGGCCAAGACATCCGCGCCGGCGGCTAGGCCCGAGAGAACCAGCAGCGGGGTCTCGGGATACTTCGCGGCGAGCGTGCGCAGCAGCGCACCGAAAGCAGTCCGCAGTTGAGGTTCGTCCTGCGGAGCGATGTCCCGATGACCCGTAACTCCGATTGTGAGCGAGATCCTGTCGAGCGCAATTGAATGGATTGGCGGCCTACTTATAGGCCCGAAGCGCCGCGGCGGCCGCTAGCGCCGAGATCGAGCGCGGACAGTCGCTGACGACCTGCCGGTACTGCTGCATCGCATCCGGCTTCGCATTTTGCAAGTAAGAATATTCGGCGCTGTAGAACGTCGCTTCGCACAGCTGGGCGTGCGCTGTCGTGGCGTTCGGATTCGCCGCTGCGGCGCGCGCCGCGGCCGGCGTCGCCTGCCCGAGGAAAAGTCGAATGAGCGGCGCCGGCCAGAGGTTCATGTTGATCGCCTTCAGCGACTGAGCGAGACGGCTCGGAGCGCTTGCGCGGCGGTTCGCCAGTTCGAGCAAGAGCGCCGCGTACGGATCGCTTGGCACGAGTTGCGCCGCATTTCCGAAATCGCTCTGCGCCTGTGCGGCGGAGCCACCGTAGAGATAGACGATGCCCCGAATCTTGTAGGCGAAAGCATCCTTGGGAACCATGACGATCGCCTGGTTGTAGTCGGCCAGCGCGTGGTCGTTATCGCCCTTGCTCCAATACGCGAAGCCACGGCCGCGGTACGCGGCTTCGTCTTTAGGAGCGAGCCGAATCGCGTCGGTATCGTCGGCGATCGCCCGGTCGTAGTCGCCCTTGGCCCAATACGCGAGAGCCCGATTGGTGTGTGCGTCCGGATCTTTCGGACTATAGAGCGTGGCTTGGGTGAAATCCGCGATCGCATGGTCGTAGTCGGCGACGCTCGCATAAGCCTGCCCGCGATTGTAGTAGGCGTCCGCATCTTTGGGATCCAGCCGCAGGGCTTCGTTGTAGTCGGCCATGGCGTGAACGCGGTCGCCCTTCATCGCGTAGACGAGACCGCGGTTACTCACCGCCCAGGAATACGTCGGATCGATCTTGAGCGCTTGGCTGTAGTCGGCGAGGGCACGATCGTAGTCCTGCTGGTCGTCATACAATAAACCGCGGTTGTAGTAGACGTCCGAATCATTCGGATTGAGGCGCGCGGCGAAGTTGTAATCCGCGAGCGCGCGGGCGTGGTCGCCGTTGTCGTCGTAGGCGTTCCCGCGGTCCACATATGCGTACTCGTAGTTCGGATCGATGCGAATGGCTTCGTTGTAGTCAGCGATCGCGCGCGTCAGATCGCCCTTGTCGTAGTAGACATTTCCGCGATTGTAGTAAGCGGTGGCGAGGTTGTGGTCGAGTTTTATGGCCTCGTCGTAGTCGGCGATCGCATGATCGTAGTCGGCTTCCGCATACAGCGCGTTCCCGCGATTATTGTAAGCGGCCGCGATGCGTTCGGGGTCTTGACTTTGCTGGGCCGCCGCGACCTGCGTCTGATAGAATGCCTGCGCTTCGGCGGCCGAGGCGAACTTGCGGACGTAGTCGCTTGCAACCAGCGGATGGTACGCTACGTTCCATTTTGCACCGGCGTTGAGAACGTCGATCGTTCGCACGGTTGTCGGCGCGGAGACGGAGCCGCTTGCGCCCGCCGAGCGCTTCGCCGCCCCTCCGGTGCGATTCTTCGCGTTTGCGTTTCGCTTGTTGGAGTCGATCTGAAGCTTGGCGTCGTGGGCGACGTCGATTGCGCCTCGCGTGCACGCAAACGATACCTGAGCCTTCGAGGTGTCGACGGAGAAGATCGTGCCCTTAGCGGAAGCCGTAAATTTGTCGGATTTGACCTGGAAGAAATCGAGCGCGCCGTGGACGACCGAAAAGAGGGCGCTGCCGTGTCCGATGCTGGATTGCTCTCCGGCGCCCGTCGAGACCGGCGTAAAGCTCGTGTCCGGCCGCAGGGTCGTCGTGCTCTTCGCGTCGGTGGAGGCAATAACGACCGTAATGCGTGCCGGGACATCGATGCGGGCCCCGTCGGGAACCGTTTGGTGCACGGCGAGTGCAACCGGCTTGGCGTTCGGGAGCGTCATCGTCGGCCCGGCGCCGGCTCCCGGCTGCCTGTTGATCTGGAGCACCGTGTGCTGACGCTGCGCAGCTCCGGCGCTGAGGGGCGCGAGCAAGACAAGCGCTCCTGCAAGGCTCAATCCAAACGCAGATGTTCTCATGGCACCCTCACTTCACGGCGCCGGCCGGTCCGGTGGCGCCCGTCTCTGCGGCGGCGTCCGGTTGCCTGACGACGGGTTTCGCCTGGATTTGTTCGACGATCTGGGCGATGACCTCTGCGACCAGGCCCGGCCGCTCGTCGATGCTCGCGGCCTGAATGTCGTCGACGGTCTCCAGGATGGCGGGTTTTCCGCGCATGATGGGCAGGACGCACCGCGAGTTGTCGCCCGCGCCGATCCACTTCCGATGGGCCCGCTTGATCTCGAACCGGCAGTACGGCCTCTTGAAATAGGTATCGGAGTAGATCGGGACGATGAAGCGGCTTCCATCGATCGCCAGGCTGATCTTGTCTTGCCAGGATGAGCCTATGCGCAGCGACGAGGTGTCAAAAAATATCGAAAGCTTGCTTCCGTCCGAAAGTTTGGCATCTTTGAACGGAACGTAGACGTTCTCGTAGACCCAGTCGAATTCGTCGTGCGCGTAGGAAATGAAGACGTCGTAGTCGTTCGCCTCGTCGGGCTCGGCATCGATCGACCGGGATTGCTCGAGCAGCAGCTCGCGCCCGCGCTCGCCGCACAGGCCGGCGGCGAGGAGTACCGAGAGCCCGACCAGGCTGATCTGCGGCTGGATCTGCTTCGCAAAGAACGTCCAGGCCTCGAACGCTCCGAACAGCGCGAGCGCGAACCCGGCGGCGCTCCAAGCCGCGATCCAGGGAAGGTACTCGCGGAACATCTGCAAGCGCAGGCGGCGCAGTCCTTGAAAGACGGCGATGAACGCAACGAAGGTGATGAACGTGAACCCCGCAAGCAGCGCGAGTAGCATCTCGTTGGCCGGTAGCGGTTGGAAGTAGCCGGCGTCGGCGTTCTTACTTTCAAGCAGGTCGCTAAGCGCCCAAGCCAATAGTTCGGGATTGCTGCGCGGTGCCGTTCCTTTCGAAAGCGGACCGAGATCTTTCTCGAGCGTCGCGATGATCACGTACTTTCCGTCGAAGTCGATGCCGTCCGGGAAGGACTTCTTCAGCGTGATCGGATGCACGCTCTGCGCGAATGCGGTCTGCGGCCCGAGCCGAACGGCTTCCATCTCGGTCGACCGCGCATCGTCGCAGGGCGGGCGTTGTTCGCCCGCTGCATCTTTGACGACGCGATATGGCAACGCCCAGATATCTTGCGTTCCGGCGACGTTCCCTGCGGAATCTTTTTGATCGAGCCGGTAGCACCGCTGGTAAAAAAGACCGTCCGAGGCGGCCAGCTGTAAGATCGTATGGCCGGCTGCGACGTGATCGTAGACATGATCGCGATCCAGTTCGCTGAGATAGGATGCGTCGATGCCGCCGCCGCTCTGCGAGCCGATCGGGTTCTCGGTCGCGTACACGGGGATAGGCGGCTTCGCGGCGGCTGCTGCGTCGAGGCTTCTCGTGAGCGCTGCGGTTCCGGGATCGGTCGAACACTTCTTGACATCTTCGGAGGTGCAGAGCGATTCGAAATACAGGTCGAGCAGCACGCCTCCGGGTCGTTGGCCGTGTGTTCGGATAGCGTCGAGAAAGTTGGCGATCGTCTGCCGATCGCGCGATGGAACGCGCTGGTCGTACTCGGTGAGGTCGGCAACGACGACGTTGGACGCGAAGGCCGGCGCGCGCATATCGCTCAGGCGCCCGAAGACGGCCCAATCCCAGTTGTGCCAAACGGGTCCCAGCAAGAACGTGGCAGCGGCCATGAGCGCGATATATGTCGCTAGCAAGACCGCGGTGGGACGGAGCCACTGCTGGGACATCATGCTGCGCAAGAGTTTTGCAGGTTCCAAAGCCTCCCCTTCGAGCGAGCGGGCCAGGGGGGCGGCCGGCGCGAGTTTCGAACGAACGTACGTCCACTTGAGTCCGGAGATGCAATGGTTCTGAACCAGATCGTGCTCGCTTGAGCGCCGGCGCAAAACGCTTCGCTCTGCCCGGCGCGCGTCCGCAGTACGGGCCCGATCACCCGCTACGCCCGCGGCATATCGATCTCGAGCTCGAACCCGATCTGGCGAAGCGGTGCATGGCCGCGACGTGCACGACGACGCTCGAAGCGGTCGAAGACGACGTCGCATCGATCGATCTCGATGCCGTCGATCTCGAGATCGACGGTGTGTGGCTGGCCGGCGACGATGGCTCCAACACGGGCAACCTCGCCTACCATTCGCGCGCGACATCGCTGCACGTTGCTTTTGCGAGACCGTTGCGCCGAGGCGAGGAGCTGCGCCTCGCGGTGCGCTATCGCGTGATCGAGCCGCGCCGAGGAGTCTATTTCCCCGAACCGGATGCGGCGCGTCCCGATAAACCGTGCCAGTTGTGGACGCAGAGTCAGGATGAAGACGCACGATACTGGTTGCCGTGTCTCGACTATCCCGACCTCAAGCAAACCTCTTCGGCGACCGTCATTGTTCCGAAGGGCCTCTTCGCACTCTCGAACGGTGCACTCGTCAAACGCCGCGACGAGGACGCGACGACGACCTTTCGGTACGAGCAGAACGTCCCCCATTCCACCTATCTCTTCTCGCTCGTCGTCGGCGAGTTCAGCGAGATCGCGCAAGGCGGTGCGAGCGTGCCGGTCTACTACTACGTTCCCCCCGGCAAGGAGGCCGAAGGTGAACGAAGCTTCGGTGCGACGCCGAGGATGATGAGCGTCCTGGAAGAGTTTACGAGCACGCCGTATCCCTACGCGCGCTACTCGCAGATCGCCGTCGCCGATTTCATCTTCGGCGGCATGGAAAATACGACCGCGACGACCCAAACCGACACGACGCTGCACGACGAACGCGCTCACCTGGATTTCACGAGCGATCCGCTCGTTTCGCACGAACTGGCGCACCAGTGGTTCGGCGACCTGCTGACGACGCGCGACTGGGCGCACGCCTGGCTCAATGAGGGGTTCGCAAGTTACTGCGAATCGATCTATCGCGAAGCCGATCTGGGCTGGGACGAATACTGCCATTACGAGGCCGGTCACCGCGAAGCGTACTTTGTCGAGTATGCCGAGCGCTACGGCCGTCCGATCGTCTCTAACATCTTTCGCGATCCGATCGAGCTCTTCGACCGGCACCTGTACCAAAAAGGCGCGGCCGTCCTGCACATGCTGCGCGGCACGCTTGGCACCGGTCCCTTCCGGCGCGCGATCGGCCGCTACGTCCGCGATAACGCGGGTGGTTCGGTCGAAACGCTGGATCTCGTGCGCGCTATCGAAGCCGAGACCGGCCGGAATCTACGCGAGTTCTTCGATCAGTGGGTCTTTCGCGCCGGCCATCCCACGCTGCGCGTCGCATACCGTTACGACACCCCTTCGAAGACTGCGAAAATTACGATCGAACAAAAGCAGCCGATCGACGATGCGAACCCGGCCTGCCACTGCGAACTCACCGTCGGATTCGTCGCTGCCCTTCCGGGCGCGCTCGGCCGAGATGCGGGCGACGGCCCGTTGCCCGGGGAGCTGCGCGTACGTCTGAAGATCGAGCGGCAATCGGAGACGTTCAGCGTGCCTGTTGCATCGGAGCCCAAACTTGTCCGGATCGATCCCGGCGCGTATCTGCTGGGAACCGTTGCCTACGAGTTGGGGACCGAGGCGCACGTTGCGATCTTGGAACGCGAACCGGACGTCGTCGCGCGCGGCCGAGCGGCGAGCGCGTTAGCGAAGGATGGCTCGCATGCGGCGCGCCGGGCGCTCGTTGCCGCCCTTGAGAGCGAACCGTTTTGGGGCACCGCCTGCGGAATCGCGGCGGCACTCGGCGCGACACGCGAACCCTGGGCGAAGGAGGCGCTGCTGCGTACAACCGCACACGCACATCCTAAGGTGCGGCGCGCGGTAGCCGCCGCGCTCGGTGTTTTCCGAGGCGACCCCGCCGTTACGAAGGCGCTGCGCGCGCTGGTCGACGATCGTTCGTACTTCGTTGCCGGCGAGGCGCTCACGAGTCTCGGCAAGACGCGTGTCCCCGAGGCGTACGATCTCCTGGTCGTTGGCCTGGCGACGCCGTCGTGGCAGGATACTATCGCGGCCGGTGCCGCCTACGGGCTGGCCGAACTGGCCGACGGACGCGCGGTCGATCTCTTGGCATCGGCGACGCGCGCGGATCGCAGGTCGCCGCTGCGCACCGCGGCGCTGCACGCCTTAGCTCGTCTGCGCGCGCTGCTCGATGGGCCGCGCCCCTCGATCACCGATGCGATCGTAGGCGCGTGCGACGATCCGAAGTTTCAAGTTCGTATCGCCGCCGTCACCGCGGCCGGCAAGACCGGCGACGCGGCGGCACTCCCGGTCTTGCGCGGCATTGCCGAAGGAACGAGCGACGGACGGTTGCGGCGCACCGCGCAAGAAGCGATCGACCGGATCGCCGAGGCGCGCACGAACCCTGCCGGTCTGGCCGAAGTACGCGATGAGTTGGGCAAGGTCAGAACCGATCTGGCGGCGCTGCGCGATCGCCTGAACGCGCTCGAACGCTAGAGCGGTACGGCACCTTCGATCGTCCTTCGAAATGTATCGCGGCCCTCGATCAGCAGCGTCTGCAGATGGGTGTAGAGATACTGTACGCCCGCTTCTCTGAAACGGCGCAATGCGGCCGGGTTCCCCGACGAGCCGGCCGTTCTGCCGGCCGCCCGGATCGTCTTGAAGCAGTACTCGATCGCGTCGCGGACTTCGGGAGCGTCGTACGCGCCCGGGTGCCCGTACGAGAGCGAGAGGTCGACGGGTCCGACGAAAAAGACGTCGATGCCGCCGACTTTGAGAATCTCGGGCAGGTTGTCGACGGCCTTGCGATGTTCGAGTTGCACGCAGACAAGCGTCTCACGATTGCACGACTCGATGTACTCTTTCGGGCTGAAACCGACGCCGTACCCTGAGGCGCGCGTCCCGCCGGCGAGTCCGCGTTCACCCTGCGGGTGGTATTTGGCGGCCGAGACCGCGCGCCGTGCATCGTCGGCGGTCTCGATATGCGGAACTTGGATTCCATGCGCCCCGCGATCGAGCACTTGACCGATGAGCACCGGATCGTTGCTCGCGGGGCGCACGATTGCGGCGATCCCGGCCGCGTCGGCGGCGGCGATCATCCCATCCAAACTTTCGAGAGTGATCGCGCCATGCTCGAGATCGATGAAGACCCAGTCGAAGCCGAGCTTTCCGATCGTCTCCACCATCTGCACCGACGGAAACATCAGGTTGAGCCCGTAGGCGGGCTCGCCGCGCTTGAAGAGTGCTTTGAGAACGTTCGGTGTCATGCTCACTCCGTGCCCGTGCCCGGGCGGACGATCGGAAGTCCGTCGCGATCGAAATCGGCGGCCGTCAGCCAACGCACGAAGAGGCGGTAGCTATCGAAACCGGCCTTGACGCGATTGGCCTTGAGGTAACTGTCGTAGGCGTTTCGTGAGGCCCGCTCGACCTCGGGACGCACGAGCCTAAGATAGCGCTTACGAATCGCCATCACGTCATTGAATGCCTGGCGTGAAAGATGATGCGTCACGCGGGCTTTCGAGCCGAGATTGAACCACGTGAGGATCCAGCCCGAATACCGCAAGAGCGCATCGTCGGAGCTCGTGCAGGCGAGGACTGAGATCAGGTTGGCCTCGGACTCGTCGGCGAAGCCCGAGATGTGCGCCCACTCGTGCGCGTAGATTGCCGGACGTTCGTAAAAGAATGACGACGCGTCGAGGTTTACTTCGTGCGTCCACGGATCGGTGAAGCCGCTGGTCCCCGACATCTCAAAGAGCCGCTGGAAGATCGTCGGTTTGATGCTGGGCGGTGCAAACGTCGCACGATCGCCGAGGCGCCCAATCACTCGATCGAAGCGCGGCAACAGTCTAGCGGCCGCCTCGCCATCGGTAAGGCGCTCTTTGTGCGCTGCGGCGACGTTGCGGTTCAACTCATCGACCACGTGGTCGGCAAATGCGTTAACCGCATCTTCGTTCGTGCGCTCGAGGTGCAACGGAATCTTGTCGCTCAGCGGTACGCGCGAATAATTGAATGCCCACGAAACGGCGAACCAGGCAAAGATCACGCTCGCGAAGGCGAACGTCCGAAGCGCAAGGCGCCCGGCGCGGGCCACGCGCCGCCGGCCGGGTGTATCGCGCAGCGCGCGAATCCACCAGATGAAGAGCGCGGCCACGGCCAGGCCGAGCAGGACGTCGCCGAGCGTGAACGGCAGCGGACCGGTGAGAAAGCGGACGGCGGCGTCGATCGGCGGATAGAGTCCGTTCGAATAATGCGCTTCGATCCAGGGCTGCGACGGCACGACGAACTTGACGGCGAGGCCGGCAAGGATCGCGACGAGATCGAAGAGGTACGAGCGGAGACGCACGCCGCACCAACTGCGCGCGAGTGCGGGCGCCCACCTGCGGGGCACCGTAGTCTGATGTCAAAGAGCGAAGCGATGCTGCATGCGGCCGTGATCGTTCCGATCGTGCGTTATCCCGACCCGGCCGTCGTATTCGTGCTTCGCGCGGCGCACCTGCGCCGTAACCCGGGCCAGGTCGCCTTTCCCGGCGGTGTGGTCGACGAAGCCGATGGCGAGGATCCGGCAACGACGGCGCTGCGCGAATTCGAGGAAGAACTCGGTGTGCCGCGCGAACGCGTCACGATCGTCGATCGGCTGCAGAACGTGGTGACGTTGTCGCTCAACGTGAGCGTCACGCCGTTCCTGGGAATCGTTGATCCTCCGGTGGCGTATCGGCCGGACGAACGCGAGACCGCCGGCGTGCACGAGGTGCCATTGGCTGCGCTCTATGCTCGCGGCGCGTTACATGAGGGGACGGAGCCGGTCGAGCGGGATGGACGGATCTTTCATGTGGCGACCTGGCTCTTCGATCACGAAGACCTCCACGTGTGGGGCGCGACCGGCAGGATGCTGCAGAATCTGTTGACGCGCTATCCCTCGATCGTCACGCTTCCGCTTTGGGGGAATCGCTGAGCCTGTAGCGGGCGGGCGAGAGCTTCGTCGCGAACAGCTGGAGGAATCCGAATTGCGAATCCACTGCGAAAAATACGTACAGGAGTCTCCATGGTGCTCTTACGCTTCCGTCCCGCTGCGATGTTCATTAGCCTGGTCATGCTGTTCGTCGCGGCCACTACCGCCGCGTCATACGCGCAGTCCTGGGAAGAGTACGCGTATGCTTCCGACGGCTTTGCGATCTCAGGGCCGTCGGCACCGGTCATGACGAAGCAGAACGTGCAGGCGGAAAATGCCGGACTCATCGAAACGCGGATCTGGACCTGGGACTTTTCGGCGACCGCGGTCGTCGTCGCAGTCAACGACTATCCGACAATCAGTATTCCCGTGGAACAGGTACTGAGCAACGCGGCCGGCGGCGAGGCAAGTGCTTGGAAAAACGGACGCATCGTCTCGAAAACACCGATCGTCCAACAGGGCGTTAGCGGAATCGAGTGCGTGATCGCGGCCGACGACTTTTCCGGGCGTTCGCGGATATTCTTCCAGGGTCATCGCCTCTGGCAGATACTCTCACTCTCGGCGACCGGCCAGCCGCTCTACGCCCAAACCGATCGCATGTTTGCGTCGTTTAGGTTCGTCCAGCCTTAGCGAATCGCGATGCCCTCGAACTTCAGGAGTCGTCGACGCATTGAATTGCCGGCGGCTCCTTTGATTCGGCCGTCGCTGCCGACGACGCGGTGCGCGGGGATGAAGAGCGCGAGCGGAGTTGCACCCATCGCGGCGGCGACGCCGCGGTGCGAGAGCGGGCGACCGATCGCCTGCGCGACCTCACCGTATGAGATGAGTTCGCCGGCTTCGAGTTGCGCGACCAGGCGCCAGATCGCGACCTGAAACTCCGTTCCTTCAAGATGGAGCGGGAGATCGAATCGGCGCAACCGGCGCGCGAAATAGGCGTCGACTTGCTTCTTCACCTCACGCAGCAAAGGATGGGCGTAGCGCACGTGCCGCGCTTCGCCGTGCGGTCTCGAACGGAACTCGCTCGCGACGATGCCTCGATCGTCGGCGCTCACCAGCAAGATGCGGCCGAAGGGCGTCGCGACCTCGATCGACGCCGGCGGCACCACGTTCAGTGCGCCGGGGTTACGGAGAAGTTTACCGGCGGCGCCGAATTGATCCGAGCATTTTCAAGAATCGCATCCCAGCCTTCGGCCGAACCGTGATAACTGAAATACTTGGCTTTAGCGTACGTTTCGATCGTCTGCTGCGCGGCGAAGTTCTTCTGTGCGCCGGCAAGATTCCAGGCCTTTGCCATGTACCAGAATCCGGCCGTGTCGATTGGATCCAATTGAAGCTGGGCTACGGCTAGTTGATAAACATCTTGCGCGTTGCTGGGATCGGCGTGCACCGACTTGAGGTAGTGCCCGCGCGCGCCAGGATAATCTTTGCCGGCGAACGCGACGAACCCGAGGCCGCCCTCGAAGATTGCGGTCAACTGGTCGCGCTGCCGCCCGAAATCGGTACTCGACACCCCCTGCGGCTTGGGCCAGCCCGGTAGCGCGACTAGGCCGCGCCCCGCGTCGGTCTGAAGCTCCGCGAGCGCCTGCGTATTGCCCTTCGCCGCTTCGGCGCGTCTGAGGCGAGTGATCGTCGCGAGCGCGTGCACGTTATTGTGATCGATCGCGAGCAGTCGGTTCGCCGCGTCCTCGACCTTGGTGGTATTGCCGGCCTGCTGGTACGCGCCCATCGCCTGCTCCAATGCGTCGACTTTGATCGAACTGTTGGGATAGGAAAGGATGAAGGCTTCCAGCGCTGCGGCCTTCCGCACCGGATCGGTGATGTTCAGTGCGTTGATGAACGCATCGTACTCGCCGGGATCGCGTATGACGTGCGCGCCTGTGTCCGGCGGGTTCGGCGTGTTATCGGCGCTTGGGTTCGGCACCGCGAGCGCGGGCACGCTCGGAAGCGCGAGTGCGACGACGGCCGACAGCACGAAGAGCGGACGTTTCAACATGTAACGGTCGTTTCGAAGCGAGCCTACGCCGGCAGGTCCTTGGGCCGATCGGCGTAGATCAGGGTCGGCTGTTCCTTCTTCTCGACGACTTCCTTGTTGATGACGCACTTCTTCACGCCTTGCAGCGATGGAAGATCGTACATGACGTCGAGCATGATCTCTTCAAGAATCGAACGTAGACCGCGCGCGCCCGTCTTACGCGACTGCGCCTTGATCGCGATCGCGATCAGCGCTTCCTTGGTAAAGCTAAGATCGACGCCATCCATTCCCAGGATCTTCTGGAACTGGCGCACGAGCGCGTTGCGCGGCTCGACGAGAATGCGGCGCAGTGCCAACTCGTCGAGTGACTCGAGCGTCACGACAATCGGCAGGCGCCCGATGAACTCGGGAATCAATCCGAACTTCAGCAAGTCCTCGGGCATCAGCTGCTGGAGGAGTTTGCCGACCTTGGCTTCCTTCTTCGATTCGGGGATCGAGCGGAAACCGAGCGAGTTCGATGAGACGCGGGACTCGATGATTTTCTCCAGGCCGTCGAACGCGCCGCCGCAGATGAACAGCACGTTCGTCGTATCGATCTGGATGAACTCTTGGTGCGGATGCTTGCGCCCGCCCTGCGGCGGGACGTTGGCTGTCGTTCCCTCAAGAATCTTGAGCAGCGCCTGTTGGACGCCCTCGCCCGAGACGTCGCGCGTGATCGAGGGGTTTTCGCTCTTGCGCGCGATCTTGTCGATCTCGTCGATGTAAACGATGCCTTTTTCGGCGCGTTTGACATCGTAGTCGGCGGCTTGGATCAGTTTGAGCAGAATGTTTTCGACGTCTTCGCCAACGTAGCCGGCTTCGGTCAGCGAGGTCGCATCGGCCATCGCGAGCGGAACGTCGAGGATCTTGGCGAGCGTCTGGGCGAGATACGTCTTGCCCGAGCCCGTCGGGCCGACCAGCAGGATGTTCGACTTCTGTAGCTCGACATCGTCGGCGCTCGTGCCGGCGTTGACGCGCTTGTAGTGATTGTAGACGGCAACGGCGAGCGCTTTCTTGGCGCGCTCCTGTCCGATGACGTACTGGTTGAGGATGTGGTTGATGTCTTTCGGCTTCGGTATATTGCGCAGCCGCAGGTTCTCGTCGACGTTCTTGTAGAGCTCTTCCTCGATGATCTCGTTGCAGAGCTCGATACACTCGTCGCAGATGTAGACGCCGGGACCCGCAATCAATTTGCGCACCTGCTCCTGCGACTTACCGCAGAAACTGCACTTCAGTTGACCCTTCTCGTCGCCGAATCGAAACATGCGTTACGTCAGCGCCGTCGCGCCCGTGCGCAACTCTTTGGTCCATATTTGGTCCACGAGTCCGTAGTCGCGAGCCTCCTCGGACGTCATGTAATAATCGCGATCGATGTCTTTGAGAATTTGGTCGATGGGTTTCTTCGTGGTCTGCTCGTAAATGCCCGCAAGCATGCGGCGCGTCGCGATCAGGTCGCGAGCCGCGATTTCGACATCGGTCGCTTGGCCGCCGACCTGTTGGACCCAGGGTTGATGAATCAAAATCTTGGCGTTCTTCAGGGCGAAGCGCTTGCCGGGGGCGCCGCCCGTCAACAGGATCGAACCCATCGACGCGGCCATCCCGGCGCACATCGTGGCGACGTCGGGCTTGATGAGCTGCATCGTGTCGTAAATGGCCAGACCGGCGGTCACGCTGCCGCCGGGACTGTTGAGGTACATGTCGATATCCTTATCGGCGTCCTCACGCTCCAAAAAGAGCAATTGGGCGATCACGAGGTTGGCTAAGTGATCGTCGATCGGGCCGCCGACGAAGATGATCCGCTCCTTAAGAAGGCGCGAATAGATATCGAAGGCCCGCTCGCCGCGCGCGCTCTGTTCGACGACCATGGGGACGAGGTGGCCCATCCGGTTCTCCTAGGAAAGTGCGTTTAACCTGACTACGCCGCTCAAGCGCCCGTTGCTTCAACCTCGGGCGGCGTTTCGGTGATTTGGGCCTGATCCAGGAGAAAATCGACGGTCTTGCTGCGGACGATGCCGTTGACCAGCGCCGGGAAGTTGGGGCGCAGCATCTCGATGATCGCCTCCCGAGGTTGGCCGTACTGACGGCTGAGGGAAGCGATCTCGGCCTCGATATCCTTGGAGGTCGCCTCGATCTTCTCGGCTTTCGCGACGGCCTCTAGCAGCAAGGTCGACTTGACGCGTTTCTCGGCTTCGACGCGGTATTCGGCTACGACCGCGTCGTTGGTCCGGTCTTGCTGGGCAAGGTACTCATCCCACGTCATGCCGGCCCGCGTAACGTACGATTTTGCCTCGTCGAGAAGACTCGCGGCCTCGCGCTCGACCATGAGCGCCGGAAGTGGAAACTCGTGGCGCGCGAGCAGTTCGTCCACGAGCGTTCCGGACAGCGCGCGACGGCTGCGCGTTTTCGCGGACTCTGCGAGACGCTTGCGCAGGTCCTCGCGCAACTCGGCCATATCCGCTTTGGGGTTGAAGCGCTTGGCGAATTCGTCGTCGAGTTCGGGATACTCGGGAATCTTTACGTCGTGAACGGTGATCGAAAAGACCGCACTCTTTCCGGCGAGTTCTTTCTTTGAATAATCTTCCGGAAAGACGGCCTCGACTTCCTTGCTCTCACCTGCGCTCATTCCGACGATTCCCTGCGCGAAGCCCGGGATGAAACGCTCCTCGAGGATCTCGGTCGCCTGGCCTTGTGCCGCGCCGCCTTCGAACGGGACGCCATCGATGCGCCCCTCGTAGTCGAGCGTCGCGACATCGCCCATCGCGACGGGCCGATCGACCGGGACATGCGTCGCGCTTTCGTGACGCAGCGCTTCGAGCGAACGGTTCAAGTCGGCATCGGAGACGGCGGTTGACGGACCGCTCAGTGCAATGCCTTTGTACTCGCGGAGTTCGATCTCGGGGCGCACGTTGACGGTCGCGCGCAAGCGGACGGGCTGCCCTTCCTCTTCGGGAAGCAACTCCATCTGCGGTTCGTCGATCGGCTGCAGATCGTTTTCACGTAGCGCGCGATTGTACGCTTCGGGAACGAGCGCATCCATCGCGCGGTCGCTGATGACGTTCGAACCGTATTGGGCTTCGAAGATCTTGCGCGGCGCTTTCCCCGGCCGAAAACCCGGGATGCGCACGTTGCGCACGAGTTGCTTGAACGCGACCTCGCGGGCGGCGTCGAGCTCCTCTTGCGAGATCGAGATCTCGAGTTCGACTTGCGTCGGATCGATGCGCTTGACGGTGGCGGCGGTCACGTCGGCGATACGGGGCCTTTCTGTTTAGGGGGAGGCATGGAGCGGAAGACGAGATTCGAACTCGCGACCCTCGCCTTGGCAAGGCGATGCTCTACCACTGAGCTACTTCCGCGAACCGGCGGACGGTTTGGTGGGCGAGCAGAGACTCGAACTCTGATGGGTTACCCCACTGGAACCTAAATCCAGCGCGTCTACCAATTCCGCCATTCGCCCGAGAACTAACGTACTGTATCGCCTGTTCGGCCCGCCCGTCAAGCGGACCCTACCAGAGTGCGCCGTCCCCCGCTAAAATGTAGAGGATCGGTCCGAGACCCCAAAGCAGGCAGGCCAGCGACCAAGCGACCTTGTGCACCCCGTCGAGGTCGTTCCGGCCGATGATATTTATCAGCATCAGAATCATCGCGACCGGATGCAAGAGTATCGAGAGCAGTATCTCGAGGAGGAGCTTCAACGGCGGCTATCCTTTCAGATACTTCATGAATTTCACGGGGACGCTCTAAGCGCGCAAATGCGTGGTAGAACGCACAGGACTACGCGATCGGCACGCGCAGGTCGGCGTTCATGCGGTCGGCCTTTCGAGCACGGTCGTGACCGAGCGGTGTTCTCCGGCCCCCGCAGAGCGCCTGGCTTATCCGCGTGCTTTCATCGTGTTCTCGATTGCCCAAATCAAGGGTTGCGAATCGGGCTTCATGCCGTGCTTCTGGGCAGCGGGGAAGAGCCTTTTCGAGAATGTGTCGAATGCGGCTTGCGATTCCCACACGTCGGCGATGCGCCAACCCGTGTCGGTCGGTCCCGCTACGTGGAGGATCAGACCGGCGGGCGCGCCGTCAGGGTTAACTTCAGCGTTGACCGCGTGATAGATCTTGCGCATTTCGGCGGGGTCGCCGCGCAACTCAAGGATCATTCCAATAGCCATGGTTCACCTCATAGAGCAGACGTATGTGTGCTGGTTCCAACACCTGGAACGAGAGAACGGGGAGGACAGATTGGTCTTCCGGCGATAAGAAAAACCCCGCGTCGGCGGGATTTCTCTCGAACCGTGCACCGCGAGGGACTTGAACCCCCAACCAATTGATTAAGAGTCAACTGCTCTACCATTGAGCTAGCGGTGCGCGCGGGCTCGCGATCAGTATAGACCCTTGACCCACCCTAAATCAAATCGCCGGGCTTTTCCTGCCCGGCCGCTTTACGCGGGCGATCAGCGTGTGGCGAGGCCGGCCCACTGATCCGGTGTGATACGCGCGATCAACGACGCGTCCGGACCCGCGGCAACAAAGATCGCGCCCTCGCCTTCGGGAATCGTCTCGCCGGCCAACAGCTTCAATTCGGATGGCTCGCAGACCAGCACGCGGTTTTTGTGTCCGTGCAGTGGCGCGATCAGCATCTTTCGGACCCAGGTGTCGACGCGCTCTTCTTCGCCCGGACGCGCGGTCAACTCGGTGACAGGCTTGCCGCGTCCGAACGCGAGCCGCGCGGTTTCGATGGCCCGGCAATAGTTGCTCGTGTAGATTTCGCCGAGTGGAATCTGCTGCGCTCTGAACGCGACGCCGATCTCGCGCGCCTGGCGCCGGCCGGCCTCGCTCAAATTGCGCTGCGTCTTGCAGTCCCGAAAATCTTGGCCCCTCGGCCCAGGCGCGTCGCGGCCGGCGTCAGTCAGGGCCGGACGAAAGAGTATCACGGTCTCGCCTTCCCGCAGCACGTCGAGCAAACGGCCATCGACGGGCGACGCGCCGGATGCCGCGATGCCGAGCGCGCCGGCAACGATCGGCCACGCGTACGCGGCGATGCGCGCGTGTCCCGCGTCGTTGGGATGCAGTCCATCGGAACTGATGAACCTCGGATCGTCAGCGTCCGGCAAGCGCGAGAGACTTAGCAGATCTAAAATCGCGGCATTGCGGTTGCGAGCCATACGCTCCACGAGCGCGTCATCAAGGGCGACGATTGAGCGAATCGGGCTGCGCAGCCCCGACCACAGCTTGACGCGTTTGCGCGTGGCCGGCAGCCCGAACATGCTACGCGAGACGTCGGGGACGTTGGCGACGAATACGACCGCATCCGGAAAACGCGCGTGAATGCGATCGAGCAACGCGCGTTCTTGGAGTGCGAGTTTAAGCGGGTCGGTCAGCGCCCGAACGTCATTTCCGCCGGCTACCAGCATGACGGCGTCGGCCTTCTCGACATGCGCTTTGACGAGTTGCCGCTGAAGATCGCCGATCTTCGAGCCGGGCGTACTTAGGTTATAGGTGCGACTACCCGGCCGCGCGCGTCGCAGATCGGCGCCCAAGCGTGCCACGAACGATGCGCCGGGCGACGCGCGAAAGCCCGAGCCGAGACTATCGCCGAGAACCAGCAGTGTGATCGGACCGCGCACGTCCGAAGGCGATGAAAACCGGTATGCGGTGCGATCGAACGTCGTGACGGCGATCGCTGTAAGCGGCACCAGCAGCGCCAACGTCAGCACGAGAAGAATCGACGTAAGCAACGGCCGGCCGACTGCGCGCACTACGAGCGGCTTCATTGCGGCTCCATTCAAGAAAGTGGTGCGCCCTCCGGGACTCGAACCCGGAACCAGCGGCTTAAAAGGCCGATGCTCTACCGATTGAGCTAAAGGCGCGCGAAGTGGGGTGATTGACGGGACTCGAACCCGCGGCCTCCGGAGTCACAGTCCAGCGCTCTAACCAGCTGAGCTACAATCACCACGTTGACGCTAGCAACTGCTAGTCTGCCGTCGCCACATCAATTCCCTGCGGCAAGAGCGCTTTGCGTTCTTGGTGCGCCCGGAGGGAATCGAACCCCCATCTTCGAGTTTAGAAGACTCGTGCCTTATCCATTAGACCACGGGCGCATCGCAGCCGCCCTTCGGGGCATCGGCCGCTTTCCATGCCGGCATAGAAAAAGCGACCCCCCATCGGGGGCCGCTTTCGATTAGTCGGATATGTTCGGCGCGTCCGCTAGTCGCCGACGTGCCGAATATCGACCTTTGCTGAATCCACCTCGGCCAACACTTCGTGCTTGCCCTCACGCAACACCGAGCCGGCCTTCGCCGCCGGCGTCATGAGATCGCCGTTGAGGTCGCGTTGTTGACGCTCGCCTTCCGCGCCGGCGCGATGACCCAGTTCGTCGAGCTTGTCCTGCGCGTCGTGCGCGAGTTTCTCGAAACCTTCCTTGATACCCATTATGACCTCCCTTTTGCGTGTACGGTGTTGTACCCGCGGAAGGGCGATCGAAACATGCGCTGACGGACGCTCGCTCCCTTAGTACCCAAAAAGGGCGCGCAACTGGTGCTGCTCCAATCGGCATCGATACTGTCGTCGGCCGCTAGCAAAAATCGGGATGACAGGATTCGAACCTGCGACCCCTTGACCCCCAGTCAAGTGCGCTACCAGGCTGCGCCACGCTCCGACGGCGCGGACTATAGGGTCCGGTCTCAAGCAGCGCAACGCGCCTTCAGGCCGCTGCTACCATGCTTCGCCGCTTGACCGGAGAGGGCGATACGGCCGCCGTCTGCCGTTGTTTTCGCCGCATCAGCTTCTCGGCGGCAATCGCGCCCCACAGGATCCCATAGATGAGATAGAGGTGTCGCCAGTGGTCGTTGTCGATCACGTTATGCATAAGGAAGACATGGCCGAAGTAGACCGCGAAGGAGCACTGCACGATCGGTGTCCATGGTCGCTGACGGAACAGGAGCCGGCATGACTCAGCCAGCGTCCACACGACCAGAATGATGTACGAGAAACCGCCAAGCCAGCCATAGTCGGTGAAGCCTTTCAGCCACATATTGTGCTGGTCGTCGCCGAATATCTTGGCAAATTCCCATGGTCCGAGCCCCAGCGGCTTCTCCTGGACGAGGAAGAAGCCATTCCACTGGCGGTCGAAGCGGCCGCCGTGACCGTCGTCATAATCCTGCACGACATGGGCGCGGATTTCATAGAGGTCGCGGATCGCCGGAATCGAGACTGCTACTGCGAGCAGAAGCATGATCGCGGCGCTGCCGGCGAGCAGATAGGCGACCAGACGGAAGCGCACCAGCTTGTTGATGGAGCTGGCGAAGGCGAGGTAGGCGGTGACCAGCACCGCGATGACCGATAGACCCCACGCGGCGCGCGAGAAGGCGAGGAAGATCGCGAATATGATGATGAGGGAACCCGCGATCTCCCAGACGGATTCGCGCAACCGGCGAGTCAGGATGTCACGAACGAGAAAGCAAAGCGGCAGCACCAGGAATGGCGCAAACACATTGGGGTCCTTGAACGGGCCCATGGCGCGGTCATAACGCTTGAAAAATTCGGAGTGGGGCAGGACGCCGAAGTAGGCGAGCACCGCGATGATCGCGGTAACCACGCCAACCGCGACGTAGGCGTTGCGGATGAGGCGCAGACGTCGCTCCGGCGCTTCAGCAACCACCGCGGCGAAAAAGATCGACGATGCGACCAGAAACGTCGACGTCATCATGTAGGAGAAGGGCCGCGTGAAGTCGCGGACCTGGGTGAAGGCGAGCCAGCCGCCGGCGATATAGCAGAGCAGCAGAACCGTATGCGGCAGGCTGTAGCGGTTGAGCCGGAGGCCGCAGAACGCCCAGACTATCGCGGTTGCGACCAGCAGCAGGTCGGAGGGTGACGGTTCGATGAAGACGAAGCCGCTGAGGAAGACGAGCACGGCGATGGTACGGTCGCCGAGACGGACGCCACCTGGCCAGTGCAACCGCTCGCCGTCGGCGAGCGCGATCGCGCTCAATACGCGGTCTCCGAGTTCAGCAGCTTGAACGGCGTCATCGCCAGGATCTTCAGGTCGAGCAGCACCGACCAGTTCTCGATGTAGTAGAGGTCGTGCTCGACGCGCCGCTGGATTTTCTCCTGGCTGTTGGTCTCGCCGCGCCAGCCGTGGATTTGCGCCCAGCCGGTAAGGCCGGGTTTGACGCGGTGGCGGGCGAAATA
>PLDY01000026.1 GCA_003136895.1 Candidatus Erabacter solicola | reverse complement strand
ATTTTCTCGATTCGTATGTCAATGCTGACGCGCGACCGACGCTTAGCTGGGGTTACTACGACGCATATCGCCAGCTTCGAACGAAATCAAATCCGCAGAAAGGTAAGATACCGCCCTTCTTCGCGAACTTGTTGCCTGAGGCGGATCTGCGACGATACGTCGCTTACCGTGCAAGCCTCCCGGACGATGACGAGTTTGGGCTGCTCTGGGTTACCGGAGACGACCTACCCGGTGCGGTAACGGCGCACGATCCTCAGCACCGCCCTGTGCCGCCGAGTGCCGAGGGTCGACCAGAAAACGAACCGCTCGCCGCTGACTTGTTGCGCTTTTCGCTGGCCGGCGTTCAGTTGAAGTTTAGCGCTCTCGAGAATGCCGTTGGCGGCTTAACGATACGAGCGCATGGGCAAGGCGGCGATCGCGTCATAAANNCCGGAGATGCGCCTGATCGACGTCGACCGGATCGTCAATCTTCCCGAAGAGGCAGAAGGGCTGCGTGGGTCCGCGCTCTCGCTGAACCGTTTCGATCGTCCTGCGCCG
This sequence comes from Candidatus Erabacter solicola, assembly GCA_003136895.1. Lineage (GTDB taxonomy): Bacteria > Vulcanimicrobiota > Vulcanimicrobiia > Vulcanimicrobiales > Vulcanimicrobiaceae > Erabacter > Erabacter solicola. Next base: position 2,984 of record PLDY01000026.1, on the reverse strand, counting down.
GATCTCAAGGTGCACATTGAAGACATGAATCAAGTGTTTCGGCAGTATCCTCTCGCGAAATATGATAATCGTTCATTTGCCAATCTCGCGGAGACGATCTATCAGGCGATGGGTAACGACGAACTGATCAAATTCGTCCATCGCCTTGTGTTCAACGTGGGTGTTGGCAATAATGACATGCATTTGAAAAACTGGTCTTTGATTTATCCGGATAGGAGGACACCCAGGCTCTCGCCGGCCTACGACTTCGTGTGCACGAAGGTGTATCTCAAGCATAACCAGACGGGACTCGCTTTAGGATCGGCGCGATATTTTCCGCAGGTCACGACCGAGCAGTTCGAGCACATGGCGAAGCGCGCTGGTGTGTCGGTCGGCATTGTTCGGGAGGCGGCTGCCGACATGGTCGGAAGGATGCGTCAGGTATGGCCGACGATCCGTGGCGATATGCCCTTCCCGGCGCTGACCACGACGATCGATGAGCAGTTCAACAAGGTGCCGTTGTTCAATCCTAAGGCATCCTCTGTAGTCGCGACCGAAGTCGCCGAGGAACCGCCTCAGGAGATCGCCTGAACCGTCCCGGGATCGGTTTTGAGTTGACGCGCTGGTCCGAGGGCGACTTTAAAGACGACGGTACGGGTCCTGCAAATGAGTGCTCGTATCTCCGAAGGCGTACCTTCGCTATTGCGACTTCGTCGCTGAGATGCTCGACGATTGTTTCATGGAAATGGCGCGCAGGTTTCCACCGCAAACGCTCGATGCCTTACGACAGATGCCCGCGACCGAGCGACTTCGCACGGTGAAATCGAATGGCTGCCTCTGTCTGAACGCCTTAATTAGCTTTAGCCTCGTGACGACTTCGATCGCGATATCCTCGCGAGAGTCGGCAAGCTCAAACGGGGAATCTGCCCCTAATACTCGCCCAGCGCTGGCCACCGGGGATTAATCGCGATGGTCGGACATGAGAATTGCAAGCCACTGTGTGATCTGATTCTCAACCTGCAAAGAGACGTGGGGCTTGAAACCTAACGCCGTTAGGTTTATACTATTCAGGCGCCGACCGTCGTCCGGACTCGTGGTTTTGAAGTGCGGGTGATCCCCGGCGACCACGGGCCTCCCCACGTTCACGTCTATCGTGGCGACGCAGACATCAAGATCGCTCTCTTGCCCGTCCAGGTGATCGAAATACGGGGTCGGGTCAGTAACGCCGATGTGCGCCTTGCCCGTCGAATTGTTGCCGAAAACCGCGATGCTTGCCTTCGGACCTTTGAGGAGTACGGATCGTGAAAATCTATCGGGAACCTTCGAATGCTAAACTCAATGCAGAGGTTGCTCGAGCGCGCGCCCGCGGTGAGAAGACGAAGCCGTTCTATGCGTGCGAGATGCGCTACGATAAGCGCGCAGACGCATTCTCCCTTAAGCTTTTCTCCGGTGCGACCATGACGGTGCCTCGGCGGTTGATCCCGGGATTCGAGTGTCTGACAATTGCGGAGCTTCGCAAGTCGCGCCTTGCGCCCGGCGGCACCGCGATCATTGTGAATGACGATGTCGACTATTCAGTTCCAGGAGTGCTGCGGCTGATTTCCGGCATTGCCGAACAACGACGCGCAGCCGGGAGCGTGACGAGTGCAAAGAAAGCAGCGGCCGTGCGCGCAAACGGCAAGAAAGGCGGCCGACCCCCGAAGAGGCGCCAGGTCGCGTAGCCTGTGCGTAGCTCAGTTCTGCTCAACGAGTCAATCACGCGAGCACGGGCCGCACCCCGAGGTGGGGAAACGGCAAGCCGTCCTCTAAAGGCTCAGGCATCGGGTGGATACCGGGCTCACGAAAGGCGGTGCTGTGGCGCAGCCGCAGCTCGCAGATTTCCAAATGACGATTCTGGGCTAAGGAGAATCTCGATGGCGACTCATCCAGCTGCCAAGCACCATACGAAGGCTGCCGAACACCACCGCTTGGCCGCAAAATACCACGCGCTCGCTGCAAAACATTATGAAGCCGCGGATCACGCGCAGGCGGCGCACTACGCGCTCGCTGCTCAGGGCCACAGCTACCAAGCGAACCATTATATGTCGGAAGCGGCCAAGACCCACGCCGAACAACACCGCGGGAGTAAGCACGCGCACTCCTAACGGCTCGGAATTTATAACGGCGAACCTTACAACAAGGCCCGCTGGATGGTCTCGTACATTGTAATGAGCAAACGCGCCTATGTTCAGCAGATTAAGAACGAAGAGCCGTTGCGTTTTGGAATCGACACGCTACCGGAGATGGAATTTGACTATGTGGACCAACAGTTTCCGGCCACGATTCTACGTTATCGGTTTGCCCGGAGCATTTGAAAAAGGAATCGACGGGGACAATCTGGACGAATAATTGGGCAGCGTACCCGGAGCTGGTACGCCTCTGTGGCGATGTGCTTGCTCACGCAAGTGGGGGAATTCGTCTAGAATTGCTGGCACTAAGTTAAGTGAATAGGCTCGTGCCGACTTCCGACGAGAGGCTGCAATGAGTGAGACCGGTGAAGACGAAGATTCGAACGCGACGCCCCCCACCCCCTCGACGCAATGACAGCGGCCCCGGATCACCACGTCGTCCTACTTGAGAACGATCGAATTCGGGTGCTCGATACTCGGCTAGGTCCAGGCGATCGCACGCCGGTGCACACGCATCAATGGCCTGCTGCGCTCTATCGACCGGCGAGAATCGCGTCACCAATCCTTCGGCGCACCCGAGTTGGGGCTGGCAAGTCACTCGCGCGATGGGAACGGGTGGCGCGGTCGTCGAGCCGGGTGATGTCGATGCGGTGATCGCCCGCGAGTGAAACGAATCGCGGGGACGCCGCGTTAACCTGCTTGAACCGCTGCCTGGAGCTTTACGCTCGCTTTGGAAGAAGGGACTTGAGATGAAATCCATGGTCGCCCTCGCCCTCGCCGCCGCCGTGCTGATCGCTACGCCGGCGTCCGCGAGCATTAACTACAACGCTTCGAAAT
>PLDY01000158.1 GCA_003136895.1 Candidatus Erabacter solicola | reverse complement strand
TAATCCCAGCCGCCCTCGCCGCCCAGGACGAACTTCGCTTTCAGTTGATATTGGGTCGAGGCTGCAAAGCTCGGCGACAAGAGCACGGCGCAGCTGAGAATCAGGCCTAGGGCCAAACGTATATTCATCGCGTTCTTTCTCGGACGTTGCGTTTCGGGCTAGTGGTGTTGTGCTGCGCGCTCGATGGTTCCCGCCAGGGCTGCGGCGAGGCTCTCGATCCGGGCGCGGTCGTCGCCTTCGATCATCACGCGCACCAGCGGCTCGGTCCCCGAAGCGCGAACAAGAATCCGTCCATCCCCGCCCAGGCTGCGCGAGGCCTCGTCGACGGCGGCTTTCACGTCCGGTTGGTTCAAGACGTCTTTGCGCGAGGTGCGAACGTTGACGAGAATCTGTGGATAGACGTGCATTGCCGAGATCAGTTCGCGCAACGTCGTCCGGTCGCGCGCGACCAGCGATAGCAAGGTGACCGCGGTCCTGGGCCCATCTCCGGTCGTGTTTTGTTCGAGATCGATGATGTGCCCCGACTGCTCGCCGCCGAGCGTGAAGCCGCCTTCGCGCATCATCGCCAAAACGTGGCGATCCCCGACCGCGGCTCGCAAGAGCCTGATCCCCGCGTCGCTCAGCGCGCGCTCCAACCCAATGTTGCTCATCACCGTCGCCACCAGCGTGTCACCGGTCAGTTTTCCGAGCCGCTTCTTCTCGCGCGCCAGCGCCAGCATCACATGGTCGCCGGAGAGCGTCGCACCACTTTCATCGACGAACAGCGCACGATCCGCGTCGCCGTCGAATGCGACACCAACCACATGCGCGGCGGGATGGGCCTCGGCCAACTCGCGTACTCGCGCCGCGAGCGGTCCGAGATCGGTCGAGCCGCAGCGCACGTTGATGCGCGAGCCATCGTCCTCGGCGTGCAGTGCGACGACGCGCGCGCCGAGGCGCGTGAAGGCGCGCGGGCCAACGAGATAAGCCGCGCCGAAGGCGGCATCGACGACAACCGTGAGGTTCGACAGGTCGACGCCGTTTTCAATCAGCGTCGCGAAGTAGCGGTCGACCAAGCCGTGAGCGGCCTTCGCGATTCCGACCGCTTCGCGCGTCGCACGCGGAATCGCGTCGTCGCTCGTGAGCGTACGTTCGATCTCGCTCTCCAGTGCGTCATCGAGTTTGAAGCCGTCGGGCCCGAAGAACTTGATGCCGTTGTCTTCAATCGGATTATGGGACGCACTGATCATGACGCCCCCCGCGGCTTCGATCAGCGCCACGATACGCGCCACTCCCGGCGTCGGAACGATGCCGACCGAGAGCGTGTCGCGCCCGGTCGATGTGATTCCCGCAACGATTGCTGCCTCGAGCATCGTCCCCGAGAGGCGTGTATCGCGCCCGATCACAAATGGCCGCGACGGATCGCAGTCGCGCGCGAGCACGTGTGCGCCGGCGCGCCCGATACGGAACGCAAGTTCCGGCGTGAGATCGACGTTCGCGATGCCGCGCACGCCGTCGGTTCCGAAGACGCGCGGCATCACTTGCCTTTTTCGGTTTGAGAAACGGCGAAGAGCGCACGCACGCGCACGAGATTCGGCGCAATCGCAATCCCGCCGAGTTCGCTCCCGCGCTGGTCGATCGCGACCGGACGCACCATCCCGTCGAACGACGACGGCGTCGCGGGTAGCGTGATATCGACGCGCACCCCCGAGACGTGGGCCAACTCGCTCGAGGGCGCGCGCAGAATCGCCGTTGCCGGATCGAAACTGATGTTGGCGACGACCACGTTTCGATGCAGGTCGCCGACGTAGTGCACGACGAGCGGCAAACTGCGTTCTTCGATCTTTTCGAGCGAGAGCGTGACCGAGGCCGGCGCGAGCGACCTGACCTCGAGCTTAGGCGCAATCACCTTGATCGGCACGTTGTAGACTCCGGAACCGCGGCTCTCCAGGTCCAGGACCGCGCGCAGATCGTCGGGCCGAATCGCCGGGCCGGTGCGCGGCACGACGACCTCGACCACGGCTTGCTTTTCCGTGTACCGTGCCACGTAGTCGGGCCGCAAGCCAGTCGTCGTGATCGGAACGCTGATCTGCTGCACGAAGTGCGCGGCCACGATCGGATTGGGCGCGAGCCGCAGATAGGCCCAGGCGGCGATCGCGATCGCAAGCGAGATCGCTTTCAAGCCAAGATTGTTTTGCAACCGTTCAAGCACCGGCGACGCCTCGCCGTCCGAAGCGCCAGCCGTTGGCGCGCTGCGGCCGGCTGCCGCGCGCGGCTCGGCAACACGCGAGCAGGACGCTGCGCAAACGAGTCTCATCGTCCAGCTCGCGCGACAGTTTTCCTAGACGCGCCACCGAGATAGCGCCGCTCTGTTCGGAGATGACCAGCACCACGGCATCGGTCTGTTCGCTCAGTCCAATTGCGGCACGATGTCGCGTGCCGAGGTGACTCGTGGTCAAGACGTTATCCGAAAGCGGCAAGAAACAGCCGGCCGCCTCGACCAGCATCCCCTTGAGGATGACCGCACCATCGTGCAGGGGCGAGCGCGGCGCGAAGAGCGAGAGCAACAGTTCGACCGAGAGCCGGGCGTCGAGTCGCGTTCCGCTCTCGACGTACTCACGTAGCCCGGTCGCGCCTTCGACCGCGATCAGCGCGCCGACCCGATTGCGTGCGAGCAGCACGGCGGCGCGCGCCAAGACGGTGACCGCTTCTTCCAACATCGCGGCTTCGTCGGCAGCCTCGCGTCGCGCCAGCATCCCGCCACGCCCGAGCTGCTCGAGAAAGCGTCGCAACTCGGGTTGGAAGACAATCGGCAAGGTGACGGCGGTACCGAGAAGCACGACCTGCATCACGGTCGCGAGCACCAGCAAGTGAAACGAATTCGCGGCCGCCAGAACCATGACGAGCAGGATGATTCCGAGCAGAATCGGTACCGCGCGCGTGCCGCGAATCAAGAGCAGCAGATAGTACGCAAGCGTCGCGGTCGCGAGAATGTCGAAGACGTCGGCGACGCCGAACGAAATGTCCGGCAGCGTAAAACCCCACGCCGGCATTACGCGCCCCCGCGCAGGAGCGGCTCGACGTAACGCTCGACGAGTCGCGAGCCGTCGATCTCCGGCGCCGCCAGAGTGGCCGAAGCGAAGGCCGTCAGGCTCGCGTCATCGAGCGGCAGCAGGGCAACGATGCGCCGGCCGGGCGCCGGCGCCAACTCGACGTCGATGATGTCGACCAGGAATCTCAAGGGCGTCGCGCGCTCGTCCAATTCGACGCAGAGTCCGCCGTCGCAGATCCCGGCCTCGACGATACCGGCAGGCCGGCCGGCCCCGGCAAGCGCTTCGAGCAGCGCCGGAAGACGCTCGGATTCACGCGGCGCGACTTGCAGAACCGTCAGCGCCGGCTCGTCGATCCGTGCGTCGATCGCGGCGCGCACGCGTTCCACGTCCGTCGTCGCCGTTAGGCGCAGGCGCGCGTAGGTTCGGCTCGCGCCGGCCACGCCCCAGGATGTGACCTTCGCCCCGGCCGAATCCAAAGCCGTAACGGCTGCAGCGCGCTCGCTCGGAGCGAGTACGCTTTCAAATCGTGCGCTGGCGGACCGTTCCAACGAGCTCCTTGCGTTTTCGAGGTTCGCTTCATCTTTATACGTTCGCCGATGTGAGTCATGCGTAACGCCGGCGAGAGCCGCCCGGCCCGCGTCGTCAGCGTCGGCCGAAATGCGGCGTGGATCGCGTTCGAGGGCTCGGACGAGCTTCACCTCGCTTCGCTGCGCAAGCACGTCGAGCGCCTCTCGCTCGTCCCGGGCGACCTCGTCCACGCCTTGCCGCTCGACGACGAACGCGTCGTCATCGATCGCCGCGAGCCTCGCACCTTCGCCCTGGAACGCAAGACGGGCGGCGGCCGCACGNNCATGGCCGCCAACATCGACGGCATCGCCATCGTTGCGGCCTTCGCTCAGCCTCCGTTACACCCGGCGATGGTCGACGAACTTTTGGCCTTCGCCGAGATCCATGGCTTAACGGCGCGCCTCGTCTTCACCAAAGCCGACTTGGCCGAGGCCCCGTTCGTGACGCAATTCCTCGCGCTTTACCGGGGGATCGGTTACGACGTTCTGGCTGCGAACCCACGGGCCAAGGTCGGTATCGACGCGATCGAGGCCGCCTTCCTCGGCCATCGCACCTTGCTGATCGGACAGTCGGGCGTCGGCAAGAGTTCGCTATTCAAAGCGCTCGGTGGAACCGCCACCGTCGGCGACCTCTCCAAAATCGGCCGCGGCAAGCAAACGACGACGACCGGGCGCCTGCACCATTTTGCCGATGGGTTCCTGATCGATAGCCCGGGCGTCAGCGAGTTCGAATTGCGGGACATTCCCTGGGCTGAAGTCGCCGAAGGCTTCGTCGAGTTCCGCTCGTTGATCGGAACGTGCCGCTTCACCGACTGCAGCCACCGCACCGAACCCGGCTGCGCGATCACGACCGCCGTCGAATACGGCACGATCGCTCCTTCGCGCTACGACAGCTACCGCACGATCATCGCGCGCGAGTCGAAGTAGCTTCGGCTATTTGATGAAGCGAATCGTCATCGGATAGCGATAGAGTTTTCCGTTGCTGGCTGCATTTGCGGCGACGACGGTCAAGATCAAATCGAGAAGCGAGATGAAAAGTGCAATCGGAATCGCCAAGAACACGACGAGGATCAGCTTCGCTAAGACCAGGAGCCCGCATGCCAGTATGGTGGCGAGCGCGTAGAGCGTCATCGAAAGCTGGAAGTTCACCGCTTCTCTGCCCTGGTCGTTAACGGCGGCCGAATCGTCGCGCTTGACGAGCCAGACCACGAGCGGCCCGATGAGATTTCCAAGCGGCGTCAACAGACCACAGAGTGAGGAGAGATGGCACAGCGCGGCCCAGCCTGTCTCCGACAGTCCTGGCCGATTCGAGGGAACGGGCGCGGTCGGCTGTTGAGTATCCATCTCTCCGCCTCTCAAGCGATGTCATTCGGTTCGCGCACCAAGCGCGCGGTTCCGGCGCCGGCCGGCCGCTCGCCGTCGGCGACGAGACGCACGAGCTGATCGAAGGCGTGCCACACGAACGGCAGCTGCGGCTGTAGCCCGTATCCAAGAGCCGCGTACCCGTCCACATGTGGGCCGCCTTCAACGAGATATTGCCAGTACCGGTCGCCGCGACCGGCCGCACGGACGGCTCGCAAGTAGGGTTCGAAGTTGTGTTGCGGCGTGACGAACATGTCGGCGGTCCCCGCGATGCCGATCAGCGGGCGTTCGATTTGGCCTGAGTGCGCGAACTCGGCGATCGCGCGTTTCGCCGCCCGCGATGGAAGGTAAGCTGCGCGCGCCGCCGGCAGCGCGAGATCGCGGGCGTTGCACGGCCCACCTTCACTCGCTCCCGTGACTGGATTCGTGACGTTAGGCGGATCGCCGCACCACGAATCGGCCTCGGAATCGAGCAGCTTCGCAAACGCAAACGTCGTCAGGTCGGCATAGAACGGTGCGAGCCTCGAATAATGATCGTCCCAAAGCGAGGGATGTGCGGAGTTCGCTTGGATACGATCGGGCGGAAAGCCGGCAGCGACGATCGCTTCGTGCGCACCGGCGTCGCGATACCCGCTGCGCACGTATGCCGGCATCGCGCGGATGAACTCCGGCAAGTAGCCCAGGATGTTTTCGTCGGGCGACCAGTAGACCGACGCCCACTCGAGACCGCCGTCAACGAGTTCGGGCTCGCGCTCGAGCAACCAGCGCACCTGCCCCCCGCCGATCGACAAGCCGGCGGCATAGGTGCGCTTCGGAGCTTTGCGCGTCACCGCGCGCACGTGCTCTTTGGCCGCTCTCACGATCGCGCCCAAATCCTCGTGCCAAGTCCGAACCGGAACAACATTTGGCCAAAGCGCGCCGAAGCGCACGACCATGCCGTTCTGGCGCAAGCCCTCAATATCGAACGGAATCGGATAGGCGGAACTCTGGTCGGGCGTCGCACTCGACGGCTCCAAGATTCCGTTGTACGGAATTCCCTTATTACTCGATGCGAATGCGTAGCCGCGCGCCATCGCATAGTCGCCGAAAATCGTGTCGTTAGCGAACTCGCTGCGCGTTGCTGGAGTGCCGCAGACGACCAAGTCCCCGTTCCAGTCGTCCGGGACGCGCACCACGAAGCGCTGCCCCCGTCCGAGCGAATCGAGCAATTGGGTGCCCGGGATCGGCTCGCTCGCCGGCGAGGGTGTCCCCATTTTGACCAGGTGGGCCGCGTCGCCGGCCGGGTCGTACCCGGGACCGGGTGCGGGGAGCGGGACATGGCCCGAACGGAGGTCCGGATGGTGCATTAGCGTAGACGGTCCCGGCGGGCTATGGTACAATGCCGCGCGTGCCCAAGCGGGCGCAACCACTTTTTCAGCCCTGGGAGAACTCGTTGCCGAATATCAAAGCCGCCGTCAAATGGGTCCGTCAGTCCGAGAAGCGCGAACTGCGTAATCGCGACGTGAAGACGCGTCTCAAGACGCTCTTCAAGAAGGCTCACGCGACCGGCGAGACTGAGACCGTGCGCGGCGTTGAGAGCCAATTCGATAAGGCCGCCACCAAGGGCATCATCCATCCGAACAAGGCGGCTCGCAAGAAATCGCGCCTGGTTCGCGCCGCTCGCATCAAGGCAGCAACGCCCGCGCCGGCAGTCGCCGCGAAACCAGCGCGCAAGAAAGCCGCCCCCAAGAAGGCCGAAGCCAAAGCGAAGTAAGCCTGCGCTTCCAGCGTACTAGGCTTTCTCCATGACGTAGGTTCCGGGTGCGGGACCGCGTGCTTTGAAGTGCTTGTTGCCGGGCGCGACCGGAGCCAGGACTTGCTCGCCTGAGCGCGCGGTCAGCCAGGCTTTCCAGTCATCCCACCACGAGCCCGAGGTCTTTTCCGCGGATGCGAACCATTCGTCGGCGCTCGGCGGATTGACGGGCGCGCTCCAGTAGTTGCCCTTGCCCGACGAGGGCGGGTTGATGATTCCGGCGATGTGTCCGGAGTGCCCAAGCCGGAAACGGACGTCGCCCGAGAACAACTGGGTCATCTTGTAGACGCCGCGCCAGGGCGCGATGTGATCTTCGACCGACGCGACCGAGTAGACGTCGTTGCGCACGCGCCGTAAATCGATTGGAACGTCCTTGAATTTCAAGACGTCCGGCTTCACCAGATTGTTCTCGAGATACATGTTGCGCAGGTAGTAACGATGCATCGCGCGCGTCAGGCGTGTGGCATCGCTGTTCCAGAAGAGCAGATCGAAGGCCGGCGCATCTTTGCCGAGCAGATAACGGTTGACCGCCACGTTCCAGATCAGATCATTCGCGCGCAGCATGTTGAACGTGTCGGCCATGTCGCTACTGTCGAGCACGCCCTTCTCGTCCATCTTCTTCTCGATCGTGGCCAATGCTGCGGGACTGAGGAACGCTTTGATCTCGCCGGCATCCTCGAAATCGGTCAATGCCGCGAAGAACGTCACTGCGTTCACCAGAGTCTCTTCCGTGCGCGCGAGGTAGGCAAGCATCTCCGACGTTAGCGTGCCGCCGATGCAGTAGCCGATCATGTTGACATCGTGCGAGCGGCTGATCGCCGAAGCGATGCGGCTCGCACTCAACGGACCGAGTTTGAGATAGTCGTTCCAGCCCATATCGGACAGCGACTTATCCGGATTGCGCCACGAAACGACGAACGTGCGAACACCGGCGTCGACCGCAAACTTGATGATACTGTTCGCCGGCTGCAGGTCGAGGATGTAGAACTTGTTGATCCACGGCGGCACGATGACGAGCGGTTTCTCATAGACCGTCGCGGTGGTCGGCGTATACTCGATCAATTCGATCAGTTTGTTACGGTACACGACCGTACCGGGTGAGGTGGCGACGTTCTTGCCGACTGTGAAGGCTTTTTTGTCGACCAGCGCCGGGCGGCCCTCGTTGTCGCGCATGTCCTCGAGCACGTTCTGCGCGCCCCGCTGCAGGTTGGCGCCCCCGGACTTCAGCGTCTCCTCGATCACGGCAGGGTTGAGGAATGCGAAGTTCGTCGGGCTCATCATGTCGCAGAACTGTTTGGCAAAGAACTTGACGCGCGTCTTGGTCTCGCCGTCGATCTCCGCCGCATCGATGCCGTCGAGCATCGCTTTGGTCGCGAGCAGATAGCCTTGCTTCATCGCTTCGAAAATCGGGTTCTCGGTCCACGCCGCGTGCTTGAAGCGGCTGTCGCCTTTGACCGGCTCGATGACCGGCGCCGGACGCTGACCGGCCGGTACAAACGAACGAGTGGCTACCCCCATCCAAGCGTTGGCAAAGTTCATCTGCGACGCGGCGAACGAACCCGGATTGGTCAAGAGCGACTGCCAGACCTCAGCGGCCGCCTCGTTGATTCCGAGCGGATCGAAGGGATTCGGCGGCGCGTCCGGTTCGGCGGGCGCTACGTCGGCCGCAGCGTCCCCGGTCGCTTCGCGTTCAAACTCTTCTCGTTCGAGCGGATCGCCGAGTTCGTCGATCTCGTCGATCGCATCAAAGTCGTCCGCAGCCTCGACATTGGTGGTGCCGTTGAGTCCGGTCGTCGCGGCGGGCTCGCCTTCGTTGAAAATCATCTCTATATGTGAACTTACGGCTCGTCGCAGCCACAACCTCTGCGGGCAAAGGTCCCTCGTGCTCGCGACGAAACGCTTGCCGACCTTACCTGTTAAAGGAGGTCGGATATGATCAAGGGCGTTTTCGCCATGCTGGCGGCGTGCTTTCTGCTTTCGTCGTCATCGCTGGTCTGGGCCGCCGGCGCACCCCCGGGCATGACGCTGCCCCCGCAACCCAAGATTCATCCGGCTGGGATTCCAAAGTCGTTCGTGCTGGTGAGCCCGTGCGTCGTCGGGATGGGCGAACACTGGGCGGACCTAAAAGCCGGTCCCCATGCGACGACGATCTACGGCACCTATCAAGGTAAACCGATCTTCACCGAACTGATGCTGTTTCCAAAAGATTTCGCGCAGGGAAAGAGCTTCCGCAACGTTCTGAAGCCCTTGCCGGGCTACCAGATCGATCACGTCGACATCGAATTTCTGCCGCACGGACATCCGGGAATGGCCTTTGCTCACTACGACATTCACGGATACTACGTGCCGCACGCGGTCCATGTAAAGTTCTGTCCCGGCGGCGATCCCGTCCCGATGTAAGGCCGGCGCACGCTTACGGGTCGACATTGACCGCTAATCTCGTCATACGCTCACAGTGAGCAAGCGGGATAAGGCTGCCTCGCAGATACGTGCGCAGTTCCGCGCCGTCGGCCGTCTTGAGCGCGATGCGAAAACGCCACTCGTCATTGGCACGCGCGATCGGATACGGCGCGGGACCCAGCACTTCGACGCCCGGCAGAAGGCGCAGCGCATCCGCGTATTTCTGCGCGGCCGTCACAACCGCGTCGCGGCGCCGGCCGATGATCCCGAGATAGATCAGTTCGCCGAACGGCGGGTAGCCCAACTCGCGCCGCTGCTCGAATTCTTGCGCGGCAAATCCGTCGAAATCGTGCGTCGCCGCGAACGTGACCGCCGGATGATTGGGACTGTACGTTTGCACGATCGCCTCGCCGGCGCGGGCGCGGCCGCTGCGACCGGCGACTTGTGTGATCAGATCGAACGTCCGCTCGGCCGCGCGAAACTCAGGAATATGCAATCCGATATCTGCGGCAACCACCCCGACTAGTGTGACGGTCGGAAAATCGAGGCCCTTCGCGACCATTTGCGTACCGACCAACACGTCGCCGCGCGCGGCGAATTCGTCGAGCAGCCGCGCGTGATCGCCGACGCGCGTCGTCGTGTCGCTATCCATGCGCACGATACGCGCTTGCGGCCAGAGCGCCTCGACCGCCTCGGCGACCTTCTGCGTACCGACTCCGAACTCGCGGATCTGCGGTGCTCCGCATTTCGGACAGGCCGTTGGAATAGGCCGCTGCGCGTCGCATTGGTGGCAGCGAAGCAGGTGCTCCGCGCGGTGGACCGTCAGCGAGACGCTACAGCGAGCGCACTCAGGCACGGCGCCGCACGCGCGGCACAGCATGAAACTCGAACTGCCGCGCCGGTTCACGAAGAGCACCGTCTTCTCACCGCGTTCGAGCCGGGCGCCGATCGCAGCGGTCAAGAGCGAACTAAAGATTCGCCTGTTACCGCGCTCAAACTCACGCGCCAAGTCGACGATGTGCGTCGCCGGCATCGGTTGCGCGCTGGCGCGCGAGCGAAGGCGCAAGTGTGCGATTCGACCATCCAGCGCGGCGACGTACGCTTCAAGTGGGGGCGTCGCGCTGCCCAGAACCAGGGTTCCTCCGCTCGCACGCATCCGCTCGCGCGCGACATCGAGAGCATTATAGCGGGGAACGCCGTCTTGTTTGTAGCTGCGTTCGTGGGCCTCATCCACGACGATGAGACGTAGGCCCGGTAGCGGCGCGAACAACGCGCTCCGCGGTCCAACCATCACGTCGATCTCGCCGCGCGCGGCCGCGTGCCAGCTGTCGAAACGTTCGCGCTCCGAGAGACCCGAGTGAAGCACGGCCACGCGCTCCCCGAACGCGCCCTCGAAGCGGCGCGCCGTCTGCGGCGTCAATGCGATCTCCGGAACCAAGACGATGGTGCGGCCACCGAGCGCCAGCGTGCGCGCGATGGCGCGAATGTAAACAAAGGTCTTTCCACTGCCGGTGACGCCCTGCAGCAAGAACTCATGGAACGCGCCGCTCTCCACGCCGCGTACGATCCTATCGATTGCGATCGCTTGCTCGGGTGTCGGTGCGAAGTCTTGCGACTCGACCGGTCCGTGGGTGCGCCGGTCGGCGGCGCGACGCGGCGCCTCGCGTACCACGCCGGTCCGAATGGCGCGGACGATCGTAGCTTGTGAAAAACCTCCCAGGAGCGCGTCGCGACGGCGCAGCACGCCTTCGGCCACGACGCGGGCGACTAATGCTTCGACGCGCGGACCGCGCACGGCGAGGCCCGTTGCCTCGAGTACTTTCTCGGTCGCTTCCGCAACGCGCGGCGCGACAAACGAGCGTTGCCGCTCCAGCACGCCTGCCCGCACAAGCGCGCTCAACGCCGCGAGCAACGTGCGGCGATCCCCGGCTCGGCGCGCCTCGGGATGCCGCAGCAGAGTGTCCATCCCGAAGCCCTCCCGAAAATCTTCAGCGATCAACCTCAGCAGGCGCGGTGGAACCGAGCCGAAACGCGCCGGCTCGAGCGCACCCTTCACCACGAAGCGATCCACAACGCGCGGCATCGCCGCGCCGTAGACGATCGGAGCCAGTGCCTCGCCGAGCGAACAGCAGTACCGTTCCGCCATCCAGTGCGCCAACGAAAGCGCCCGGGCATCGAACGCCGGCGGCGCGTCGATTCGGGCCGCGATCTTGCGCAGCGTATCGCGTGCGGCCGTTTCGTACGGCGACGTTACGACGAAACCGTAGAGTTCGCGTGGGCCGAGTGGCACGCGAACGACGTCTCCGATGCCGAGCTGCATGCCGTCGGGAGCCAGATACGTCAGCGGTCGCTCGACGTTTGCCGTGCGGTGCTGCACGAGCACGTCAACGGCGCGAATCAGCGAAACTCCGCCGCTCCCGGCGTTTCCCGGATGCGGCCCAGCACGGCGCGCAGCGTGCGCGACGGGACCGTCACGCCATATTCGACGTCGCCCAACGCGCGCGGCAAGACGAAACGTAGCGCTCCGCCGCGCGTTTTCTTATCGACGCTCATGGCGGCCAAGAGTGCGTCGACATCGTCGAACGGCGTGACGAGCGGCAAGCGCAACAGTGCGAGCAAAGCCAAGACGCGCATGTGTTCGCTCGCCGAGAAGCGGCCGGTGCGCAATGCCAGCAGGCCCGAGGCCCGCAAGCCCATGGCGACCGCGGAGCCATGCGAGACGCGGTAGTTACTGACCGACTCGATCGCATGTCCGAACGTATGGCCCAAGTTCAAGACTTCGCGGGCTCCGCGCTCGAGCCGATCGTCCGCGACCACCATCGCTTTAACGCGCAGCGAATCGGCGATCACCGACTCCCACGGCCACTTGCGCAGCGAATGAGCCGCCAAGACTTCGAGCGAATCGAACGTTTCGTCGCCCTCGATGATGCCGTGCTTGACCAGCTCGGACAGGCCCTCGCGAAGGTGAGGTTCCGAGAGCGTGCGCAGCGCACCGATGTCGCAAAAGACTGCGACGGGATCTTTGAAGATGCCGGCGAGGTTCTTACCGGCTCGCAAGTCGACACCGGTTTTCCCGCCAACCGCCGCATCGACCATCGCGACGAGCGACGTCGCAACCGCGACGAACGGTACGCCACGCATATACGTCGCGGCCGCGAAGCCGAACAAATCCGTAGCCACACCGCCGCCCACGCCCGCGAGCAAAGTCGTCCGGTCGGCCTTTACTTCGGCCAACGCTTCTAGCACGCGCTCTAACGTGCGCAGCGTCTTGCGGCGCTCGCCCAGCGGAAAGACGAGGACTTCGGCCTGAGCGCGTAGAGCGCGCGCGATGCCGTGCGCGCGCCGCGCTACCTTCTGATCGGCCAGCACGACGACGCGTTTATACGCGCGTTCGCGGATGAAACTTGCGAGCTCCGGCGTGGCGTCATCCGCGACCACGATTGGGTAGCCGAGGTCGTCGAGGCGCGTCACCGCGCGCGCACCAGATCGGCGATTTCACGCGCGAGGCCCACTTGCGAACCTTTGCCGCCCGCAACGACAATCTCGGCTTCGCGATAGAGCGGGAGGCGCGCTTCAAGCAAAGCCGCGATACGCTCCGGCGTCGGTTCTTTGCCCATGACGGGCCGCAGGTGGCGCGCGCGCCGCAGCCGCTTCACGAGCGTCTCGAGCGGAATGTCGAGATAGACCCGTAGCGCGCGTTCCGCAACGAGATCGCGCGTCGGGCCATACGTGACCGCGCCGCCGCCCAGAGCGATCACGGCCGGCGGCCCGTCGAGGGCTTCCCGGACGGCCTCCAGTTCACGTTTGCGGAAACCTTCATCGCCGTAACGGGCGAACAGGCGCGAGATCGAACCATGCCGGCCGACGATGAGTTGATCGGTGTCGACGAACGGCAATTCCAACTCCTGCGCGAGCCGCCGCCCGATCGTCGTCTTGCCTGCCGCCATGAACCCGATCAGCGCGATGTGCGGCTTGCTCACGACGCCGGCGGCGTGCTGTGGTCGAACAGACGCGCCGCCGCGGCTACCGCCCGTTCGAGATTCTCGCGCGTCTCGTCGATCGAATCGCCGCCAAACTTCTCCAGCACCGGCCCGACCAGCGCCAGCCGCACCATCGCCTCGCCGACGATCGACGCGGCCGGAACCACGCAGACATCGCTGCGCACGATGCTTGCCGGCGCCGCGCTGCCTTCGTGCAAGTTCACGCTCGGCAGCGCTTTCATCAGCGTGGGGATCGGCTTGACGCTGACGCGTACCACAATGTCCTGACCGTTGGAGATGCCCCCCTCGATCCCGCCCGCGCGATTGGAGCCCCGCACGACCGTACCGTTGTCCATCGCGAAGATGTCGTGCGCTTCCGAGCCCGGTTTGCCCGCAACGTCGCGCCCGGCACCGACCTCGACGGCCTTGACCGTCTGCATCCCCATTACCGCGCCGGCCAGCACGCCGTCGAGGCGCGTGTCCGGCTGCCGATTCGAGCCGATCCCGGCCGGCACTCCCATCACGCGAATCGTGAACGCGCCGCCGAGCGTATCGCCAGCGGCCTTCGCTGCGTCGATCGCGGCGATCATCGCGCGTTCGGTCGGTTCGTGCGGACAGCGCACTTCGCTAGCGTTTCGGCGTTCGACATCGATCTCGGTCAGTTCCGGCGCGGTGACCCTGCCGATCTGCGAAACGTGTGCCGTCGTGCGAATCCCGAGCGCTTCGAGAAACTGGGCGCAGATCGCCCCAAGAGCAACGCGCATCGCGGTCTCACGCGCGCTGGCGCGTTCGAGCACATTGCGCAAGTCCCGCTGGCGATACTTCATCGCTCCGGCGTAATCCGTGTGACCGGGGCGCGGATTCGTCAGTGGTTTTCCATGGCCCGTACGCGGATCCATGAGCTCCCGGTTGTTGTCGTAGTCACGGTTGCGCACGAAGATCGCGATCGGCGACCCGAGGGTCTCTCCACCGCGGACTCCGGCAAGGAACTCGACCTCGTCGCTCTCGATCTTCATCCGTCCACCGCGACCGTAGCCGCCCTGACGTGCGCGCATCGTCGCGGCGATCGCGTCGAAGTCGAGCACCAAATGCGCCGGCAGCCCGTCGAGAATCCCGACGAGGCCGGGACCGTGCGATTCACCAGCGGTAAGGTAACGAAACATGATCGCTCGCCCATTTCGCTGGGGGCGGCCAATACTCCGCGAGGGGCTAGAGTTTGACCGTTCTGTTGGCTCTCTCGACGAACGAGTTGTCGTAGAGTTTGCCGGCATCGATCTTACCCGGATCGTCGTTCTGGAAGTAGGCGTTGGTTTCGATCACGGCACGCAGTCCGTCAGGCGAGATCTCACCGTGGTTCGTATAAGCGGGGCGCGAGTGGTTGAGCCCGGGCATCCATTCTTCGGCTGAGATGCCCCCGCGCAGTTCCTCACTGAGCGCGCCCGCGACTTGGGCCGTACTCCGGAGGGAGAGGAACTTCATCGCGCGCACCAATGCGTTGACGACCTTCTGCGTGAGCCTCGGGTTCTTTTCGATGACATCCGCGCGTGTCAACGCACCGGTGAAACAGTATGCCTCGTAACCCATCGCGCTCCGCGCTTGCGCCGGAATGAACAGGTCGAGCAGCGAGAGCCCGCGACCGCCGCGCAACATCTGCGTCACGAACGGATCGTTCGCAAAGGTCGCTTCGACCGTTCCGTCCGCGAGTGCCGCAATTGCCATTCCACCGCCGCCGACGCCGACGATCCTGATCTCATCGCGCGAAAGCCCCGCTTTGTGCGCCACCCAGAGAGCGATGACGTGCGTCACGCCGCCGAGGGTGGGAACGCCGATCGCCTTTCCTCGGAGGTCTCTGAACGATCTGAATCGCTCGCGATCTTGCGGGCGAATCAGCAGCGTGACGCCGGGTTGCGCCATGAAGTCGGCAATCAAGACCAGGCTCCTGCCACGCGCTTGCGCGGCGATCGCCTGATCGAGCGCGTTTCCGCTGAAGTCCGCGCTCCCTGAGATGAGCGCTTGCGCGGTTTCGCTGCCACCTTGCGTATAGGTGATGGCGACATTTAGGCCCTCGGCTGCAAAATAGCCCAGCCCTTGGGCAAGGTCCCAAGGCAGATAGACGAGCGAATGCGCACCGATGGCGACGCTCACTCGCTGCCGGCGCGCCGCAAAGATCACCGTGGGCGCGGCCACACCGGCGACCGCAGCGACCGCGCCGATTCCGGCGAGCGCACCTTTGCGCGAGATCGAGTGGGGGCGTTGCATCACGCGATACCTAACAATTATTGAAGAGACGCGCACCTCGCCGCTTCCTGAAGCGCGCCTCGTGTCCTCTCTCTTGGCGTCCCGACGCTGCCTAGCGGGGTGGGGGGCCTTCCTGGCCGAACTTTGCGGCATGACACGAGCCCCCGTTCGAGTCGACGCGGTCATGCTCGAAGCGCGAGCGACCGTCTTGACGAAGCGTTCGATCAAAACCAGCGCTAAGCTCGCCGGCATCGACATCGCGATCGCCTGCATGGACCTCACCACGCTCGAAGGCAAAGATTCGCCCGGCAAGGTCCGTTCGATCTGCGCGCGCGCGATTTCACCGGCGCCCGGCGTGCGCAGCGTGGCTGCGGTCTGCGTCTATCCGACGCTGGTCCCGGAGTGCGTCCGCGCGCTGGTTGGAAGTTCGGTCCTGGTCGCATCGGTCGCCACCGCGTTTCCGAGCGGTCTCTCGCCGCTGGACGTCAAGCTACGCGAAACGCGCGAGGCGGTCGCCGTCGGCGCCGACGAAATCGACATGGTCATCGATCGCGGCGCGTTTCTCGCGGGGCGTGAAAGCGACGTGTTCGACGAAATCGTCGCCGTCAAGGAAGCCTGCGGCAAAGCCACGCTCAAGGTGATTCTCGAGGTCGGCGAACTCGGATCGTACGTCGCGATTCGGCGCGCGAGCGACATTGCGATCGAAGCCGGCGCCGACTTCATCAAGACCTCGACCGGCAAGATCGGCATCTCGACGACGCCGGGGATCGCGCTCTTGATGAGCGAGGCGATTCGCGATCACTACCGCGCGACCGGCCGGGTCGTGGGTCTCAAACTCGCGGGCGGCATCAAGACGACCAAATCCGCGCTCGGTTACCTCTCGCTCGTGAAGGAGACGCTCGGCGATGCGTGGCTGCATCCGGACCGCTTTCGAATCGGCGCCTCGTCGCTGCTCGACGACCTGTTGATGCAGCGCGAAAAAGAACTTACCGGCTCGTACTCCGGGCCTGCTTATGTGGCGATGGCTTGATATGAGTGCCGTTCTTCCCGGTTTCGATTACGCTCCCTCGATCGAATCGACCGCGCCGGTCACGATCCGCGATCGCTACGGTCTCTTCATCGGCGGCGAGTGGGTCGCGCCCGCGAGCGGCGAGCACTTCGCGACGGTCAATCCGGCGACCGAAGAGCAGTTAGCCGAAGTCGCGTTCGCCGACGCCGCCGATGTGGACCGCGCGGTTCGTGCTGCGCGCAAAGCGTACGACAAGTACTGGCGCAAGATGAAGCCTTCGGAGCGCGCCAAGTACGTCTTTCGCCTCGGCCGCGCCCTGACCGAGCGCTCGCGCGAATTCGCCATCCTCGAATCGATGGACGGCGGCAAGCCGATTCGCGAATCGCGCGACTTCGACGTCCCGCAAGCGGCCGCGCACTTCTTCTATCACGCCGGCTGGGCCGACAAGCTCGAGTGGGCGATGCAAGGCCCCGAGCACCCGAAGTCGCTCGGCGTGGTCGGCGCGATCGTCCCCTGGAACTTCCCGCTCAACAT
>PLDY01000068.1 GCA_003136895.1 Candidatus Erabacter solicola | reverse complement strand
ACGCCGATCGGCCGGCCCGCTTCGGTGACGAGAATGGCGGCGTTGGCAAGCGTCAGCAATTTGTAGGCACTGTCGATAGCCGCCGATGTTTCGAGCGCCGGGAAGGGCCGGCCCATGACTTCGGAGACCGGCTTGTGCAGGAGATCGGATTGGTCGAAGACCGCTTGCATTACAGCGACGTCGTTGACGCTGCCCACGATTTCCGTGCCGCGCATTACGGGCAGTTGCGAGATCTCGTATTTGCGAAGCAGATCGAGCGCGTTGCGCACGACGTCGTCGTCGCTGACCCAAAGCATCGAGGGCAAGGGCTGTTTGCTGCGCAGCACGTCGCCGACGCTGGCCGTGCGTTTACCCTCCGCGATGAAGCCGTTGGCGATCATNNTCGTCGTTGAAGATCTTCGACATGTAGCCGCGACCGGAATCAGGGAAGACCACGACCAGCACCGCTTCGGGCGGGAGGGTCTGGGCGAGCCGTACGGCCGCGACGGCCGCGGTACCGGACGAGCCGCCGACCAGCAGTCCCTCTTCGCGCGTTATGCGACGTGCCATGACGAACGACTCACGATCGGAGACGCGCACCATCTCGTCGATCACTTTGAGGTCGACCGTCTCCGGCAGATAGGACATGCCGATGCCTTCAACCGCGTACGATTTCGGCGTGTCGCCCGAATAGATCGAACCTTCGGGATCCGCGCCGACGACGTGAATGTTTGGATTCATTTCTTTCAGATAGCGGGCCGTTCCGGAGATCGTTCCGCCCGTGCCGACGCCGGAGACGAAGTGCGTGATCGTTCCGCCGGTCGCTTCCCAGATCTCCGGGCCGGTCGTGTAATAGTGCGCGTCGGGGTTCGCGTGGTTGTGCCACTGATTGGGCATAAATGCGCCGGGAATCTCGGCGACCAGCCGCGATGCGACGCCGTAATACGATTCGGGCGAATCCGGCGGGACATTGGTCGGCGTGATGACGACCTCGGCACCGTACGCGCGCAACAGATCGATCTTTTCCTTCGACATCTTGTCGGGCATCACGAGGATGCAGCGATAGCCGCGAATCGCCGCCGCCATGGCGAGGCCCGTGCCGGTATTACCGCTGGTCGCCTCGATGATCGTCGCGCCGGGCGCCAGCAGGCCGGCTTTCTCGGCCTCGACGATCATGCGGACGGCGGGCCGGTCCTTGACGCTGCCGCCCGGATTGACGTACTCGACTTTGGCCAGCACGAGACACGGAGCTCCATCGATGATGCGGCGCAGCCGGATCAGCGGCGTGCGGCCGACGGCCTCGAGGGCACTTTCGAAATACTGCCGCTGACGCGGCTCGTGAAGCAACATAACGCTGCGAGGTTCGGCTCGGCGAGGTGAATCTCATCGCCCGCGCGACGGGTCCCACGGAGCGGAGGAGCTACCAACGATGGCGACTGATTTTCGCGACGGCAAGACGTTCCCGCGGCGCGGCCGGGATGAGTGCGGCGGCTACCTGTGGCTGCTGCGCGTCTTCGACAAGGCTCGCGCGGCGTCGGATGGGACGATTCACGATTACATCTATCCCTGCCCAATGGACAAAGGCGTCTTCGAGCGCTGGGGGGTCACATCCGAGGATTTCGATGCGGCCATCGCGACCCGCCGCAGCGACGATGCGATTTTAGGATGGCTGAAAGAGCGCGCCGGCGACGGAGCGCGCGAAGCTGCCAACCGCTGGGTCGAGGTGGAGAAGGCGGAAAATCTGGACCGGCAAGACGCCGAAGAGGGCGGCGTGCCCGCATGAATGAAAACGCGCGACTATGAAGGTCGCGTGTTTTGTTTTTAGCCTTGCGCTCGCGGGAACGATCCTCGCGGGCTGCGGACCCCAAACCCCGGCGGTCGGGAATTATGCGACCGTGTTTGGTCAAGTAACCGACGCAACCGGCAATGCGCCGATTGCGGGCGCGAGCGTCACGGTCAATTTCGTCCTGAACGCGACGACGGACCAGAATGGGAATTACCGGATCCCCAACGTGCCGAACGGCCCGTGGTCGTGGAGCGCATCGGCGGCAAACTATCAATCGAATGGAAATACGAACGCGCCGCCGTTGCTGCCTGGCGAGCAGCGAAGTTTCACAATTCAGCTCACGCACATCTAGCGCGAGCGTAACGTGACGCTGCGGCGCATCGTCGTCGCGCCCGACAAGTTCAAGGGGAGTCTGAGCGCGCTCGAAGCGGCGGCCGCGATTGAACGCGGGCTGCGCCGCGCCCTTCCGGATGAAGTCGAACTCGCGAGCGTGCCGATGGCCGACGGCGGTGAAGGCACCGTCGACGCGTTCTTGGCAAGCGGAGCCGAACGCGTCGTGCGCACGGTGCGCGGGCCACTCGGAGAGCCGGTCGAAGCGGCGTTCGCACTCGACGGCACGACGGCGATCGTTGAGATGGCCGCCGCGTCGGGTCTCGAACTGTTGCCCGAAACGCGCCGCGACGTTCTTCGAGCAACGACGTACGGTACGGGCGAACTCTTCCGTGCCGCGCTCGATCTTGGCGCCACGCGCATCGTCATCGGCATCGGGGGCAGCGCCACGAACGATGGCGGCGCCGGTATGCTGCAAGCGCTCGGCATCCGCTTGATCGATGGAGCGGGAAACGAGTTGCCGCCGGGCGGCGCAACGTTACGGGGGCTTGCGAAGATCGATCTCTCGGGTCTCGATGCGCGCGCGATGCGGGCCACGATCGAAGTCGCCGCCGACGTTGACAATCCACTCTGCGGCCCGCGCGGAGCTAGCGCGGTCTTCGGTCCGCAGAAAGGGGCGAGCGAAGCCGACGTACGCGAGCTGGATGCCGCACTGGCGCACTTTGCCGATATTGGCGCCGGCGCGCTTGGCGCCGATTGGCGCAATCATCCGGGCGCGGGCGCGGCGGGCGGACTCGGGTTCGCTCTCTTGGCCTTTACGGCGGCAACGTTACGGCCGGGTGTCGAGATCGTCGCCGGGTTGCGCGGCTTATCGCGCGCGCTCGAAAACGCTGAAGCCGTCTTCACGGGCGAGGGAAGTATCGACGAGCAAACGCTGCGCGGAAAGACCGTCGACGGGGTCGCACGTCTGGCTCATGCGGCCGGTGCCGTGACGATCATCGCTTTCGGCGGTCGCGTCGAGCCGGGTGTGAAAGAAGCCTTGCGGGCGCGAGGTGTGACCGCTATAGCGATCGCCGATGCTGCCATGCCGCGCGACGAAGCGATGCGCGATGCAGGCAGACTGCTCGCCGCCGCGGCCGAGCGCTCCGCCCAGCTCTTGTCGACGGGCTAGGGGGCCGGCCGCGACTCCTTGAGGGCGATCGCCGGGGCCGGAGCGGAGAGCCGAACGAAAGACGAGCGTTCGGCAATGCAGTCGTCGATCAGTTTGAGGACGACCTCGGCAAGCTTCTGCGGATCGTGTCGCACCGTATCGGTTTCGCTCATCACCTTCGCGCCCACGACGCGAACGCCAAGCGCTTCGATCGCGTCGCGATCCGGCTCGACCGGGATCTGCCCGCCGACTGCGTAGGTTTCGAGCAGCCGTTGCGGCGGCTCGAGGTTGACGATCGTGTAATCGCAGACGCGCGCGGCGCTTTGCGCGAACAAGACCGAGACGTGTTTCGCCGCGGTGTAGCCGTCCGTCTCGCCCGGCTGGGTCATCACGTTGCAGATGTAAATCTTCGGACATGTGGCGTTCGCAATCGCCGTCGCGATCTGGCCAACGAGCAGGTTCGGAAGAATCGAAGTATAGAGACTGCCGGGGCCGAGAACGATCGCGTCGGCTTCGGCGATGGCGTCGAGTACCTCGTCGAGCGGCTCGGCCCCCGGCGGGTCGAGAAGCAGCTGCGAGATCGGCGCGGTCGATGTCGAAATGCTGGTCTCGCCGCGCACTTCGCTGCCGTCTTCCAGCGTCGCGCGCAAGCGCACGCTCTCGAGCGTCGATGGGAGCACGCGACCTTCGATATTCAACACGCGGCTCGACTCTTTGATGGCGCGATCGAAGTTGCCGGTGATGCCGGTCATCGCGGCCAGAAAAAGGTTGCCGAAGGAGTGTCCTGAGAGCCCTTCGCCTTCGCTGAAGCGATAGCGAAAGAGATCGGTCACCATCGCTTCGTCGTCGGCGAGCGCGACCAGACAGTTGCGAATGTCGCCGGGCGGCAGAATGCCGAGTTCCTTTTGCAGCCGGCCCGAACTGCCGCCGTCGTCGGTCACGGTTACGACCGCTGTCAGATTGCTCGTGTAGCGTTTGAGTCCGCGCAAGAGCGTCGAGAGGCCCGTTCCGCCGCCGATTGCAACGACTTTGTAGCCGCGGCGCAAACGCATATCGAGCAACGCATCGACGATGCGATCCTTGTTCTCCGGCGTCACCGCATGCACGATCGCGCGCATCCACTGGCGAATCCCGAAGAAGACGAAGACGAGACCGAGGCCCATGAAGACGTACGGCAGCACGGAGAGCGGCATGAAGTCGTCGACGATGTCGTCGACGAGTTGATTGATCGTGAAATGCGCGCCCTCGGCGGTGAACCAACGGAAGGCTCCGTTGACCAAGAGGACGACGCCAAGGATCGCCAGCAGCAGCCAGCGCTTGATGCCGAGCCCCGGGTAGAACCAGCGGATAACGCGCAGAGGTCCTTTGGTCATGCCGCCTCTCCTTCGCGGTGCTCGACCGTAACCGCTACTTCCGGGCGCATGCGGAGGTGTTGGGCGAGCTCTTCGGCGACGTAGACCGAGCGATGCCGGCCGCCGGTGCAGCCGATGCCGATCGTCAGGCGCAACTTGCCCTCGCGGACGTACTGAGGCAGTACGTAGTCGATCAATCCGAAGAGGCGCTCGAGGAACGGAGCAGTCTCTGGAAGCTCGCGCATGAAGGCGGCCACCGGCGGATCGACTCCGGTCAGATCTCGCAGCGATTCGGCGTAGTACGGATTCGAGAGGAAGCGCACGTCGAAGACCAGGTCGGCATCGAGCGGCAGGCCGTACTTGAAACCGAACGCGACGATGCGCACCGCGAGTGCGTGCTCGGCGCTCACACGACCCCTTTGCTCATACCGGAAAGCACCGCGCCGATACCGAAGCGAACGAAGGTCATTAAGCGGAGTGGGTTCCCATGAAATTGTTTTCGCCCGAAAAGGCAACTGCCCTTATCCCGGAGCTCGCGCCGCTGATCGAGGAGCTGTGGGAAAAGCGCCGCGACCTGGCGATCCGGCTCTTGGAGAACGATCCGGCGCTTCGTGCGGGGCGCTCGATGGGTACGTCCGCGACCAACGTAGAGCGCCGCGGTGAGGCCCGCCGGTGCACCGAGTTGAAAGCGGAGATCGTTCGCATCGTCAATCGCATCGAAGCCTACGGTTGCGTCGTGAAAGATGCCGACCTCGGCCTCTTGGATTTCCCAGCCTTGCGTGAGGGCCGCCCCGTCTTTCTCTGTTGGAAAGCGGGCGAGCCCGCGATCGCTCACTGGCACGGCACCGACGAGAACTTCTCCGAGCGCAAAGCCCTCTAAAGCGCGGGCGCGCTAAGCGGAAGCGGCCGCAGCGGTTTCGACTTTGATGAAGTCCTCGACCAAGCCTTGCAGGCGAACGTCACCGAACTCGACCGTGTAGGCGCCGGCGTCGTGGCTCTTGACTTCGCCGACGTCAGGGACGTTCGCGAGTTGCGGAATCTTGTTGCGAATCTCGTCGGGCAGGCGCACCTTGTCGCCCACGGTGAGGCCGCCGTGTGAGAAGAGCTTATCGAGTTCTTCCATCAGCATCGGCAGGGGAATACCATAGCTTTGGCTGACCTGCTCGATCGTTTCGGTCTCGCTGATGGAGCAATTCGAGCAGCCGCCGAGGTGGAATTTAGCGAACACGCGTCGCGCGCCGGCGTGCGTTTTGAACGCATTTTCGACCGTCATGTCCTTGTTGAATTGAGCGCTCAAGAGCAACCTCTCCGTGAAACATCCCGGGCGCCGCGGGCGCCGGGTTCTATATTAGGTGCAACCTCCGGCGCCGCCTTGACGGTTGCGGCCGGAGTTGCGGAGCATGCCTGTAAGCCGGATTCTGTACCGCTTGCGCGGCGGCAGCCATCTATCTGGGGCGTCCGTCACCGGGCGCCTCGGTGCGATGTAGCTCGTTTGGGCGGGCCGCCCAGCTCCCGCAGGAGCGATCGAGCGATCTTGCTTCGCGTGGGGTTTACCCGAGCGCACGTCACCGCAACGCTCCGTGAGCTCTTACCTCACGATTTCACCCTTACCGGTTGCCCGGCGGTATGTTTCTGTGGCACTCTCCTTCGAGTCGCCCCGACAGGACGTTATCCTGCACGCTGCCCGGTGAAGCCCGGACTTTCCTCACGCCGTATGACGCGCGACTGCCCGGCATACTCCGCACCAGGCAGTGTAGCAAAAGCGCCGGTTCGGCGCAAATCCTACATCGCGAAGAGCGGGACGATGCGCGGTGCGGCGTCGGCGAGTTCGATCGCGGCGGCATGCTCGCCGACCGCGACGACGTCGAAATGCTTGCGGTAGAGCTCGAGCGCGCGCTGTAAGACCGCGAGTTTGCGCTCGCGCGGCATCTGCATCGCGGGGAAGAAGCGCAGCGACTCGTGGACGTCGTCGCTGTCGAGGAAATCGAGCGGGTGCAAGAGCAGCGACGGCGCGATTCCCAGCGCGCGACATGCAGCGAGCGCTGCAGCGAAGTAAGGAATCGCCAATGCCGGCGCGAGCTGCGCGAGATAGAGAATGTAGCTGAAGTGAATTGGCGTCTTCACGATCGGGAAGGTCGTGACCGGAATCTCGACGAGCGAGCGCGCGCCGAGGTCCCAGCGGTACGGCCGCAACGGCCGCAGACCGTCGGCCAGACTACCGAAGAGCGCTTCGCGTTGCGCGCGTTCGCTCTTGGAAAGTTTCGCGGTCCAGAAGTAGTATTGACGCGCTAGCGGACCGATGTACGTCGGAAAGGTCGTGCAATCGTAGCGGTAACCGAGCGTGGCGAGGGTCTCGAGTGCGGGGCGCGAGAGGCTGAAACCGGGGCCGCGAAATCCGACCGGCCGCACGCCCGTCGCGTTTGTGATGGCGTCGGTCGCGCTCGTGAGTTCTTCGGAGAGTTCGGCGTTGGAGTAGCGATGCAGCCACGGCTCGTGCTTGAACGAATGGCAGCCGATCTCGTGACCGGCCGCGACGATGCTGCGCAGCGCGGCGCCGTTCTTCTCGAGCGCGGCGTCTTGGCCGACGACGAAGACCGTGATGCGCTGTTCGAGGCTCTTCAATATCCCTAGGAAGCGCGGGACGACGACGTCGAGATACGACGGGAACGACTCCCAGGCTGCGTCGCCGCGAGTCTTGAGATAGGACCACTCGTTGTCGAGGTCGAGTGAGAGGCTTGCGATCGGTTTCATCGGGACACCACTGGGTTCGTGAGTTCGGTCAGCGCACGCTCGGCGAGTTGCACCGTCTCGTTGACGTTGAGCGTTCCGTTGACGATTTGCGACGAGTTGACGACGAACAGATTGGGAATTGAAGTCGAGATCGCCGGCACGTCGCGCGAGTAATCGAGCGTGGCGACCGGAAAGACGTGACGCACGCGTGAGATGCGAAACGCGCGAACGCCACTGCGCTTGAAGTGCGGATACATGCGCTCGAGCGCAGTGAGGAAATCTTCCTCGATGGCGGCATCGTCGTGCTCGAAGAGCGGATCGTCGGGTGCGACGTACTTTGGGAGATACACGAGCGCACGTCCCCCGAAGTGACGCCGGTCGACGAGTGCCGACATCTCGATAACCGCGCTGAACGGTACCCACGCATCGGTAAGATTCGTGACATAGTACGAGCCGAGTGGCTCGTCCAGGAGCAGCGAGGCGCAGACGATGCCCTGATAGGTCTTGGATTGAAGCCGGCGGCGCTCTTCCGCGCTGAGGCCGGATGCCAGTTGCGCCGCGCGCGGCGCCGGTACGGTCAGGACGGCGCGATCGAAATCTTCGCCGGAACTGCCGGCTTGGGTGAGGGTGACGCCTTTCCCGTCGGCGGACGAACCTACGTGCGCGACATCGCTGCCGAGACGAATCTCGACGCCGTGCGCTTCGAGGCGCGCCTGCAAGGCCGTCAAAACGGTGGCGTATCCACCGGGGACGTAGCCGAAACGTTCGCTGCCGAGTCCGGCGCGGCGCGCCGCATAAAGGCGCACGATGATTGCCCAAATGAACGCGGCCGACGCTTCGCGGTAACGCTCGCCGAGCTTCGCGCGTAAGAGCGGGCGCCAGATCTTCTCGAACGTGCGCCGCCCGGAGAGTCGCGTCAGCCAGCGCTCGAGCGAAGTGTTTTCGAGCGGCGTCGGATCGGCGATGCGCGAGGCGTACAGAATTGTGAGACCGAGGCGCAGTTTATCGATCAGGTTGAGCGGCGGAAAACGCAGGAAATCGAGCAAACCGTTCATCGAGTGGAAGCGGCCGTCGGTGAAGAAGCCCGTTCCAGTTTGCGTCCACTCGATCTGACTCTCCAGAGCGAGATCGCCGAGCAGTCCGCGCAACGCGCGGTCCGAGGCGAGCGTGACGTGGTAGTGCCGGTCCCACGTGATGTCGCCGATCTGCCAGGTGCTCGCGAGGCCGCCGAGTGCCGGCGCGGATTCAAAGACCGTCACGGCATCGCCGCGTTCCGCGAGACGTAGCGCGAGTGTCAAGCCGAGCAAGCCGCCGCCGACGATCGCGACGCTCGTGCGATGCGACCGGTGCGAAGGCGGTTCGAGAACGGACGCTTGCATCAGGAGCCGCTCGCGCATCCGAAGGTTCCGCGTGCGGCGCTTCGAACGTAGGCGGGTCGGCTTCCGAGGACGGGAGCACACGTGGGGGCATAGCTCAGTTGGTAGAGCACTTGCATGGCATGCAAGGGGTCAGGAGTTCGAGTCTCCTTGCCTCCACTTTTATTGGTCATCGACGCGCGCTAGACGATGCCGGCGCGGATGGCGTGGACGGCGGCTTGGGTTCGGGCGGAGATGTTCAGTTTGGAGAAGATGCGGCTGACGTGGTTCTTCACTGTCTTCTCGGAGAGGTGGAGGCGGGCGCTGATCTGTTTGTTGGCTAGGCCTTCGGCGATCAATTTGAGGACTTCGGATTCGCGTTGCGAGAGTTCCATGATGTCGGGTTTGCCGCCGTTGAGGCTGCGGCGCTTGAGCAAGCCGCCTGCTACGCGCGGGTCGACGTAGGATTGGCCCTCCGCGACCGTCTTGACGGCGCGCAAAAGTTCGGCGGGCGAAATGTCCTTGACGATGTACGCTTCGGCACCGGCAGCGAGGCAGCGCTGCATGATCTCGGGCGAGAGGTTCATGGAGAGAACGCAGACGTGCGCGGCGGGCGCGCCTTCTTTGCAGGCGCCGAGCGTTTGCGCGATATCGACCGGCTGACCGTCAAGGTCGATGACGATCAGGTCGGGATTGGCCGTTTGCAGCGGCGCGGTCAGCGGCGTGCGATAGTCGCCAATGACTTTGAAATCGGCGTCATCGGCAAAAATGCCGCTGAGCGCCTTGGCGAACAATACTTGCGATTCGACAACGACAACGCGTAAGCCGAAAGTAGTCATATCTCTTCCATCCTCTGTAGGCGACCGTCTGAGTCGATCGTCCCGCTGACCTCAAGTGTGCGGTGAAGCACGTTGAGGGTGACCTTCCGTGGGACTACTGGTCTCCTTATACGACAAGTCGGGCCAAAGCGGATAGAAGTTGAGGGTAAAGTTTTAGCTAGGGTCCCCCTAGGGTTCAGAGGAGTTTTCCAGCGGACCCCGACGTGGCGCTAGGCGGCGTGGGCGAGAATTGCGCTGCCGAGGACGTCTTCATCAGCCGCCGCGCTCAGGACCGCGTCGGCTCCCGCCGCACGCGCGAGAGCGGTCCAGGCGGGTTCGGGGCAGTCCGCGACCGCCACGATACGGGCGGCGGGTAGCGCCGCGCGAAGGGCGCGTAGGCACCCGAGCGGGGCTGCGACGTGGTCGACATCGACGAGGACGACATCGGGCCGCTGTCTCAGGAGCGCTGCGGGGTGAGCGCAGCCGCTCGAGCCAAGCACGGCCACCCCGCTCCGGCGAAGCGCCTGCGCGAGGAACGGAACGAAGAGCGCCTGCGGCTCGATGATCACGGCTTGCATGCTTCGACTGTATGCGCTGCGAGGTCCCGGTGGCTAGTGCGGGGCGACACACCGGCGACTTACAATGGACCCGGCGTGCGCGAGCGAAGTCCCCGGAGCAATGACAGCTCGCATCCTCGCATGCCTTCTGGTTCTGCCGGCGTTCTTGCTAAAGTCCGCGTGCGCGGCCGAGTTCGCGCACCGGACGCACTCGCTGACATTTGAGGCGGCGTTCGACACGCCCCAGGAGTACGATGCGGCGTTCGGATTCGATCACTGGGAGCGCGTGACGCCGTACCTCGACATGGTGATGACGGGCCCCGGCATCCTCAATACGCGCGTACGCGCCGCCAATTTCAGGACGATGACCTACTTCGATCCCAATCTCTGCTCGGCGACGCGCGGCTATGGTGCGAATCAGTACGCCTCACCCGATTGCAGCGATTGGCCTTCGCGGGCGTTCTATACGCAGCCGGGTCATCCCGATCGAACGCTGTCCGCGTCGTACGATGGGAAGATCATTCAACGCTACGGCGATCCGGGCTCGCCCGAATTTCAAGCGCGAACCACTACGCTGCTACGCGAGAGGGTCGCTCACGATCAATTCGAGCTCATTGAAATCGACGATGCGACGTCACCCGAAGAGTTCTATAGCAATCTCTGCTGGGGCGTCGGCAGACTTCAAGACGGCGGCTACGATTGCGCGAGCGCGGCCGGTGGGACCGCGAAGGCGCCGTTCGATGCGAACGTTTCGCGCAGCCAGTGGCAAGCAGGCGAAGCCGCGTTGGCTGCACTCTCTCCGCGACCGGTCGTCTTCAACGGTCTGCAGGGCTATGACGGCAAGGAACGCACCGCCTCGATCGCATCGGTCGTGGTCGCAGCGCCGAATGCGTGGGGCGCGATGTGCGACACGTGCTTCTACGGAATCGAGGATCGCCAGAATCCCTACTTGTGGACGAGCCCCATTCTTGAGGTGCGCCTCGACGGAATGATGCGCGTTATCGGTGCGGGCAAGAACGTCTTCGTCGTCAATCCGTCCGTGACGAATCCGGCAGTACGCGCCCGCGCGCTCGCCGACCTGATGCTGGCGTATGACCCGGATCGGCTGTGGCAGTGGGGCGGAGCTTGCGGCGAACGCTCGCAGATCCACGTGTGTCCCGAAGCGGCGCTAACATTCTACGAGCCGTATCAAGCCTATCCGAAGAATACGGCGTCGCTAGCGGATCCTGCGGGTACCTACGTGCGCGAGTTCGCGCAATGCTTCGACAATGGCCGTTCCGTCGGGCCGTGCGCGACGGTCGTCAATCCCGACCGGGTTGCCGCGCACGCGGCGCCGGCGTTGCGGCATACGTACCGGCATACCCTCGTCATACATGGTACGGCGCTGTGCAACTGTTATGGCGACACGGGCGCGATCTTCGAAAATGGCCCTTCCATGCCGAATAGCGTCCCGCCGGCCAGCGGCTACGTTATTTTTCAGTAACTAGCCAGGCGCGCGCGAGCAGGGGAATGGCCGGCTGGTGGGCGACCGGAACCTGGTGGACATCTGCTTCCTGACGCCGCGCTTCCCTTTCCCGACGACGAAGGGCGACAAGCTGCGCGTCTATCACGCGATTCGAAGACTGAGCCGGAAGCACTCGATCACGTTGGTTGCCGCTGCAGACGAGCCGCTCGACGAAGCCGCGCTCTCGGAGGTTCGCCAATATTGTGAACTGATGGACGTCGTTCCGGTTGGCGGAGCGGCCTCGCTCCTTTCCATCCTGGCGAAAACACCGACAACGCGCCTCCCTTTGCAGGCGTTGTTTTACGATACGAGCGCTTTTCGGCGTGCGACGCGAGATGTGCTTGCCAGGAAACGGTTCGACGTGATCTTCGCGAGCACGATCCGCGTAGCTCCGCAGGTCTGGGATGAGCGAACGCCGGTCGTCATGGATCTCATGGACGCGTTTTCGCGCGGATTAGAAATGCGGCGTGGAACGGTCGCGGCGCCGCTGCGCGTGGCCTATGATTTCGAGCGTCGTCGATTGCAAGCGTACGAAATGGCTGCGTGCGCGCACTTTCCACGACTCGTCGTCTGTGCTGAAGCCGATCGCGTGGCGCTCGGGAGTGAGCGGGTCAGCGTGGTCCGAACCTGCGCAGACCTCGAGCAGTTCCGCTACGTACGGGAAGGTCGCGCCGATGACGTCATCGTTATGACCGGCAACATGGGTTACCAGCCGAACGTCGATGCTGTCATTTGGTTCGTCGAAAATGTTTGGCCCAAGGTCCGAGCGGCTCACGCCGCGGCGCGTTTTCAGGTCGTTGGGGCACGCCCGTCGGCGGCGGTCCGGGCGCTCGCAGAAAGGCCGGGAGTCGAGGTCGTCGGCCCAGTTGCCGAAATCGCGCCGTATCTGGAGCGTGCGACGCTGGCCGTCACGCCCACACGCGGTGGTACCGGGCTGCAGACCAAAGTACTCGAGGCGATGGCGACCGGCACCCCGATCGTTGCGACCTCGTTCGCAAATGAGGGTATCGGTGCCCGGCCGGATTGCCAGTTGCTTATCGCGGACGACCCCGAAGGCTTCGCACGCGCGGTCGCCCGGTTGCTGGAGCAGCCGGCGCTGCGCGATTCGCTCTCGATCGAGGCTCACGCCTATGTCGCCCGGGAGTTCTCGTGGGACACGCAAGTCGAGCGGCTCGAGGGGGTCTTCGGAGAGGCCATCGAGCGTACGGCCAAGTTTCCCGGAGACGCCGGCCGATAGGATAATATGCTCCGTTCCGAGATCGAGAGCCGATCCCGGATGCTCGCCCGGCCGCGGGTCGTCCATCTCGTTCCAAAATTGCTGGAAGGGGGCGCCGAGGCTCTCGTGCGCAGTCTTTGCGCGCGCCTTCCCGCCGAGGGCGTCGACGTCACCGTCGTCTCGGTCTATCCGTCCGGACTCGATGCCGCTCGGAAGTCCTTGCTCGGTGTGCCCGTCATCGAGATCGGGCGGCGCGGGCGCGGCGATGTGCAATACTTTCCGCGCCTCGTGCGCACCCTGCGCGACCTTCAACCGGATATCGTGCACGCGCACCTGCATACCGGCCAGTATGGAGGCCGTCTCGCCGCGATCCTCGCCGGCATCGGGACGATGGTCCTGACGATCCACGGCGAGGAACCCGGCGGGCCTCTCCGAGCGACGATCGATCGCGTACTGCACGCCCGCACGGCACGCTTTATCGTCTTTACCGAAACGCAGCGCAAGGATGTTTCCGAGCGCGAACACGTGTCCCTTGAGCGCATCGTTGTCATTCCAAATGGGATCGCTCGCCCCGCGCATCTCACATCGCGCGAAGGTAGCCGTAGAGATTTGGGCCTGCCGCCAGACGCCGTTCTCATGTACGCGCCGGCCCGGCTTTCCCGTGTAAAGAATCAGTGCCTGGCCATCGGAGCGCTTTCACGCGTGATCGCGCAGAATCGCAAAGAGGTTCACCTCGTCATAGCTGGGGCCGGCCCTGACGACGCGGCTTTGCGCGCCCTTGCGCATGAATTGGGCCTCGCCGGCCGCGTCCACTTTCTTGGTTTTCGCAGCGATGCGGCTTCGCTTGGGCAGGCGATGGATATCTTCGTTCTGCCCTCGTTATCAGAGCGAATGCCGCTAGCGCTCGGGGAAGCGATGATGAACGGCCTCATTCCCGTGAGCACTCCCTGGCGCGGGGTCGGAGAGTTCTTGGAGGATGGTTCGACCGGATGCATTTCAACGGGCTTCGGCGCCGAACAGTTTGCCGCTGCCATGCTTCGAGCCCTCGAGATACACGCAAGCTCAGATCCGATGCAAGAGCGCGTACGCTTGTACGGCCGGGCGCGGTTTGATCTCGCCGAGATGGTCAGCCGGCATGCCGGCCTCTATCGCGCTCTGGCTGGAGCGATCGCGTGAAGTTGGCATATCTGACGACCGAGTTTCCCTTCGCGCCCGTCGAGGCGTTCTTCGAACCAGAGGTTCGCTCGCTTTCGAAGCTGGCGCAGGTCTTTGTCATCCCATCGCGCGCCACGCACGCGACCGTCTGCTATCACGACCTCGGGGCCACACCGGTCTATTTAGGCTTGCTCGACGACACGGTGCTGCGACTGGCTCTGCGGGAGTTTGCGCTGAATCCGGGGCGCGTCGCGCGAGCTCTTGTAGAAGTGCTGTTCGGAAAGAGCGCGCTGCGCGCCCACGTCGTCAATCTGCTGCTCTTTCCAAAAGCGCTGGCTCTCGCTGCGGAAGTCCGCCGGCTCGGCATCGAACACATTCACGCGAATTGGCTGACGAGCACGGCGACCGTCGGCTACGTCGCGTCGCAACTTACCGGCGTGCCGTTCAGCATGTCGGGGCATCAGCACGATATTTTCTTCGACAATTTGCTGCGTCCGAAGATCGCACGAGCGCAGTTCACGCGAATCATCTCGGCGCGCAACTGCCGGCACTTGCAAGAGCGACTGCCGGACGAACTGGCCGCCCGTTGCTCGGTCGTGCATCTCGGCGTTGAAGTGCCGGCTAGCATCGTGGAGCCGCCGGAGCGTGAGCCGAAAATTCTCTG
Source organism: Candidatus Erabacter solicola (assembly GCA_003136895.1). Lineage (GTDB taxonomy): Bacteria > Vulcanimicrobiota > Vulcanimicrobiia > Vulcanimicrobiales > Vulcanimicrobiaceae > Erabacter > Erabacter solicola. The sequence goes on along the minus strand of PLDY01000068.1, from coordinate 21,524 downwards.
TTCGGCACGCCTATGTACTTGGAAAGGCCACCGTTATCTGCTAGCGGCGCTGGCGCAGCTGCGCGATCGCGGCGTAGCTTTCAGTTGCGACTTAGCCGGAGAGGGTGAGATCCGGGCCGAGGTTGCTGCCGGCATCGCGCGGCACGGCTTACGTGATCGAGTCCGGATGCTCGGTAACGTTCCTCACGATAGGCTTACCGCCGGGCTGGCTGCCGGCGAGTACGATCTCGTCGCGCTAGCCAGCACCGAGGACGAAGACGAGCACGAGGGCATCCCCGTCGCGCTCATGGAGGCGATGGCCGCCGGCGTACCGGTAGTCGCGACCCGAACGGGCAGCATCGGCGAACTCGTGGTCGACGGGACCGGTATCCTGGTGCCGCAGCGCGATCCCGAAGGGCTGGCCGAGGCGATGGCACTGCTCCTGGCCAACCCGGGCGAGCGGCGCCGAGTAGGCCTGGCCGGGCGGCAGCGCGTGGTCGAGCACTTCGAGACCTCGGAGACAACCCGACGACTGGCCGGCCTACTAGGAATCAGCCCTGCCGTCCCGGCTCGCGTCCCAATCGAAATCGGCTAGGTCTGGGACTATCGGCCCAGGCCAAGGGGCGGGATGGGGCTTCGGCAACCGGCTACGGTGGCGTATGCTCGATGACGATACATGAGCATGGAGGTTTCTCTGCTAGTGCGTAAAGGCGTCCTGTCCGCAGTCTTCGCGCTGCTCGCCATAACCTCGGCCGGCGCGGCCTTGGCTGCCCCCTCACCCGACTACCATATTCGGGTCGGTGATACCGTGAGCGTCACGGTCTACGGCGAAGCTGCGCTCAGCCAGCCAACCCTTCGGGTTTTGCCCGGCGGAGCCGTCGCGATGCCGCTCGCCGGCGACGTTGTTATCGCAGGCATGACCCCGCCCGACGCATCGAACGCGATTGCTCGCGCGCTGTCGCACTATCTGCGCCAGCCTAAGGTGACCGTGGCCGTCGTCACCGCTGCGACCGTCGACGTTCTCGTCCTCGGCAATGTGAAGACCCCCGGTAAATATCCACTTCAGCCGGAGGCGCGCTTAACCGACGCACTCGCTGCCGCCGGGGGCCTTGGACCTGTCGACGGTCAACTGCCCAACGCACGCTTGCAGGCTGCGGACGGCACCGTATCCGAGGTTTCGTTACAGAAGTTACTGCAACAGGGCGATGTCACGCTTAACGTGCCGGTCTCGAATCAGATGACGATCATCGTGACGGCGCCGCTGACAATGAACGTACAGGTCTTCGGAGCAGTCGATCATCCGGGTGACGTTGCACTGCACGAGGGTGACCGCTTACTGAGCGCGATCGCTCGCGCCGGAACGAGCCCGACGCTGAACCCCGATCTCAATCGCGTCACGTTGCGCCGCATTCAAGCCGACGGCACGCCAAAGACGCAAATCATCAATCTCTACGAGATCGTCAAGGGCGGCGACCTGAAGAAAGACATCCTCTTGCAAAAAGGCGACATCGTCTTCATTCCGCAGGCGAGCGGCAAACACGACGTCCTCAGCCCGGTGATGGCGATCCTTCTGGGCATCGTCAAGCCCTTCGGGTTATAACGTAGTGCTCAACTATCGCTTGGCGCGGCGTAAGAGCGCAGAACTCGCACCCACAGCTCCGTACGCCTCCGCGTTCGCAGCGCCGGCGAGCGGAGCGATTCCCGAGAACTTTGCCCGCGACGTCGATCCCCGCCGCATTTGGAAGACGCTCAAGCGCCGGCGCAAACTGATGACGCTCGTTTTCTTCGCATTCGTCGGCGCGGTGCTCGTCTTCACGTTGCTGCAACCTCGGCAGTATGCGACGCAAGTCAAATTGATCTCCGGCGGGTCCGCTGGGAGTGCGACCGATGCCTCGGCGGCGAACGCCGGCACGTCGCTTCCCGTTCTGAACGCGCTCTTGGCGGCAGGCAACGGCGCCAGCCCCGAGACGTATGCCGAGCTGTTGCAGCAATCGCCGGTGGCAGAAGAAGTTATCAAACGACTCAAGCTGCAGACGACCGTGGGCGCCTTGCTGTCGCACGTTACCGTGCGGCCCGTTACGAACACGTCGGTCCTCGGCGTACGCGTCGCTTGGTCGGACCCCGAAACGTCCGCGCAGATCGCCAACGCCTTTGCGGCCGTGTTTGTCGATCGCGAGCGCATGCTCGTCGCGCGTCAGGCCGATACCGCGATCGGATTCCTTCAAGAGCAGTTGCCCGATGCCGAGAAACACATGCAGGCTGCGCAGAACGCGCTCGCCGCCTATCAAGTGCGCGTCGGAATCGCCGACCTTCCGACCCAAACGCAAGCCGATATCAGCACGCTCGCTTCGTTTGAGTCGCGCCAGCATCAGGCCGAATTGGAGGCGCAGCAGGCCGAAGCGCAGTTACAGACACTACAAGGCAGCCTCGCTTCGACGCCGGCGTTCATCGTCGGCTCGCAAAACGTGGCCGCCAATCCCGTATTGGCCCAGCTCGCGACCCAGGTGGCGAACCTGCACGTTCAGTTGGACGCCGCGCGCCAACAGTACACCGACGAGCATCCGACCGTTGTCGGATTAAAGGCGCAGCTTCAGCAAGCCGAGGCCGAATTGCGCGCGCAACCGGCTCAGGTGAACTCCGGAAGCAGCAGCATTCCGAATCCGAACTATCAACAGTTGCAGCAACAGGTCGCGACCCTCGCCTCCACGGCGAGCGGCGCCTTAACGCAGGCGGCGGGCCTGCAAAAGCAGCGCGATGCGTTTCGGCCAAAGCTCGACAATCTGCCCGAGCAAGCGCGCCGCATCGGCGATCTCCAGCGCGAGGCGAAGTCGACCGAGAGCTTCTACGAGTCGCTGCAGCACAAGTATCAGGAAGCGATGATTTCGCGCACGACGGCCTTGAGCGATGTCTCGATCACGCAAGCCGCCGACCCGCAGGTCTATAATGCCACGCCGAACTTCGTCCTCAATATGGCACTCGGATTGTTCATCGGCCTCGGGCTCGCGCTCAGCTCCGCCTTCCTTGCGGATTTCCTTGACGATCGTTTCCGCTCCGAAGAGGATATCAAGGAACGGCTTGGATTGCCGGTCCTGGCTTCGGTTCCGGCGATCGATTCGGGCGACTGGCGTGCCAACCAATGGGTCAAGCCGCTTTCAGTCGAAGCGTTCTACCAACTGGTCGCGTCGCTGCGCTATTCATCCAGTGCGCCGCCGCGCTCGATCGTCTTCGTCAGCCCGGATCAGGGCGACGGCAAATCGACGGTCGCCATCAACACCGCCATCAGCATGGGTTTGATGCGCGCGCGCGTGTTGATCATCGATGCCGACCTGCGCCGGCCCTCGATCCATCAGAAACTCAATCTCGGAAACGAGCATGGCCTCTCCGACGTGCTGGTAGGATTGGCACGTTTCCCCGAAGCCGTCAAGCCGTCGCGACATACAGGCGTATGGGTACTAACCGCCGGACGCCCCGCCCCGAATCCGGTCGCATTGCTGCAAGGCGCCGCGTTCGACCGCGTCCTCAAGAAAGCGCGCGAGCGTTTCGACTTCATCATTATTGACGGTCCGGCGCTGCGCTCGATCGTCGATGGGGTCGTCCTGGCGCACAAAGCCGAGGGCACCGTCATGGTCGTCTCTTCGGCGCGCTCCGATGGACGCTCGGTTCAAGGCGCGCTCGATAAACTGCGCAGCATGGGCTCCCAAAATCTCTTGGGCGTCGTTCTCAACGGAGTGAAGCCTGACGTTACGGAAAATACTTACGAGCGTTATGTAGGAGTAGGACAATCGATATCGCTGCCGGAGACCTCGCGCGTCGGTTAGCGCTAGGGCCATCCACGATGCTCCAGCGTAAGACCGTTCGCGTCTTTCTTGTCGAACCGCATCAGGTCGTGATCGACGCAATGCGTCACGTCTTCGGAGCGGACCCATCGATCTCGATCGTCGGATCGGCTAATAATCCGCAATCCGCTGCGATCGGTGAATTGCGGCCCGACCTCATCTTTCTCGACGTCGACGCACTTGGGGTGGATGTCGAAGAGGCGATCGCCGCTTGCGAGCGTTCGTCGCCGCAAAGCCGCGTCTGCGTCGTCTCGACCCAGCATCGCCCGCGTGCGATGCAACGCGCGTTAGCCGCCAAGGCCGACGCCTATATTGCAAAGGATACGTCTCCCGCGACGCTCCTTGAGATCGTCCACCTCGTCGCCAACGGCGATTCATACGCCGACCCGCGCATCGCCGGCGCGATGCTGCGCCGCCGCTCGAGCCGTACGCACGAAGTCTCCGAGCTGTCGAGCCGGGAGTTCGAAATCGTTAGGCTCATCGCCGACGGCCTCTCCAATCGCGACATCGGTAAGCGGCTCATGCTCTCCGAGAAGACCGTCAAAAACCACGTGAGCCACGTCTTGGCAAAACTCAAAGTGAACGCGCGATCCGGCGTTGCCGTGTACGCAGTTCGCAACGGATTGGTGAACTAGCGATGCGCACGTACCTGATCGAACCGCAATTGATGTTCGCCGGCTACCTGCAAAGTTTCTTGGCCGAGGCCGGCTTCGACGTGGTTGCGACGAGCCACGACATCGACGGTAAAGACATTGCCTTGCACGCACCGGCAGCCGTTTTCGTCGACGTGGATTTCTTCGAGCGCGGCGGGCCGAACGCGCTCTGCCGGATCCGGCAGGCAACGCCGTCTGCAGCGCTGATCGCGTACTGTAATTCCGACGACCCGACGTACGCGGCCGCATGCTTCATCTCGGGCGCCGACGCCGTCATCTCAAAACATTCGGGCACCGAGCGCGTCATGTCGAGTTTACGCGAAGCGGCCTTGGTTCCCGCCTAGCGATGCAACGCGCCGCCGGCAAGGACGGCCGTACGTTCCTCCTTCGCGCCGGCGCTATCCTGGCCGGTGGGTTCTATCTTCTCATAGCCGCTCGCTCGGTAAGCGGAGCATCGACGCCCGAGGGCCTGCATCTGCCACTCTTCGCGATGGCGCTTGCACTCGCTCCGATCGCGGTTTTTCTGGCCTTCCGTTACCCGTTGATCTTTCCGTTCGGTCTCTACGTCGCGCTGATACCGTTCGATAGCATCCTTCAGGTCACGAGCGGCGCCTCGATCGTGCGCGCGATCGCCGTCGTCTCGGCCCTTGCATTCGTCGTGCGCATCTTGCTCGTACGCCGCATCGTCTTCCCGAAGCAAGGCTGGTACGCGTGGGCGGCGCTCGTTGCCTGGGCCGGCCTCACCTTTCTTTGGACTCCTGACCTGCCGGAGAGTCAGCGCGTCTTCGGCATCGTTCTTCAAAACTTCTTGATCATGACCGTTCTGGCGGTCTATCCCGTCGAAGAGGTCGAGTTCCGCGCCATCATCGCCATCACGGCGCTCGGCGGCATAGGAAGCGCGCTCTACGCTATATTCAGCCACAGCTTCGACGGCGCGCGTCTGACCCTCGTGGGCGCGGGGGGCTTGGCGACGGACCCGAACCAATTTGCCACGAGCTTCGTCCTTCCGATCGCTCTGACGCTGGCGATCGGTCTATCGTCGCGCAGGCTCTTGCTGCGCGTCGCATGCTTTGCGGGCGTCGCGCTCATGATGGTCGGCATCTTGATGACGGCGTCGCGAGGCGGACTCATCGCCCTCGCGTTACTGCTTCTCTATTTCGCGTTTCGAAGCCGGCACCGGCTTCAGATCATGAGCGTGGGGGCCGTATCGCTGGCGCTGACGGCATTCTTCCCGCAAGTGTGGGGTCGTTTCATCCACGACGAAGGCGCCGGCAGCGGCAGCGGCCGCACCTTCATCTGGGAAGTTGGATGGCACGCGATCAAGGAGCATTGGCTCCTCGGGACGGGCATCGGCTCGTTTCCCGAAACGTACGATGTGAATTTTCTGGGTGTGTTCCAGCAGCAGCTTCAAGGCTGGCATCGGCCGAGTCACAACATCGTCATCGGAACCTGGGTCGAGCTCGGTGTCATCGGACTCGTCATCGTCCTGTGGGCGTGGTATCGAGGCTTTCGGCAATTACGTGCTATCCCGGCGACTCACCGGTTCTATCCGATTCGAATCGCCCTGGAGGCCTCGATCATCGCGCTCTTCGCGCAGTCGCTCTTCATCGATCCCATCTGGATCAAGTATATCTGGCTCGCGCAATCGTTCCCGTTGCTGCTGCTGAACCTGTACTCGCCGAGAGCCGTCGATCCGACCGCGCTCGCCGTTGCGAATCCAATCGCAGCGCGGATCGTGCGGCCTGTCCGTGTCTGACGAACTCGGTACCGGCCGGACGCTCCCGATAACGGTCGTTATCCCGGCGTACAACTCCGAAGGCTACATCACCGCTGCGATCGCGAGCGTGCTGGCGCAGACGCGCGCTCCGGCCGAGATCCTCGTGATCGACGACGGGTCCACAGATTCGACGGCGGCCAGCGCGCGTGCACTTGGCGCGCGCGTCCTCGTGCAGAGCAACCAAGGACCTGCAGCCGCGAGGAACGTCGGGATTCGCGAAGCACATCAGGCCTGGATCGCTTTTCTTGATGCTGACGACACGTGGACGCGCGACAAACTTGATCGCCAGTGGGCGGCGCACGAACGCTGTCCGCAAGCCCCGATCTTGATCTCCGACTATGCACTGGTGCGCGCTGGAGAAGTGGTCGCAACATCGTTCTTTGCGCTAACACCGGGCTATCTCGGATCCGCTCGCGAGGCAGTCGGGCACGACACGGTCTTTATTCGGCGCGATCAAATGTTGGCTACGATCGTGCGCACGAACATCGCGAGCCCATCGACGATGCTTCTGGACCGGGCCTGGTTGCTCGAGCATGACCTTCGCTTTGCCGAGTCGTTGCCGGCGAGCAAAGAGTTTCTGGTTGCCGAAGACTTCGAATGGCTACTTCGAGCACTTCGTCATGGCGATGTCGTCGCGGTCGAGCGGCCCCTAACGCGCTACACGCTCAACGAAAACGGCCGGTCGGCGTCGAAAGGGCGGCAAGCTTGCGGCGATGTGATGCTCGGCGAGTTGATAGCGCGGGCGCCCGAACGTTACGCCGAGGGAGCCGACGTCTCATTTCGTCGATCTCGCCCGGTCATGCTGCGACGCGCCGCGCTTGAGTATCTGCGTCAATCGGATTATACGAACGCGCGCCGCGTGTTGCGACGCGCTTTGAGAGAGGGAGCGTCGCTTCGAACGCTGGCCCTCATGGCGCCGGCCGCGATCGGGGATTGGCGTCTAGGCCGCATCGTTATCTTAGGTCTGCGCGCGTTGTGGCGCCATCGCCATGCGTACCGTTCCGCGCCGACGATACAATGAGCGACGGAATGTGCTCGTCCGCGCCGGTGAGCGTCGTGATCCCCGCATACAACGTCGCGAGGTACGTGGCGAAGGCGATCGAAAGCGTGCGCGCGCAGACACTCGCGCCGAATGAGGTTATCGTCGTCGACGACGGCTCTAGCGACGGGACCGCAGCTGCGGCGGCGCACGCCGGCGCCAGCGTGATTCGACAGGAGAATCGCGGATTGGCGGCCGCCCGAAACGCCGGTATCGCCGTGGCGACTCAGCCGTGGATCGCGTTCCTCGATGCCGACGATCGTTGGCTGCCCGGCAAGCTGGCGCAGCAGTGGAAGGCCCACTTGCTCGCACCGGACGTGCGTATCCTAGCAACGGATATTGGACTGATCAACGAACTCGGCAGACGGACGCCGTCGGCAAATGCCGTGCATCCGTCGTACGGCAAGACGCTGCGGGTGCCGATCGGCACGAACGCGGTTCGGATCGGTCGCGAGAGCGCGGCGGCAACGCTTCCATTCGGGCAGTATGTGTGCATGTCCAGCGCAGTTGTCGAGCGGACGCTTCTGCTGGAGGAGCCGTTCGACCCGGCATTACCCTCAACGCAGCTGTATCACGTCGGTGAGGACTTCGAATGGCTGCTGCGCGCACTTCGGCATAGCGATATTATTTTCGTGGAAGCGCCCCTCGTCGAGTACTTGCAGCGTTCCGGAAGCCTTTCCTCGAACGAGGGACGGATGCGCTTCGGCGATCTTAAACTCGGTGACATGATAGCGCGCTCGCCCGAGCGCTACGTTCCCGGACTGGCGATGACGTTCGCGGCGGATCGGCGTCGCAAGCGCCGGATCGCGGCGATTGCGTTCCTAAGGTCGCTCGTCCGTAGGCTACGTCCGGTACGCCGCACCGCCGCGTCGTGAGCGATCGGCGCTTCTACGTCGTCGTCGGAAGCATCACCCTAGCACTCGCCATTCTGGGCGCCATTCTGGGCACCTGGTGGGACGAAGAGTACACCTTGGCAACGACGGCGCACGGCGCCGTCTACGCATACGGGCGAGCCCTTTCGTTCGAATTGCAGGCGCCGCTGTACTTCGTCCTTCTCGCACTCTGGCGCAGCATCGACTCTTCCGTCTTCTTCGCGCGCCTTTTCTCGATCCTGTGTGTGGCCGGAGTTGCGTTCGCCGCCCGCGAGATCGCGCGGAGAATTCGTCCCGGCATCTCCCCGATTCCATTTGTCATACTGACCCTCGCGAACCCGTTCGTGGTATATGCCGCGCTCGAAATCCGCCTCTATGCGCTGGCGCTACTCCTGTCGGCGATTCTTTGGATACTTTTCTACGACGGCTATTTGACCGGCTCGCGGCCGAGCGCGCGCATCTGGTTCGTGGCCGTCGCGATCGCGTCGATTTACGTCCAGTATTTTCTAGCGTTTGCGCTCGTCGCGGGCGCCGTGAGTTTGATCTGCGCGCGCCGTTACGTGGCACTGCGGTCTTTTATCATTGCGTGCGCCGTGGTTGGGATCGCGATCGCACCAACCCTCTGGTGGGCGCCGGGCCAGGCTGCCGCCGCCTATCTCGGGGCTGCGAGCATACCAAGCATTTTCGCGCACACCGTGCAGCCGGTCGTCGCGTTTGCGTTGCCGCGGTCTTACGACTGGTTCGGATCCTGGCGCTGGCTTGTGTACCTTCACCTCGCCGCGGGACTGGCGGCGGGGGCGGTGTCGGCGCGTTTTGCAGTTCCCCGGCTCGAGCGCCGAGAGTGGGCTATTCTCTGCGTGCCGTTGGTCATGTGGAGTGTGTTTTTCCTCGCCGCCACGCTGTTGCACATCCAGTACGTGTTACCACGGCATTTCGTCGGCCTCTTCGTACCTGAGTTTGCGGCGTTGTACGTTCTCGTCTCACGGGTCGCAATCGACGGCCGGCCCAAGGCGGCCGGTGCGATTGCCGTCGTCTACGCATTGTTCGCGATCGCGACGTTGGTTACGACCTATCGCACCCTCGCCAAACCTGGCGACTGGCCACGCGTCGGCCTGTACCTATCGACGCACGCGCAGGCCGGCGACCGCATCGCGGTCTTTCCGGCGCGCGCGCTTCCCGCGTTCGCGCGCTCGTACCATGGCCCCGCCGAGGTGCGTGCCTTCCCGCGCTCTGAGAACCAGCAGACATACAACGAAGGATCCGCGGGATTCATGTCGGCCTCCGATGCGCAGGCCGGCCTCGGGCGGCTGGTTCGCGGACATCGCGTCTGGCTCGTCATCGGTGAGGATTGCGCGGACGCCGATCCCGCCGACGGTTGCAACTACCTCGAAAGCGCGGTCGCCCAAGGTTTTCCAATCGCAGGCGGCGCAACGTTTTACCTCAACCGAGTCGTTGAACTTTCAGGTCTTCCGAAGAATCTGTCGCAGCCGCGTCCGTAGCCCAGACGGAATATCCGAGGGCCGCGCGAGCAAGATATCGAGCGGCGCCGCGCCGGTCAATCTGACGAAGAAGCCGGCTTTCAGCGCGAAAGCGAGCACGTATGCGATGGTGTCCGCCCATGCCGCACCAACCATGCCGAAGCGGAGGACGCCGGCATACGTCAGCGCGCCGCAAGCCGCGAGGGTAATACTTTGGAAGCCCAGCAGAAGCCCGGGCCGGCCCGCGCGAACGGCGATGAAGTACGACAGCGCCCCGTCGGCGCCGTAGAGAACCAGGCCCGGAAGCAGAATTCGCAAGACCGGGCCCGCGCCGCTGAAACGACCGCCATAGACGAGGTCGATCAACGCGGGCCCAGCGGCGAAGAGCGCGGCCCCCACCGCAAAATGTAATGCGAGCGACGTGCGGCTGACGCGAGCGGCTAATGCGACGGCATCTTCGTGCCGATCGGTTGCGATTCGCCCGGTGGAAGCCCACAGCAGCGACCGGCTGAACACCCACATAAGTTCGCCTGCGGCAAGCGCGAGCGTATAAACGCCGAGTGACGCCGCCGACATGATGGCGGCTACGATGAAGACGTCGACTCGCAAGGCCAGGAACGCAAGGGTTGACGAGAGCGCCGCTTTGACTCCGAAACCAATTTGCTCACGAACGAGCGGGGCGAGATTCGTCCCGGAAATCTTAGCGCCGAGCATCGCCTTGAGCCCGAACGAATTCCATACCGCTGCGACGACGTACGCGGCGACCCAGACACCGAGCACGATCGGAACGCCGACGTGCCATACGAGGAGAAGCAGCAGCGTGATCAGCGGCGCTCCGGCGCCGACCGTCAGTGAGTTCGTCAGGTTGATGCGTTCGACGCGGTGGAATATTTGATACAGACAATTGACGCTCTGCAAATAGACCGCGAACGCGAAGGCGATTGCGGCCGCTACGAACGCCGCGCGCTCGAGCGGCCAGAACCAGGCGAGCGCGATAAAGACTAGGGAGCCTACGAGCCCGGCTACGGCGATGAGCCGCAGAGCGGCAGACCATACGTCCCTTGCCGGCAGTCCGCGCTTGCCGATCTGATACGAGATCGCGTCGCGGATGCCGTCGGCGAGCGTGACGGCGAAGACGAGCAAGTATCCGGCGTAGGTAATGATGCCTTTATTCGCCGGCCCGAGGATCCGAGCGACCGCGATTCCGGCCGCGATCTGCGCGACCATGCCGATCACAATATTCGCGAAGGTGTTGAGCGATAGACGCGTCAGGGAGCGTTTCGGAACGCTCACCGGATCGTCGCGTTGGTCAGGCGGCCTTGTGAAAGAAGACCTCGGCCGCCGTCTTGAAAACGATCGTCGCATCGAAGAAGATCGACCAGTTTTCGAGATAGAACAGGTCGTAGCTCAAGCGCTCGCCGATCGCCGACGTGTCGACGACATCGCGCCGCATATTGAGGTGCGACCAGCCGGTGATGCCGGGACGAACGAGGTGACGCTCGTCGTAGCGCGGCAGAATTGCGCGAAAGCGCTCGACGTAGAAGGGGCGTTCCGGACGCGGCCCGACGATCGACATTTCGCCGCGCAGCACGTTGACCAACTGCGGCAACTCGTCGAGGCTTAAGCGGCGCAGAAGGCGTCCGAGACGCGTCACACGCGCGTCGCCGGCCTGAACCCACGTCGGACCGGTTTGCTTCTCGGCATCCTGACTCATCGTGCGGAACTTGAGGATCTGAAACTCTTTGCCATAGCGCCCGACGCGAGTCTGGCGGTAAAAGATCGGCGCACCCGAGTCCAGCATGACGAGCAACGCGATCGTCAACAGCAGCGGCGCCAGCACGATCAGCGCCGGCATCACGATCGCCAGATCGAAGACGCGGCGCAGCAGGCCGACTCCGCGCGAGCAGATCGCAAGGCTGCTCGGATAGAGCAGAGCAACTCCGCCATCGCGATGGACGCGGAAGTCGCAGGCGTGCGGCCGCAGACGTAACGGCGCAAAAGCGAGTTTGATGCCGCGTGCCTCGGTGACGCGCAGGATCGCCGGCATGACCGAAGGCGGAAGCGCTTCGGTCACGATGAGGGTGTCGCAGTTCCACGCTATCGCATTCTGCAACCATTGCAGCTGTTGCAGGTCACCGTCCTGCAGAGCTTCATTCATCTCCTCGTCGAAGCGCACAATGGGCAGACGCAAGATAGAATCGCGGCTGGTCAGGGACAGATCGCCGGGGAGTAAGTCGACCCGTTCGGGCTTTCCTACGATCGCAATGCGTCGCGCGTTGGGCGGAGCGACTCGGTCGCGTAAAGCGTGGAACACGAAACGCGTGGCCGATAGACCGGTGGCCGAGAAGAGCGCTGCGAGCGCTAGAGCGCTCCGAAATGGTGAAAGCGACGGGAGCAACAGCAGAATAAGCAGCGGCGGGACGATGCCCATCGCGGATGCCGCAAATGCGCCGTAGATCTGATTGCGCGCATTGCCGCTGAATGAGGCCCGGTAGAGGCCGACGCGTTCGTTAATCAAGAGCGACGACGTGGCCGCGAAGGCGAGCGCCATGACGACGTCCGAGCGCTCGAGGAGATCGGCTAGGGGAACGTGCCGAAGCGACAGGGCCAGTGTTCCCGCCGTTACGAGTACGAACAGGTCGCTCGCGAGGAGCAGCACACGCTGCCAGCCGGCATACGCTGCGGGCGATTGCCGCAGCTTGACCTGTGGAAGAGCATACCCAAGGCTGCTCGCAAGTCCGTTCGGCTGTAGCGTCTCCATGACTCCGTAATCGTACCAGGACGCGTCATCCGGTCGCAGTCCCATTCGGGCTCAATTTGGGCATTGAGCCTAGGACCTTAGTCCCGCCCGGCTGCCCCCAACGCCCGTATTCTTCTATCGGCGCGACCGATACCATGAAGGCAGCAATGAATTCTTTTTCGGTCGTGGTCCCGGTCTTCAACGAGGGGCCGGCTCTGCGCGGGGCGCTGGATCGCCTCGATACGTACCTGACTGGACTCAAGAGTCGCTACCGCTCCGAGCTGATCATCGTCGACGACGGCAGCACGGATCAAACGGCCGACCTGGTTGAGACGTTCAGCCGCGAGCATCCCGGGGCGTTGCACTTGGTGCGCCACGCGAAGAACCAGGGGATGGTCGCTGCGATCCGCACCGGCGCGCAAGCGGCCCAACTGCCGAACGTCGTCGTCCTCGACGCCGATCTTAGTTACGAGCCGGCGACGATCGAGCCGATGGTCGAGCACCTCTACCGGACCGGTGCGGCCTGCATCATGGCCTCGCCGTATATGCCCGGCGGCCGGGTCAGCAACGTCCCTTTCGTTCGCCTCGTGGCGAGCTGGACGGCCAACTGGTGGCTTTCGCTCTGCTTACACGGAAGGCTGGCGACGTTCACCGGCATGGTTCGGGCCTACGATGCCCGCGTGCTGCGGCAACTCTTCGAGGCGGAGCCGGACGGAGAATTCAATTCCTGGGCCGTCGCCGAGATGCTCCGGGAGGGTCACGGCGTCCGGGAAATCCCCGCGCACCTGGCTTGGCCCAAGCACCGGCGCAAAGCAGCCGGCCGAATCTCATATCGCAAGCTCTGGGCGCGGACCCTCGAGGTCCTGCGCACGTCCGGGCAACTCTGGCGGATCCCGTCGCCGGCGCCGCCCGCGACGGTAATGGCCACGGGCGTCACCGCCTCGGTTGGGACTTATGGTCCCCAATGACCCGGCGTCGGTCCCTGTGCCGTCCGATCCGTTCGGCATATAACTGAGATGATGAACTCGATGCACGAAGCGTCTTTCCCGGGAGGCATACTAGGATGGTAGTCAACCTCTACGTCGACCACATGATGACGACACCACCGGCCAACGCCGAAGAGGTTTGGAACGCAACACGCGAGCACGCGAAGTTGTTCGGCGATGCAGCGCGCCGGATCGGCCTGTCCGACAAAGAGTATCAGGAGTTCCGAAACGCGCTCCTTGACGGTAAGGCGCTGTACGTAACGCTTCCTCACAAGATCGACGTCATGGCGGGCAATCGCCACGGCAGCGTCTATGCCGTGCGCTCGGCTGTCCTTCCCGCGAGCGTCATGGGCTGGAAAGTCAAACTTTCGAGCGGCGCAACGGTATACGTCCCACAGGTCTGCGGCAATCTCTCAGTCTCGCGCACGAAAGTCGTGAAGCCGGTCGTCGCCGCGGTTCACCGGATTTACCGCGCGCCCGTTCGTCGCGTAGCGCTCGCGCCGGTGCCGCCGGCCCCGCCGCCTCCGCAGCCTCCGCAGCCGCCGGAGACGCCCGTTATCTTTACGCCGCCTCCGCCCCCCGTTGCGCCCATTCCCCCAATGGAGTTCGCGCCTGCCCCGGTGGTCGTGGCAGCGGCGCCGGTCGTCGCGCGCGGCGGCGGCTTCGGCTTCCTGTTTATCCCGATCGTCCTGTGGTGGCAGCACAACGTGCATACGACGATCACGAACATCATCACGGTACCGCCGTGTAGCCAGGGTTCAAACTCGATCGGCGTTTGCCAAACGCCTTCGGTGAGGCACTTCCTCTAGCGCTCTCGCGCGCGACCCAAACGAAGGAAACGCCGGCAATCGCTTGCCGGCGTTTCCGTTCGTCGTGGTGGAGATGAGGAGATTCGAACTCCTGACATCCAACTTGCAAAGCTGGCGCTCTACCAACTGAGCTACATCCCCAGGTCGACCGTCGCCGTTTTTCTTCGCGCCGGCGCAGTCCTTTCCATCGCTCTCCGGCAGGAGGTGCGCGACCGATCTTGGGTAGACTCTATTCGAACGGAGGTTGCAGCTCATGAATCAGATGAAGCCCTCGAATGTAGGATGGCTCGTGGCCGGCCTGCTCGCGCTGGCTGCATGCTCGGCTCCGCGCGATAACTCGGCGCAGCCTGCTGCGACAGCCGTCACGCTGGCGTCACCCGGCGGCATCGCCGCGACGCGTGCCGGCGCCAACGGCCGCGCGATCTTTCAAACCGGCAAGGATCTGAGCGCAGTCCAGATCGTGGCTCAGCCGTCGACGGTCTATCAATCGTGTGCTGCTTGCCACCGGGCCGACGGCTCGGGCGGCCTGCATCTCTCAGGCGGCGCGGTTAGTGCGGACCTTCGGCATAAAGCGATTGTGACCGCACAAAAACATCCCTACACCGTCGACTCGCTCGCCCGCGCGATTTCGACCGGAGTCGATAACGAGAGTCATCTGCTCAACCCCGTCATGCCGCACTGGCAACTCTCGAAGCAAGACCTCCACGACGTCGCCGTCTACGTCTACACGCAACTGAAGTGAGTCGCGCTCCGCACTATAGTTTCGGTTCGTCATCGAGACGCTCTGCGTTTCCGCCGGAGAGGCTTCCAATGTCGCCCTCGTCCTCGCGTTGCGCTTTAGGGCGACGCCGGCTCCCCGAGAAGAGCAAGCGAATCGAACGAAAGATCTCGCCGATGAGATTTGGCCAGCCGGGCGCGCTGCGGCGGCCGAGTTCGGTTCCGCGCAACCATTCCGGTCCCGACGAATTTGCTAGCGGCATATCTTAGAACCTAGGGTGAAAGTCGGATCGAGAGGACGTAACGGCCGCCCGTCGGCTGACATCTGAAATATTCTGGGCGATAGATCGAGCCGGCCGCACTCTTGAGCGCCGCCAGATCGAGGAAGTGGTTGCCGGCGCTCCTCAGAAGCGACACGTTTTCGATTGCGCCGGACGACGTGAGGTCGACTCCAACCAGTGCCGTGCCGGCCGCGTGGTTGGCGAGCGTCTCGGGATAGAACGGGCGTGCGAACTTATCCAGTTTGGCTTTACCGTATTGCTCGTCGCAATCAAGCTTGGCATTCGCTTCGACAAGCGCTGCATTGGCGGCGGCCACGCGTCCGAACAATTGGACGAGAACTTGACTTTCAGATACTGCAGCGGCAGAGGGCATGAATTTGGCATCGAGCCGCTGCTCCAAAACTGTCGAATATCGATACTCCGGAGAGCAAACCGGCGCGGCGACGGCCGAGACAATATCGGTGCGGGCGGCTAGTAGCGCGTCCGTCTGAGGAAGCGTGAAGAAGAGCGGCGCAGCCGTAAACGGGCGCGGTCGAACCTCACCATCGGCCAGATCCGCGAGCCGCCGATCGAAGACGACAATCGGGAACGTCACGACGTACGTCGCGCCATCTGAGTATAGGCTCAGGCGCAGATCGGCGGCCCCCTGAGCCGTGGATTGCATGATCGCCGCGTAATGTTTCCCATCGGGCATCGGCACGAGATTTGACACCGCAATCGGACATTGACTTGCCTGCGCAATCGATCCGCTGGCCAGCACCGCAAGGAAAACGAGACTCAAGCTGAGCCCGAGGCGAACGTAACGGCCTGTCGTCATGGCTCGAAGCTTCACCATAGGAAGACGCAATACTGCAAGCGAGCTACGCGCCGCCGCGCCGGTCGAGCTCGGCAATGACTTCCGCAAGCATCGCCTGATCGATCGAGTCTCCGGCGCTTTGGAGCAATCTCATGTTGTTGGCGGTCGTCTCGAACATCCAAGGCTTTGTTTTCTGCTCGTCGAGGCTCGCTACTATCTCCAAAGCGCGCATCGCACCATCGGCGTCGCGGCCGAGAACGGAGATCTCAAGGACGGTTGCCAGTTGCCAATAGTCGCTTGAGTTGAGGCCGCCCAACCTTCCCAGCGCGAAGGTCAGTGCCGGGACGATCTGCGCAAGCTCGTTCTTGGCCTCGGGTGTGCCCTTCAAGGCCAAGAGAGTTGCGAGATTGACGCCGGGATAATAGTCGCGCGGATCGGCGTTGAAGCCGCGCCGGTAGAGATCGATCGCGCGGGTGAGCGAACCGCCGGCGCGCAAGCGTTCGCCGCCGGCTAGCGCGGCAACGTATTCATCCTTGTAGACGCGGGCCAATAGCGAGGAGGTCTCGGGCGAATCGCCCTGCTTCTTGATAATCGCTTCGAGCAGTGCGATCGCCCGGGCGCGATCGCCGGGACCGTTACGCCGATTGAGCGCGAACGCGAGCTGCTCGTGCAGTGTCGGTACCGACATCTGCAACCAGGGCGGCGAACGCTCCCCGAGCGCGATCATCTCGTCCCACGCCTTGACGTCGCGGTAGCTGAGATAGACGTCGAATAAGAGTTCGGCATTCACCTTGGTGATTTCGGCGAGGTAGCTGCGCTCGATCTCCCCGATTTGGCGTACCGCCTCTGTTGTGTCGGCCAGGTGCCGCGCACTCTCGAGTCGTTCGCGTATGCCGTCGATCGTCCGCGCGCGATCGCGAAAGCTCTCGGTGATCTCGTGCGGCAGCGACTGTTCCGGGAGCCCCGGTATCAGTTGGAAGAGCGGGCTGTCCTTCGCTTCGATCTCTTCGAGCGCATAGCGCAGACGCTCTATGAGCCCTTCGACAAAGACAGCCGCGTCGGCGTCTTCCAGCCGGCCGTCGTGCAATTGATAGGGGAGCGCGCGAATCATCGCGATATCGAACGGCATCGATCCGCCGGCCGAACCGACGATGATCGTCGAGCGCGGACGAGCACCGTGACGCACGCCCAACTCGTAAAAGACGTTCGGATTCGAGAGCGTGACGTCGACGATCGCAACTTCGGCAAGCAGCAACCGCTCGAACATCGCCAGGTGGATCACGCCGCCGCTGCGCTCTTTGTCCGCACGAATGCAGTCGACATCGAAGTGCTCGACGGCGGGCCTGATCGCGCGTTCGTAGATGTCGTCGAAGTCTATTTCGAACGTCCGGGTCGGATCGCTCTTGCGGCCGAAGGGCATCGCGACGAACACCACCGGAGTGAGTCCCGGCGAGCCGCTTGCTTCCGAGCTCCGCGGGACATCCATCACGAGCCCTATGACGGCTGCAGCGCAGGCTCCTTCTGCGAATGCATTGAGACCGAACCGCCCGTGTGTCGCGGTGACGTTCCGCAAACCGTGAACGGATGGTGGGCCATCCTGGTCTCGAACCAGGGACCTCATGCTTATCAAGCATGCGCTCTAACCAACTGAGCTAATGGCCCGGCGTCAGCCGCGACCTCCCCGGTTCCGTACCGGCGGGACGGGGCCCTGCCGCGAGCATGACGCCTTCAAATGAGCGCGATCCATTTCTTGAGTAGCTCGTCATCCTTTTTCTGCTGCTCGATCGCCATGTCGCGCAAGACGTTCATTTCGCGCAGTAGCTCAGCGCGTTCTTGCTGATCGAGATCGAACTCGGTCTTGAGACGGTCGAGCCGAACTTGACGAACCGTATCCGCTTCGTGCTCGTCAACCAGCAACTGCGCGGCACGCCGCGCGATCTCTGCGGCTAACGTTGCGGACGTATCCGGTACGGACTCCGCGGTGACATCGAGCGGTTCGGCCGGCGGCCCGGGAACGGGCGCCCCGGCAAGGGCGGTGATCACGCTGCGCTAATCCTTGATCGTGCGGATGAACTCTTTGAGCACGGCCACGTCGGCTTCGCGTTGCTTCATCGCGACGTCGCGTAAGACGTTCATCTCGCGCATCTGCTCGGTCTTTTCGTCTTCGACTTCATTGAACATCGTCGACTGCCACTGCAGGTCGAGATTGTGCCGCATATTCTCGATGTTGAGTCCGAGTTGCGCCATCTCGTAGCCCTTGTCGGCAGTCTGCATCAAACCGAGCGTCGGATCTTGATTGGGCTGAATGTTGCCCGCACCGCTCGGGCCGCCGCCGCTGAGACTTCCGGCGACCGCGCCGGCGATACCGGAGATTGGCCCGCCGGTGGCGAGGCCGGTCACCCCGCCTTGGATCAAGCCCCCGAGATTGAATCCCATGTCGTTTCTCCCCGCAAAGTAGTCTGACGGGGCCGCGTATCACGCGGCCGATGATGAACGGCTAGCCGCGATCTACGCAGCGCCGGATTGGTCCGGGCCGGCCGAGTCGCTCGGATCGATCAGACTCGACATCAAACGATCGTCCGAATCGGCGACCGAACCGGCCGCATCGCGGTACTCACTCGAATACGAGCGGAAGGGCGGCGTGCTCGATGTGTCCGTCGGAACCGTGGGCGCCTGCTGCATGCCGGCCGAGCCCGCGGTTCCACTGGTCGCCGCGGGAGCCGCCGCGCTCGAACCGGCGAGTTGGCTGAGCGCGTTCGAGGGCGCCGCGGCGCCGGGGGTTTCGGGCAGGAGGGCGTCACGGGCCTCGAGTCGGCTGAGGTGACGCTGCACCGAATCGGCATAGCCCAGTTGCCGGCCATCCGGCCAGGTCGTGAGCGTGCCCGTCGCGGTCGGTGAGCCCGCATTGTACGCCGAGAGGGCCGCGTGCTGGTCGCCGCCATACCGACTCAACAGCCCCGAGAGCATCTGGGCGGCATAGTTGGCGTTACTGGCCGGGTCCATCGCCGCCGGGGTTCGGGCGATCGCGTGATACCGGTCGTCGAGCTGGAAGACGCCGTGACCGTGCCCCCCGTCGCCGATGATATTCGAGCCCGAGTCGCTGCCCGGCCCGCCCGTCTCCTGGGCCGCGACCGCGGCCAACAGCCGGGGGTCCAGGCCGGCGCTCCGAGCGGCCGTCTGGATCGCGGCTCCGTAACGAATTCCCGACAGGTTGTCCATGAGGGCCCTCCTTATATGCCTGCCAGGCATCACTGCGAGAGGTTATGAATCACTTGACGACAGTGAGCCTTTGTGAGACAATGGTCGCGACATGAAACGCGATCAGCAACCGATCCCCGAAACGATGCTCGAAGCCGCCCGGCAGTTCGCCGATCCGCAGGCCGCCCATGACTTTTGGGTTGAGTTGCGCTGGCCAGGTGGCGTCGTTGCCTGCCCGTTGGACTGTGGATCGGTGAAGGTCGCCTATATGCCCAAGCGTCGTCGCTGGTACTGCAACGACTGCAAGGGGCAGTTTACGGCCAAGGTTGGGACGATCTTCGAAGATTCGCCCATCGGCTTCGACAAGTGGCTCCCGGCCATGTGGCTGATCGCAAGCAACCGGAACGGCATTTCGTCCTACGAGCTGGCGCGCGGAATCAAGGTCACGCAACGCACGGCCTGGTTCATGCTGCACCGGATTCGCGAGGCTATGCGATCGGGAGAGTTTCGGCAGTTCACCGGAATTGTAGAAGCTGACGAGACTTTCATCGGCGGCATGTACGAAAACAAACCGCTCAAGGTCCGTCGTGTGACCTCGCCGCGCGCATGGCGCGACACCGGAGCCAAGACGGCAGTGTTCGGTATGATCGAACGTCCCAAGGACGGGCGCAAAGGCGAGGTCCGCGCTATGACCGTGCCAAGCGTCCAAAAGGACACGCTGCTTCCGATCCTGCGTCGTCACGTTCACCACGACGCGACCGTGCACACCGATTCGGCCAAGGCGTACCAGCGCATGGACGAGTTCTTCCTGTATCACGCGACGGTGAACCACACAGTAGAATACGTGCGCGGATCGGTCCACACAAATACGATTGAAAACTTCTGGTCGGTCTTGAAGCGGACGCTCGGCGGGACCTATATTTCGGTGCGCCCGAAGCATCTGGATCGCTACTTGGACGAACAGATTTGTCGCTTCAATGCGCGCGAGCAAAAAGACGGCCCGCGCTTTGCGGACGTTGTGAAACGCGCCGACGGTCGCCGGCTCACCTGGAAGCGGTTGACAGACAAGGCACGGCGTTAAGCCGTACAGTGGCTGTTAGTCTTGACCTTAGATCGTCCGAGGCGAAGATTGCTCGCGCTCGCGTACACGTTGACACCTTGGAGCGAGAGATTGCCGCCTTCGTCTTGAATTTGAAACCTCACCCGTTTCGGAGTGAGATGAACCACGAGACGGGCTGGTTTCATGGATTCATGACAATCTCCGACGTTGAAGACTACAGACTCGGAACCGTTGTCGGCGACGTGGTTCACAATCTTCGTTCGGCCCTCGACTACATCGTCACCGCCCTCGTCGATGCTAGTTCCGGTGCAAAATTGAAACGGCAGCATCAATTCCCAATCTTTGACGACTCCAAAGTCTACGAGGCTAAAGTCGGCGACGCAAAAAAGGCCGTCGTCGGAGGCTCGCTTGATGGCGTCACTTGTGGCTTGAGTAAAGTCTGGGAATTGCAGCCGTTCCATCGGCAGGAACCCGAAGAAGACTCGCTGTTCGTTGTGAATCGCCTCTCGAATGCAGACAAGCATCGCGCCATCGTCCAGACCTGGACCAACATCGGGAGTGTGCAATTCCAATTGAAAGCTTTCGGCGCTAACATCATCGACGAAGTGAAGATGCCCACCGTTGTCAACTACGATGCGAATTCGGAGTACGAAATTGTCCGCGTTCGCTTCGCTCTTCCGTACCCTGAGGAAGTGCAAATCGAATTGAAGTCGGGCCTCTCCGTGCACTTCGGGGCACCCGCGTTCGGGAAGTACAAACTCGGCCACTCCGTGCAAGCGCGCGACCTTAAGTCGTTTTGCGATTACGTCGCCGAGGTCACGGATTTCTTTAAGACGGTCTAGGGCTTCTTGCGGCTCGCCTTTGGTGGCGTCGACGCCGCCGTCGTCGTCTTGCGCTTCTCGTCCGGCTTCGGAACGCGCGCGATCCCCGCGACGATCTTCTTGAGTTCGTCCAGCGGGATCAGCGGGTCTAGCGGCTTCTTGTGCGCCATTTCCCGGATTATAACACCCTTCCGACATGGGCCACTCGGGCCGATCCACTTACCGGACCTCGCGGAGCGGGAGGGCGGCTTCGGCCGCCCGCTGCTCCACCACCTGAGCTACTCCGGGCTTGCGCCACGTGAGGGAGAGTCGAACTCCCTGACAACGCGAGGCGACCGACGCCGACCCTATCATACGTCGTGGCGTCGCCGGATTCAAACTTGCCGCCCGTTGCGACCTCCTAGAGGCCCCTTGCTTGTTGGCCGCCCTGTCGGGATGAACCATAACCTTTCCCCTTCACTGTCGTCAAGTAAGTTATAACC
>PLDY01000059.1 GCA_003136895.1 Candidatus Erabacter solicola | reverse complement strand
GCCTGATCGGCTTGTATCTGATCCGAACCAAATTCGTGGTCCATCCATGAAAGGCCACGCACCGAAACCGTTCGGCCCGCGAGCGTCAACGCGCCCTGACTGCGAAGGCGTGTGTATGAGTAGGCATGCGCCGCGCACGTTGCGCACGAGCCCTTGCGCAAGACGCCCTTCACGCCGTGAATGGACGGTGGTTTCTCGGGAGTCTCCACCAAATCGATAGCGGCTCCGCCGCCTGACGCTCGCACATTCATATTTTCGAATCGTCGATCGTGCAATGCCTGTCCCTCGACCGACCAATCGCCGATGTGAAGCGAAAGGCGTCCAGCGCCCGCGGCACCGAGACCAAGCGACTCGCGCGCGAAACGGTCGGCGTGGCTGAAGTGCTTGCTCGCTTCGTCGGTAACTGCAAAGGTGGCGGCGTATACCTGGCGATCGTGCCAGTTGCCGGCCGGAACATGCATCGTCTTGTCAGGTTGAAGCGCGAATCGAAAGAACGTGAACTGATAGTCGAACACGCGGCCGTCGGTTGCGCGCAGGCGACCGGCGTAATGCCACCATTCGCTCTGATAGCTTCGGTGGGCCGCGTGATCGCGAGGGAACGAGAAGGCGTAGGGCGCTTTCGCGACCGCGAACTGATCTGGAACGAGAGCCACGAGCAAGAGTGCGAGCAGCGTCCGCTTCATTCGGTCCATACCGCTTCGCCGGTGCGGATGCGCGCTGCAACGCTTGCCGGATAAAAACCGGCCAGCAACGCCGACGCGAGCACTACGGCAAGTGTCGCGGTGAGCGCTCCGAATGGAACCCGAAGGTCGATCTGCCAATCTGGCGCCTGCCGGCCGACGATGCGTAGCGCCAAGCATGCCAAGAGCAGACCGAGGGCGGTGCCGAGAGTGCCGCTGAGAAGGCCAACCAGCGCCGATTCGTAGAGCACCATGCTTCGAACGGAGCCGGTTTGCAGCCCGACATAGCGCAGCACTCCGACCTCCCGTTTGCCCTCTAAGACGAGGGCGTACAGCGCGACGACGATCCCGGCTATCGCAATGAGCAGCGCGATTGTGCCGAGCGAGTACATGGCTATGGACGTTCTATCAAAAAGTGCGAGCGTGTTCGTCCGAAGTTCGCGCGTGATCGCGACCGTTATGCGATTCTCGGGTGCGGCGCGAAGGAGGCGCGCGCGTACTTCAATCAGATTCGCTCCGGGGCGAGCAAATACCGCAATTGCGTCGAGCGGTGGTTGGAAGGAACCGCCCGCCAGCGCGATCGTGTGAACTCGCGCAACGTCTCGATCGGCCCCAATCTGCGCAGCAAGGTGCTGCGTTTCGAGCGCGGTCGGCATAGTAAGCGGTGTCGCCGCTTGGACGAGGAGATCGCCCGGCATCGTTCCGGCGACCCACGCATTGACGCTCGTGGAGACGGAGGTGACGAGCGTAACGACGCTGACCGTAACCGCTACTGCGAGCGTCAACGAAGCGACGGCTATGGCGACGCGTACGGTCGATGACCGCAAGTTTGTCGCGGCGAGTATTATCGCCGGCGGCATCCGGTCGCTCGCCCGGCGAACCAGACGCGTTACCGATGTAATCCCATACGGCACGCAGAGCGAGAAGCCGGAAATAAATGCGACCCCGGCAGCATACCCGTCGACGCCGTACTGCAATGGAGCCGCAAACGTCA
Organism: Candidatus Erabacter solicola; assembly: GCA_003136895.1. Taxonomy (GTDB): domain Bacteria; phylum Vulcanimicrobiota; class Vulcanimicrobiia; order Vulcanimicrobiales; family Vulcanimicrobiaceae; genus Erabacter; species Erabacter solicola. The sequence goes on along the minus strand of PLDY01000059.1, from coordinate 18,809 downwards.
GCGCAAATCCCAGCCCGACGATGGCGGAACCGGCTAGGGCAAGGCGAGCGAGTAGCGAATCGGCGCCGGCCGACGTTCGCGGCGAGCGCAGCGTTAACGCTGCGGGAGTCCAGGCGGCGCTGATCGCCGGACCGACGATCGATAGCGTCACCAAAGCGACTCCCACGAGGATGGCTTTTATTACGACGGCAAAGCCATCGTACATCAGCGGAGCCTGGAGCGTTGAAAGGCCCAAAGTATCCGCCAGTGTCGGCGTCAGACCGTTGATTGCAAGTTCGGCTGCTAAGATCGCTGCCGGGCAAGCGATCAGGCCGCCGGCAATCCCGATGGTCGCGCCCTCCGCCAACAGGCTTCGGTAAATCTGTCCTCGGCTCGCCCCGAGAGCACGCAGCGTGCCGATTTCCGGCCGTCGCCGTACGACCGAAATTGCGGCGATGTTATGGACCAAGAGCCCGCTGAGAAGCAACGCGACATACGAGAGCACCGCTAGGCTCTGCTGCGAACCAAGCACCATACGGCGCAACTTGGTTCCGCGCTCTTCGGCCGCAACGGCATGCACTCCGGAAGGAAGCAGCGCGGCGATCCGCGCCTGGACGCTGGGCAACTGCTCCGGATCGACGATGCAATCGATCCGATCGAGTCTGCCAAGCTTCCCAAAGAGTTCTTGGGCGGTCCCAATATCCACGAACATGACGCTCGAATCGATGGCGGTCAGGTCGCGCGGCAAGATACCGGCAATGCGCAGCGCGAGGTCCCTGCGATGGGCGGATGCCTCAACGATCCTCCCTGTCGTCAAGCTATATTGCTTGGCGACCTGAGCTGAGATAATTGCTCCTCGACCCAAAATAAGAAGGCTCGGGGCCGGTTGGTCGCCGTTGGGGACGAACGCGCCTACCAAGTGTCGTCGTATCTCTGCTCCGCGTGGCAGAGGCTCGAGCAGATCGACTCCGACCACGTGCAGCGTCACTGGCGAACGATGTTGTCGCGAAGGGGAGTTCAGTAGCACGGCGCCGTCAACAATGGGCTGTGCTTCGACGACGCCTTGTATGCGACGAACGCGAACGAGCGCTCTTTCGTCGAAGCCGCCGGTGGGGCCGATCACCTGCAGGTTCGTACGGCTGATGACGACATCGGTGCTCGCACGAAGCGCGATCATTGCGCTCGCATTCCCCAAATCGGTTGCGATCGCAGCTCCGACGCCCAGTGCGACTGCGATCAATGAAATACTCGATAGCAGCCCGTTTTCGCGCAAATAGCCGAAGACGAGCAGCTTAAAGATCATGCTTCTTAGCCAGTGACTCGGCCGTCTTCAATATAGATCGTACGGTTGCACGACATCGCGACCTTCGGAGAGTGCGTCGCCACTACGATTGTTTGACCCTTTGCTGCGAGTTCGGACAAGATGCGCAAAATGGTGTCCTGATTGCGCGAATCGAGGTTTCCGGTTGGTTCGTCGGCAAGCACGATCGATGGCTGGTGGACGATGGCTCGAGCGATCGCGACGCGCTGCACCTCGCCACCGGATAGCTCTGACGGCAGGGCGTCAGCTTTGTGATCCATGGAAACTGACTCCAACGCGCTGAGTACGCGACGGTATATCTCAGCGTGAGGCTTACGCTGAAGTCTAAGCGGAAGTTCCACGTTCTCAAAAACGTTCCACGCAGTTAATAAATTAAACGACTGAAATATGATGCCGATGTGGTCTCGGCGCAAGCGCGTCAAGCGATCGTCCCCGAGCGTCGACGTTATACAGCCGTCGATGGATACTTCGCCACGCGTCGGCAGATCGATCCCGCCCACGAGATTTAGAAGAGTCGTCTTGCCGCCGCCGCTCGGTCCCATGAGCGCGACCATCTCACCCGCGCGAACCCGGAGTGACACACTGTCGAGCGCGGTTATCAGCGTTCCGCCTGGTGCCGGATAGATTTTGGTTGCACCCGCTACGCGAATGGGGTCGCAACGTTGTGCAAGCATGTAATTTAAAGACAACTACGGCGATTCGAAAGGCGTTGCCTTCACATCACACAGCCGCCAATTACCGGCCCTCCCGGCCTCCGACCAGGAATGGCTCACGGGTGCTCGTAACGGCCCGCCTGTGGAAGTGACGGCCCTCGACGGGCGGGCCTTCGGGAAGTTTGTCGTGGCCGGAACGTACTTTCTACGGAAGTACCGCGGTGTGCTCGACGATCTTAACGTCTTCCCGGTCCCCGACGGGGATACGGGGTCAAACATGTATCTGACGGCTCGGGCGGCGTGCGCCGAGGCCGGCAAGCATCGCGGCGAACCGCTTTCGGCCGTCGCCGAGGCCGCGGCGCACGGCAGCTTGCTCGGGGCGCGCGGCAACTCGGGCGTGATCTTCTCGCAGATGTTGCGCGGCTTCGCCCACAACGTTCGCCACCGGCCGTCGGTCGATTGCCTCGACTTGGCCCTCGCGATGCGTGAAGGCGTCGGCGCGGCTCGCGCGGCGCTCATGAAACCGGTCGAAGGCACGATCCTTAGCGTCGCGAGCGCAGCGGCCGAAGCGGCCTTCACGCTCTCGGAACACGAGACCGACGTGCTGCGTCTCGCCAACGGCATCGTGCGCGCCGCCTTCGACGCACTCGAACGCACGCCCGAGCAATTGCCCGTTCTCAAAGAAGCGGGCGTCGTCGATTCAGGCGGCGCCGGTCTCGTCTATTTTCTCGAGGGCATTTTGCGCTTTCTGCCCGATGCGAAGACACGCGTCACCGCGTTTCCGCGCCGGCCCGCGCGCAAACGTTCGTTCATGCTGAGCGCGATCGTGGGCGGCAACAAGTTCTGCACCGAATTCGTGCTCGAGGATGCGACGATTGAAAACCACGAGTTGCGCGATCTGCTGGCACCATACGGCGATTCATTGCTCGTGATCGGCGCCGCGCCAACCCTCAAGGTTCACGTCCACACGGGCGATCCTCGCGAGGTGCAAGCAATTGCGGCGGCGCGCGGGCGCCTGACGCGCGAGAAGGTCGAGGATATGGAACGTCAGCACACGCTGTTGCTGATCGATCGTCCGAGCAAGCCGTTCTCGATTGTCGCAGTCGTTCCAGGCGAAGGCTTCGCACAGATCGTGCGCGAGCTAGGGGCGGAAGCGGCAGTTGTAGCGTTCGATGCGAATCCGAGCGTGCGCGAATTGCTGCTGGCGGTCAATTCCAGTATGGCCGATCGGGTCTACTTGCTCGCGAACGATCCGAACGTCGCCCTTGCGGCCCGCGTGGTCGTCTCGATTGCGGAGCGAGAGACGATCGTGATCGCGACGCGCGACGTGCCGAGCGGCTTAGCCGTCATCCTCGAACTCGCGAACGCCGGCGAGAGTCCTCCGGTCAGCGAGGATCTGCTCGCCTGCGCCGCTCGGGTTCTCGTCGCTGATGTGTTTTTCGCCGGCAAGGATTCGCAACTCGGCGGGCTCGCGCTCAAGCGCGGCGCACCGGCCGCGAGTCTCGGCGGGCGAGTGCTCCCGGCGCCGACCATTTCGGAGGCGGTTGAGGCGGCGGCACGCGAAATGGGCGCGGCGGAAGGCGGCCTGCTCACGCTCTATTACGGCGGGGCGCAGAAGGAACGCGATGCGCGCCAGATAACAGCGAAGCTCGCCGAGAACTTCGACGGCGTAGACGTCCAGTATTACTACGGCGGACAGCGGGCCAGTGAATACGTGATCTCCCTTGAACGGTAAACCGCAGTTGCCTCGCATCGCGCTCGACGCGATGGGCGGCGACAATGCGCCCGATGAGATCGTGGCCGGCGCCGTCCTCGCGCAGCGCGAGGGCCTCGGCACGATGATCCTCGTCGGCGACCAAGCACGCATCGCGCCGCTGCTCGCGCAGCAGCGCGCTACCGAGATTGCGATCGTGCACGCACCGTCGGCGGTCGCCATGGATGCGAGCCCCTCGCAAGCCCTGCGCGGCAGCGAGGAAACCTCGCTCGGTGTCGCAATCGCGCTAGTGCGCGACGGTGAAGCGGACGCCGTCGTCTCAGCCGGCAACAGCGGCGCATTTCTCGCGATCGCGCTGATTCGTCTGCGCACGATCCCCGGGATCGCACGGCCCGCGATCGCCGTCGTCTTTCCGGCCAAGTACGGACCGGTCGTGGTCCTCGATTCGGGAGCGAATGTCGATTGTAAACCGGAGTGGATGGCGCAGTTCGGACTGATGGGTAGTGCGTATGCCCAAGCCGTACTGGGCATCGCCAACCCGAAGGTGGGCATCATCTCGGTCGGCGAGGAACGCGTCAAGGGAAATGCGCAGACGATCGAAGCGGCGCTCTGCCTAGACCGCACGCCGATCAACTTCATCGGGAACGTCGAGGGGAAGGACGTCTTCATGAACGTCGCCGACGTCTGCGTCACCGATGGTTTCGTGGGCAACGTAATGTTGAAGTTGAGCGAGGGCGCGGCCACGCTGATCGGAGGCATCGTCGTGGGCGAGCTCAAGGGCGGCGGACTGGTGACGAAACTTGGCGCGCTCTTAGTTCGCCCTGCGTTGCGTCGCGTGCGCGAGAAACTCTCGTACGATAGCTACGGCGGCGCACCGCTGCTCGGGCTGAAAGGCAACTGTATCGTCGCGCACGGTCGCGCCAATCGCCACGCGATTCGCTCCGCGATCCGCGCCGCGGTTGCCGAGGTGAAGGAAGATGTGGTCGGCCGTATCGGCGAACTCGTCAGCGGCCTCGACCTGAGCGCAGTGCGCGAGGCGTGACCGGCGGTCGCGTTGCCGTCGTTACCGATAGCACGTCGGATCTCGATGCGGCCCTAGCCGCGCAGAGCGGGATCGGCGTCGTGCCGCTCTTCGTCAATTTTGGCGACGAACGCTTTCGCGACGGCATCGACCTCTCGCGTGCGGAGTTCTTCAAACGAATGCGGCAAGGCAGCACGCTGCCGACGACGTCGCAACCGACCGCCGCGATGTTCGAGGACGTCTACCGGCCGCTCGTCGAATCCGACCGCCCGATTGTCAGCATTCACATCTCGTCGAAGTTGTCGGGAACGATCAACGCCGCGCGTGCCGCTGCCGAGCAGTTTCCGGGCGCGACGATTCGGCTCGTCGATTCGATGACGGTGACCGGCGGCTGCGCGCTCTTGGCCTTGCACGCCGCCGAACTGGCCGTCGGGGACGGCGACGCCGACGCGATCGTAGCGGCGATCGAAGGCGACAAGACGCGCCAGCACGGATACTTTACCGTGCCGGACTTGTCGCACGTGACGCGTACCGGGCGCATCGGGAAAGCGCAAGCCGTGCTCGGCGGGCTCTTGAAGATCGTTCCGGTGCTTCGCTTCAGCAATGGTGAGGTTGAGGTCGAGGCTCGCGTGCGCACGTTTGCGCGGGCGCAAGAGACGATCGTCGAGTCGACCCTGCGCGAGTTGGGAGACGTCGCGAAAGCGCGCATCATCGTGATGCACGCCCACGCGCCCGAGGCCGGCGCAGCGCTCGTTGAGATGCTGCGCGCCAAGCTGAATGCAAACCCCGCAATCCTCGCCCTGGCCGAAGGCGGCCCGGCGATCTCGGTACATGCGGGTGAGGGCGCCGTCGCCATCTTCTCGATCGCGGGCTGAGCGATGCCCGAGGCGGGCGGCCTGTACGTCCACCTCCCGTTCTGTCCGTATATCTGTCCGTACTGCGATTTCGCGAAGTGGCCGCACCGGCGAAGTCTGGCCGAGCGTTATTTGGCAGCGCTCGAAGCGGAGATCGCTGCCGCGCCGCCGTTTACGGCGCAGACGATCTTTCTCGGGGGAGGGACGCCGAATACGTACGCGCCGGAGCAGATCGCAGCGCTCGTCGCGCGATTGCGCGAGCGTTTCGGTTTGGCGGACGGCGCCGAGATCACGATCGAACTGAATCCGGATCTCGCGCTCTGTGAGGGTTTTGACCTCTATCGCGCGGCGGGCATCACGCGCGCATCGCTCGGCGTTCAATCATTCGTACCGTCCGAACTGGAGACACTCGGACGCCGTCATTCGCCGAGCGACGTCGCCGAAGCAATGCGCCGCGCACGGAGCGCCGGCTTCGACAACGTCTCGCTCGACTTGATCTTCGCCGTACCAGGTCAGACGGCAGAGTCGTGGAGCGCATCGCTGGAAGCGGCGCTCGCACTCGAACCCGAACACATTTCGACGTATGGGCTAACGATCGAGGCCGGTACGCCGTATGCGGCGTGGAGCGAACGCGAACCGCACGCGTTCGCGGACGAGGATGCCGAAGCCGAACTCTACGGAATTGCGATCGATCGCTTGAACGCGGCCGGTTTCGAACACTACGAGATATCAAATTTTGCGCGGCCGGGATTTCGTTCGATCCACAACGCGCTTTATTGGGCCAACGCCGCCTACTTAGGCCTGGGAGTGGGCGCCGCGTCGTATCTCGGCGGAGTCCGCTCCATGCACGCGCGCGAGCTGAACGTGTACGTGACCGCCGCGCTCGCCGGCGGCCCTATCCCGGGTGAGGCCGAGCGACTCGAAGGGCCGGCTCGGGTCGGGGAGGCGGCTATGCTGGCGCTCCGCACCGTCGAGGGGGTAGAACTCACGTCGTTTGGGGAACGATACGGTATTGATTTCTTGTCTTACTACGAACCGGTTCTCAGGGAAATGCTCGGCCTCGAATTGCTCGAGGTCACTCTCCAACGGGTGCGGCTCACGCGACGCGGCCGCTTCCTGGCAAATACAGTCTGTGGGGCGTTCCTGAGTTCGGACAGATAAACATTATTTATGTCGACCACGATCTTACGAATCATCTTTGCCGCGGTCTTCGCAACGACGGGTTTCCTGCTCGGTCAAGAGCTGTTCACGCATCTGATCTCGCTGCACGTCGCGAATCAGCTCTGGCCGATCGTGCTGAAGATCGTCGTTCCGATCATCGGCGCGGTCATCGGCGCTTTCCTGGCGCCGATCGCGCAGACGACCTTCGAGGCGCAACTCAGCGAGGTCGAAGAGCTGATGGAGCGCCTCGCTCCCGGACAGCTGGTGGGCGGCGCCCTCGGCTTGATTGCGGGCTTGGTCGTCGCATTCTTGGTGAAGAGCGTGCTCGCCGAGTTTGCGACCAACACGGGTCGTGCCGGCGGCTACGTTGCGAACGTCCTCTACATTCTCTTCAGTATCTTCGCCGCATATTTGGGCGCTCGGGTCGGGGCAAAGCAGTCGCTTCCGAAATTCGGAGGCGGCGATGCCGCTCTCGAAGGAGTTGCGGCCGTACCGAAGGTCATCGATACTTCGGTGATCGTCGACGGCCGGATCTTAGAGATCGTTCAAAGCGGTTTTCTCGAAGGTCCGCTCGTCTTGCCACGCTTCGTTCTGCGCGAGCTTCAATTGATCGCCGATTCACTCGATGCGATGAAACGGACGCGCGGCCGCCGGGGCCTCGAAATCTTGGCGAAACTGCAGGAAGCGACGCCGCTCGAAATCGCCGAGCGCGATTATGACGATGTCGGCGGCGCCGTCGATGCCAAGCTGGTGCGTTTGGCGCGCGAACGGAACGCCAAGCTGGTGACGAACGACTACAATTTGAACCGGGTCGCGCAAGTTGAAGGCGTGGTCGTGCTGAACATCAACGAACTCGCGGGTGCGGTCAAACCGGTCGTGTTGCCGGGCGAGGAGCTGCACGTCCAGATCGTGCGCGACGGTAAGGAAACCCACCAAGGCGTCGGCTATCTCGACGACGGCACGATGATCGTCGTTGAGAACGGGCGGCGCTTGATCGGTGAGGAGACCGACGTCCAGGTGACGAGCGTCTTGCAGACGGTAGCGGGCCGGATGATCTTCGCAAAGGTGAAACGTCCGTCGCAAGTTGGCGGCGTCTAAGCCTTGCGATTTTGCGCGGTTGTCGTGGCGGCAGGGCGCGGGGTCCGTTTCGGGCAGCCGAAGCAACTGATCGAGGTCGCGGGCCGTCCGCTCGTCGCATGGTCGCTCGCGCTCTTTAACGGCCTCGCCGAGATCGACGATCTGGTGGTCGCAACCGAGTCCGAACACATTGCGGCGATGGAATCGCTCGCCCGGGAGTACGCGCCGAGGCTGACGGCACGCGTCGTGGCAGGCGGCGCGACGCGGCAAGGCAGCACGCGCAACGCGCTCCGTGCGGTTCCCGAACGGTGCGACGCGGTCTTCGTCCACGACGGCGCGCGACCGCTCGTCCTCGCGAATGACATACGGGCCGGCATGGCGGCGACCGCAGCGGGTCGCGGTGCCGTTCTCGCGACGCCGGTCATCGACACGATCAAACTCGTTCCGCGTGGCTCGCACGCGATCTCGCAGACCCTTGACCGCAGCGAACTTTGGGCCGCGCAGACGCCGCAGTTTGCGATGCTCGCAGATCTGCGGCGCGCGCACGATGCCGCCGAGCGCGACGGCGCCGAGGCGACCGACGATGTGGCGCTCTTGGAGCGGATTGGCCTGAGGGTCGACGTCGTGCCGGCTAGTGCGGCGAATTTCAAAGTGACGCAACCGGGCGACCGCGACCTGGCTGAAACGATCCTACGCGAGCGCGCCGCGCTCGCCCGGCTATGAGCGGTGCCATGCGGGTCGGGCACGGCTTCGACGCGCATCGGCTTGTCGAGGGCCGTCCGTTCGTTCTAGGTGGTGTGCGGATTCCGTTCGAACGCGGACCGCTCGGGCACTCGGACGGCGACGCGTTGGCCCACGCGCTCGCGGACGCAATCCTCGGCGCGTGTGCGCTCGGCGACTTGGGAGTGCATTTCCCCGATACCGATCCGCGCTGGAAAGACGCCGACTCGCTCGAGTTGCTCGCCGCCTGCGCCGAACTCGCGCGGGGAGCCGGGTACGCGATCGGCAACGTCGATGTGACGGTCGTGGTCCAGGCGCCCAGGCTAGCGCCGCACTTAGCCGCGATTCGGGCGCGACTGGCCGAGACACTGCGCATCGATCCGGCGAACGTGAGTGTTAAAGCGAAGAGCAGCGAAGGGATGGGGTACACCGGCGACGGAACGGGCATCGCCGCCTATGCCGTTGCTCTTCTGGAGCGCTCGAACGGAGCATGACGAAACTCGATCTTTCGCAGCCGCCTTTCAGCACGCGACTCGACCCGTCGACGCCGCGTGCCGATCTCTGCGATCTGGTCGGCGAAGCGATGCAACGCGCCGGGCTGCTTGAGTCGCCCGCGCCGCCGGCGGCGCTGCGTTGGATCGAGACCTTCGTCGATGCGTATCGCTCGCGTATGGCGACGGCCGGCGATGCGCTGCCGTTCGTGCACGCGTTGCGCGCGGAAGCCGCGCTCGTGCCCGCGCTCGACCTCGAGCGATTGCGCAACCGCCAGGTCCTATTTTTTCTCGATACCGTTAGCCAGTACGTCGACTCGCAGCCGGAGCTGCGCGGTTTGCCACTCGAGCACGACCTCGCCGAGATGGCGAGTGAGTTCGGATTGAAACCGGCCGATGCACTTTGGGCCGTGCGCATGGCCTTGACTGGGGAAACCGATGGGGCGCCGCTCGAAGCGCTCTTTCCGCTTCTAGGGCACGACCGCATCATGATGCGTGTCGGCGCGATCAACTCGCACCTGCTTCACGGCCGCGGACTCGAGCCGATCAAGTACGGGCCCGACGGGAAGCCGTTCGAGCCGATCGCGGGAGTGAAGCCGGCGTGAACCTGCTCGCGACGATTCTCGAGGATCTGCGCGCGCCGATCGGACGCGATCCGGCCGCGCGCAGCCTTTTGGATGTCCTGTTTTCATATCCAGGCTTTCATGCGGTCGCGGCGCACCGGATGATTCACGCGTTGCACGGCACCGGGCTGCCGCTCGTTCCGCGTTTTCTTTCAAATGTGATGCGCTTTGCGACCGGAATTGAGATTCATCCGGGAGCGCGCCTGGGCCGGCGGTTCTTCATCGATCACGGTTCCGGCGTCGTGATCGGCGAAACGGTTGAAGCGGGCGACGACGTCACGCTCTATCAGGGCGTTACGCTCGGCGGAACGAGTTTGAGCGGCGGCAAGCGGCATCCCACGCTCGGAAACAACGTCAGCGTCGGGGTCGGTTCGACGGTGCTCGGCGCGATCACGATCGGCGATAGCGCGAAGGTCGGCGCCGGATCGGTCGTCGTGCGCGACGTTCCCGCCAACTCGACCGTGGTCGGCATTCCGGGACGCGTCGTCTTGCAGGATGGCAAACCGTTGCGCTCGGCACCGTCGGCGACGCGCGTCGACATGCCCGATCCGCAAGCGTTGCAGATTCGTCAGTTGAGCGAGCGCATCGCGGCCCTCGAGCGGCGCTTGGCGCTGATCGCCGGTTCCGGTTACGACGATGTCGCGATCTGAGCCGCAGCGCGCCCACACGCTGCGGCTCTACAATACTCGAACCCGAACGGTAGAAGCTTTCGAACCGTTGCGTCCCGACGGTGTGCGCATCTACGTCTGCGGCCTAACCCCATCGGCTGAAGCACACCTGGGCCACGCGCGCTCGTTCATGTTCTTCGACGTGCTGCGCCGCTATTTGGTTGGGCGCGGCTATCGGGTCACGTTCGTTCAGAACGTCACCGATATCGACGATCGCAGCATCGACGCGGCTCGCGAAACCGGGCGCGATTGGAAAGAGATCGTCGAGGGGTACTTTGCCTCGTTCAAGCGCTCGATGAGCCGCCTGCACGTTTTAGAGCCGGATCACGAACCGCGCGCGACGCATTTCGTACCGCAGATCATTACCATGATCGAGCAGCTGATTGCGACCGGCCACGCCTATGTCGTCGGCGACGGCGTCTATTTTCGGGTCAAGTCGTTCGCGCGCTACGGTGCGCTCTCGGGGCGGAACGTCGACGAGTTGATGATCGGCGCACGTGTCGCGCCCGACGAGAAGAAGGACGATCCGCTGGACTTCGCTCTATGGAAGTTCGTCAAGCCGGGCGAACCCTCGTGGCCCTCGCCGTGGGGCGCGGGCCGGCCGGGCTGGCACATCGAGTGCTCGGCGATGTCACGGGCGCTGCTTGGCGAACCGTTCGATATCCACGGCGGCGGATACGATCTGGTCTTCCCGCATCACGAGAACGAAATCGCACAGAGCGAATCGCTGATGCCCACGCCGCCGATGTCGAACTTCTGGCTGCACGGCGGCCTCTTACAATTCGACGGTCACAAGATGTCGAAGTCGCTCGGCAACTTCGAACCGCTCTCCCAGCTGCTCGACCGGCACGACCCGCAAGCGATCCGTCTGCTCTTCTTGCAGACCGGCTATCGCAAACCGATGAACTTCACCGAGGAATCGATCGAGGGCGCCACGACCGGCTTGCGGCGCCTGCAATCGGCCTACGACGCGCTGCGCCGGGCGCCCGCGGGCGCCCCAAGTGATTCGGCACCCTCCGGCGGCGCGTTAGCGAACTTTACAACACGCTACTACGCGGCGCTCGATGACGACATGAACACCTCAGGCGCGGTTTCGGTATTGTTCGATCTCTCCGCCGCGCTCGCCGAAACCATCGCGGGCGGCATGGCATCGCCGGCGGCCGCGTTCATGCACGAGGCGATGACGATGCTCGGCATCTCGCCCGCGGAACGAACGCAGCGCAGCAGCGAGGTCGCGCTCGCCCGGATCTCGGTCAACATCGATACGAAGACGTTCACGATAGCCGCTCCGGCCGATGCGGGCGACCGTTTACCGGGCAACCTGACCGAATTACTGCGTCAAGACCTGGGCGATCTGGTTCGCTTTGATGGCGATACTACCGCCGCCGTGAACGCGGTCGTCGAAGCGCGGATGCGCGCCAAAGCCGCTAAGGATTTCGGACTCGCCGATCGCTTGCGCACGGCGCTCGGCGCGCACGGCATCGAGCTAACCGATCAGAAAGATGGAGCCGCGTGGACCGTCGCCGGCTGAGATCGGATCGTTCGCCACCGCGTAAGGAAGCAATCGATCTCGACGACGTGATCTACGGCGTGCACGCCGTAGAAGAAGCGCTGAATGCGAAGGAAGTCTTGCGCCGCGTTCACATCGGCGACGAGCGCAAACGCGACCCGGCGCTACGCAAGGTGCTCGACCAGGCCAAGGAGGCAGGCGTCACGCTCCGCTTCGAGAGTCGCACGTTTTTCTCACAGTTTCCGTACCGGGCGCACCAGAGCGTCATCGCCTTCGGTTCGCCCTTCGATTACATCACGCTCGAGGAAGCACTCGCGCTGCCCGCCGGTCCCGCCGGAAAATTGCTCGTCGTACTCGATCACATCACCGATCCGCACAACGCCGGCGCCATCATCCGCTCGGCTGAATGCGCCGGCGCGACCGCCGTCGTCATGCCGGAGCGCCGCGCGGCCGGGGTCAACGCCACGGTCCGGAAGGCGGCGGCCGGGGCGACCGCTCACATCCCGATCGCCCGGGTCTCGAACGTCGCCGGAGCGCTCCGGGCCATGAAAAAAGCCGGCGTCTGGGTCGCCGGGGCGGCCTTTTCGGACGAGGCGCAGGCCTACACGGCGGCTGATTTTCGGCGCGACCTGGCCCTAGTGATAGGGGCCGAGGGTCACGGCATCTCCCAAGTCGTGCACAAAGAGTGTGATTTTCTGGTCCGAATCCCGCTCTACGGGCAGATCGGCTCGCTCAACGCCTCGGTCGCGGCCGGGGTGCTGCTCTACGAGGTCCGGCGGCAGCGAGGGCTCCCCTAGGCCCTAAGGCCGAGAGCAAACGGGCTTGGTTTGCCTTGACGCTCTTGCAGGACCCTCCTATAATTAGACGGATGAGGTCGGCTCGACGGGCCCCGGCTCGCGATTTCGGCCTTATCGTGCCCTAGGAGAACGAAATATGGGGGTTGCGCAAAGCGCGACCGAGCCGCTCGAGTATCACGAGCGCGCCGACGAGGATCTGGTTTCTGCCGCTAAGGCCGGCGATAACCTGGCGATGGAGTTTCTCCTCAACAAATACAAGAACTTCGTCCGGATCAAGGCCAAGAGTTACTTCCTGATCGGCGCCGATCGCGAGGATATCATCCAAGAAGGGATGATCGGGCTCTACAAAGCCGTCCGCGACTTCAAAGCCGACAAGCTTTCNNCAGTACATCTCGCTGAACAAGCCGATCTACGACGAGGATAGCGAGCGCACGCTGCTCGACGTGATGGCCTCGCAGAAGACGTCGGATCCCGAAGAGCTAGTCATCAACCAAGAAGTCTCCGAGGATATCAAAGAGCGCATTCAAGAGAATCTTTCGGATCTCGAATCGCAGGTGCTGCTCTCGTATCTCGAAGGCAAGAGCTATCAGGAGATGGCGCGCGATCTGAACCGGCATGTGAAGTCGATCGACAACGCGCTGCAACGCGTCAAACGCAAGATCGAAAAGAACCTCGCCGAAATCGAGCTGCCGTAGCAGCGAGCCGGAGACGAGCACAACGATAAAGGGGGCGCCGGAAACGGCGTCCCCTTCGGATTCTGGAGCCCTCGCTGGGGATTGAACCCAGGACCTCATCCTTACCATGGATGCGCTCTACCACTGAGCTACAAGGGCGGGTTTTTTGGAGCGGGCGGCGAGAATCGAACTCGCGACTTCTGCTTGGAAGGCAGAGGCATTACCACTATGCAACGCCCGCGACCTTTTTGGTGGGCAGGGCTGGATTCGAACCAGCGTAGCGCTTTCGCGCGCCGGGTTTACAGCCCGGTGCCTTTAACCACTCGACCACCTACCCAGGTTGATCACATTGCCGCGTCGCGGTGTTCGCCCTGTCTCGCGACCGACCTTTTGCGTCGTGAACGGGGCGGTCGCGAGAGGCGCCCGAGCGTTGGAGCCGACGGTGGGACTCGAACCCACGTGTCCTTTCGGAAACTCGATTACAAATCGAGTGCTGTCGCCGCTGAGCCACGTCGGCGTGGATGACTCTTGGGTTTTCGCCAAAGCCCGAGCCTTTCTCTCCCCGCGCCCATCTCATACGGGAGCTTGACGCGCCGCGAAAGAAGAGCGCGGGCGAGTTGCGCCCGCTTGCGGCGCCCAGGGAGCTTATCATGGATTCTTCCCCTTCCACGGATCTCGTCGCTCGCGTCGGCCGTCTCGAGTCGTCGATCAAACGCAACCGCGTACTGGCTCTCGCCGTCGTGCTGATCGTCTTTGCGACGGCCCAAACCTCCGGTCCGGCCACGTTAGCGACGACCTACTCGTCGCCACTGATCGTTCGTGATGCATCGGGCGCGAGCGCGACGCTCAGTTCCACCGGATTGACTATCGTCGATGCGGCTGGGAAGGAGCGTACCTTCGTCGGAGTCGATTCGGGCGGCCGCCCATCGCTCGATCAGAGTGACGCGTCGGGACGGCTGCGCCAGTCGATGTATTTGCTCAACGATACTCCCGAATTTCGTCAATTCGACAGCGTCGGCAAGCGGCGCCTCGAGATGAGTCTCAACTCGGCGAACGATGGTCAACTGCTGCTGAGCGACCAGAACGAGAAGCTTCGGCTCGCGCTCTTCCGCACGGCGAGCGGCGACCCTCAACTGGCGCTGTACGGCAGCGACGAAAAACTGCGCGCGGACTTTTCGACCGACGACGTTTCGCCGCATCTGGTAATGAAGGACGCTACCGGCGCGACGCGCATAACTGCGGGCGGTTACAAGGATGGTTCGATCGGCATGGATATCCGCAACGCCGCCGACACCGTTCTTTGGAAGGCGCCGTAGTGGACGGCCTACTGAGCGACCGCATCGCGCGGCTCGAAAATGTTGCTCGCCGCGAGCGGGCGATCGCAATCGGTTTGCTCGCGCTCTTGATGGCGACGGGGCAGGCGCCCGCCCCGACCTCTTCGGGCCCGGTCATCATCACGAGTTCGACGAGCAGCGCAACCCTCGATTCTCGGGGACTGACCGTGCGCGATCACTCCCGCGAGCTACTCTTCGCCGGCATGGACTCGAGCGGAAAGCCGTCGCTCGATCTCTCCGATTCGGCCGGTCGTTTGCGCGAATCGATGTATCTGCTTGCCGGCAACCCGATCTTGCGCGACTTCGATGCGGCCGGCAAACGTCGTGCCGAGGTCTTCCTGGCCGGCGATAGCGGGAACGGCGAATTCCTCATTTTCGATGCAGCCGAGGTGCGGCGGCTGGCGCTCTTCCACGGCAGCAGCGGCCTGCCGGAGTTCGCGCTCTATGGCTCGGACGCCAAGGTTCGCGCATACCTATCGACCGACGACGGCATGCCCTACCTCGGGATGAACGATAACGGCGGCGCGACTCGGCTCGTGATGGGTGCCTATACCGGCGGGCGAGCCGGGATGGACGTCCGCGACTCCGCCGGCAAGGCGCTCTGGAGCCAGCCGAAGTAAGAGCCTTAACCCGTAGTGAGCCAGGTCACTAGGGCGCCGAAGCTAGCCCTTCAGCGGGTCGCCACGTTCAAAATCGGCCTCGGGAAGCCGACAAGTGAAACATGAAAGACGGATTCCTCGGTGACGAGAGCGGACAGGGCCTGGTTGAATACGCCCTGATCATTGCGCTTGTCGCCGTCGCGGCGGTGGGCGCGCTCAATTTACTCCATAACAAGTCCACGAATTCGCTACAAAACACCGCGAACGTCTTGTCCTAGTTTAGGTTCGAGTGCTTGAGGCCCGCATCGGCATGCCGTGACGGGAGCGCCACGATGCCGTCATCCGGAGCGCCGATCACGCCTTCGGAATCCGGAATCGGAAGGCGGCGAACGTACGCTTCACGCGCGGCGTGGGTTTTCGTTGCGGACACCGCGCGGAGGGTCTGCGCTCGTGGGCTCGCCGTGTAGCAGACAAAGATCAATACCAAGGCCGCGCAGATAGCGAGACGTATTTCCAGTAGGGCATTTCGCTCAGGTAAGTTAGACAGGTTCGTAGGTTCCTTGTGAGGTCGACGCTTCGTCAATCGCACGAATGCTCCGCAGTCTGACCGCGTCGCTTATTGCGCATCCAAATTCAGCCGGCTTGGTAGCCGGACTGACTGGTGTGTTTTCGCCCCTAGAGGGCCTTCCCATCTCAGGAACGCGCTAAGTTTGTGTGAAGTTCCGTTCGCAGCGCAAGAATGAACCCCGCGCAGGCAACGGCCGCGATCCCAAGCCAAGTGGGCAATCTTGCCAGGTCGAACGCGGCGACATTCCACGTTCCAACGGTGCGGACGTAGAGTCCCCAACTCGCCTCCGCGAGCGCACGCGGATCGTACTGCGCCGCGAGGAGCCGCGCCGGATCGGGGACCAACTGGGTCACGAGCCCGTTTGCGGCTGCGAGGAAGAGCAGACTCAAGAGTGCGGCGCCGGCAACGGCAAGGGGCCGGCGATCGACCAGGTACGCTACGATCGCAGCCGTAGTGAGCGCGGCCAAAATCGGAAAGAGCGTACCGAGCGTCGAAAATTGCACCCACGGAACGGCAAGCATTGCGATGGCGATTCCGAGCGTGCTGCGAAGTGCCGGCACGCGCGCATAGAGCAGCAGCGCGGCGGGCAACGCGGCCGCCATCTGCACGATGTGCGCGAACGGTCCGCCGAAGAGCGCGGCGGCGACGGGGAACGCGACGATCAGTCCGGAGCTCGACGAGCGGCGCGCGACGATCGGGGCGACTGCAATTCCGAGCGCGAGCATCGCGAGATACGAGAGGTTGCCGGCGCGCAGCGCGCTCGCGTCGGAGAGACCGAAGCGGTGCAGGATATAGGTGAGACTGAATTGCTTCGCGTTGACGATCTCCGAGACTGCGTGCGCCGGCAACACCGCGCGCACATATTCGAGATTGTTGGCGAGGCCGGTGAGCGCGAGTGAGAGCCCGATGCAGAACGCCCCCGCGAGCGCCAGCGGCAACCGCGTCTGCGGGCGCCAAACGAAGAGCGCAAGCGCGGCCGGCAGTCCGACGTGCGGCTCGATCATTGCGATCGCCGTTACCCAAGCGGCCGCCCGATCGCGGCCCTGCTCGGTCAGCAGTGCGGCGAATGCGACGGCGGCGATCGCAAACGGTGCGACTTGGCCGAGCGCGATACTCGCGAAACCGTCGACGAGCGCGAACGCGGCGATGACGGCGGGGAGCGGCAGCCCGGTAAGGCGCTGCATCGCGCCGACGGTCAGCGTGAATGCTGCAAGTAAGATGAGGGCCCACAGCGTCGCGGCCGGTCCGTATGGCAGGCGGGCCAACAGCGCGAAGGGGGCCAGGGCGTACGGCGGCAATGGCGCCGGCATCGCCAGATTGGCCATCCCTTGGCCAAATGCGGCGGGGCGCGGCGTGCGCTCGCAAGCGCCCAGCGGCTCCGCCCGATAGGCGTCGGCGCCGCGGTCGATCGCCGCTCCGGCGCAGTAGAAGGCGTTGAAGTCACGCAGCAGGGCCGAGGGGCGCGTCTCCGGGCGCGCGAGAAGAAGCGCGGCGACAGCGACAATGGCCGACGCCACCACCAGGCGCCGCAGACGGTGGGCGGGGGTGCTCACCTCTTGGTTATCGGCCGGCGGCCGCCACACCGCGCGCGATTCTCTCAGGAACGGTTTCGAGAACGCGATCGAACGCTAGCTCGGACCGGGCCGCGCCACCTAGCCGGCTGCAATATCAACGGGCGTCGGTAACGGCTTTCCGTCGAGCCATGCTAGCAGATTTTGCGCGGCGAGGAATGCCATGCGCTCGCGCGTTTCGGTCGTCGCGCTGCCCATGTGCGGTGTGATCACGACGTCGTCGCGTAGCGCGAGCGGGTGATCGCTCGGAAGCGGTTGCGGATCGGTGACGTCGAGCGCCGCCCCCGCGATGCGGCCGGCGTCGAGCGCGCGTACCAATGCGTTCGTGTCGACGACGGCGCCGCGGGCAACGTTGACGAGCGTCGCTCCTGGCTTCATTCTCTCGAAGGCGGCGTCGCCGAATAACCCGCGCGTTTCGCTCGTCAACGGCACGAGCGCGACGACGCAGTCGGCTTCGCCCAGCAGGGCCTCGAACGTGCGGTACGATGCGCCGGTTACGGCACCGTCTGTGCGTTGACGCCGGTTCGAATAGATAACGCGCATGCCACTGACGTGCGCGCGCCGTGCGAGCGCAACTCCGATCGCTCCAAAGCCGACGATGCCGAGGGTTGCGCCTTTGAGATCGTGTCCGAACGGCGCGGCCTTGCTCGTCCAAGCTCCGCTGCGAACCCAAGCGAGCGCTGGCCCGAGACGGCGCGTCGCGACGATCACGAGACCAAACGCGAGGTCGGCAACGGTTTCGATCAGCGAGCCGCGCGTGTTGCTGAGCAAAATGTCACGCCGCGCGAGCGCTTCGATATCGATATTGTCGTATCCGACCGAAACCGTTGCGACGATGCGCAGCCTCGGTGCCGCCGCGATAAGTTCGGCATCGACGCGAACGCCCGAGTTGACGAGGAGTCCCGTAGCCGTGGCCAGCGCTTCGAACAATTCGCCGCGCGGCCGGTCCGCGACGTTGACTATCTCAGCGCGCGCTGCCAACTGTTCGACGACCGCCGAGGATACGAGCGTTGCGATCACGATGCGCGGCCGATCGATTGGCTTCACGCGTTCTCCCTTGCTCGAATCTTGGGCGATTTCCCACCCGTCCCGAGGATGTCGCGACGTTGCGCGTCGTACTCGCTTGAGATGGAAGGACGTGGCCCCCTCGCGGGCGTGCGCGTACTCGACTGCTCGACAATGATCGCGGCGCCGCTGACGGCTGCGACGCTCGCCGATTTTGGCGCCGAGGTCGTCAAGTTGGAGCGGCCGGGCGCCGGCGACACGTCGCGGCATTACGGCGCACAACACAAGGGCCAAGGCCTGTATTGGAAATCGCTGGCGCGCAACAAGCGCAGCGTTGCCATCGACTTGCATGCACCCGAAGCGCAAGAATTGTTGCTGCGCTGGTTGCCGGCATTCGATATCTTCATTGAAAACTTTCGCCCCGGGACGCTCGAGCGCTGGGGTCTCGGACCCGATCGCCTGCTCTCCG
>PLDY01000014.1 GCA_003136895.1 Candidatus Erabacter solicola | reverse complement strand
AAGTACGCCGCCGAATTCCGCGCGCTCGGCGACCTGATGCGTCTGCGCGCGCTGACCCTGCGCGTGGCCGTCGGGTTGAGTGCGATCGCACTCGTCGTCGCGCTCGCCTGCGCCATCGCAACGCCGCTGATCTCAGCATTCTTGCACGTCTCCGATACCGCTGCGATCGCGCTCGCGATCTCGATCCTGGCGCTCAACTTCGTGCTGCCCGCGCTGCGCGGGATCTTGCAAGGGGTTGAAGACTTTCGCGCCTTCGCGATCTCGGCGGTCATCGAAGCCGCGGTCAAGGTCGCGCTGGCGATCGGCTTGACGGCACTCGGCTGGGGCCTCGCTGGCGCGCTCGAGGCATGGCTGATCGGCAGCGTCGTTGCATTCGCCTACACCGGCGCGGTACTCTGGTTGCGCTATCGCGGCGTCGGCGCTTGCTCGCTGCACCTCGATTACGCTCGCTTGGCGCGTACCAGCGCCAACGTCGCGGTCGCGCTCTTCTGCGTCACGAGCCTGAGCTTCGTCGACGTCATCATTGTGAAACATGCCTTCGACGCGCAGACGGCCGGTTTGTACGGGGCCACGGCGCTCGCCGGCAAGATGCTCTTTTACTTGGTCAGCTTCGTGCCGGCCGTACTGTTGCCGCGCGCCGTCACTTTGGCGATGGGGGGCAAACCGGTGTTGCCGGTCTTACTGCAAGCGTTAGCGATGGTCGGATTCCTCGCTGGGTGCGGCCTGTTTCTGTTCGCCAGCATTCCGACGCTCATCGTAACGGTGCTGGCGGGCGGTGCATTCGCCGGGGCGGCTCCGTTGCTGTTCTCGTACGGCGTGGCCGCGACGCTACTGGCCGCGCTCAATACCGCCGTGCTCTTCAAGCTCGGCATTCATCGTTTCGACTTCGTCGCGCCGCTGGCCGCGATCGCGATCCTCGAATTGGTGGCGCTCGCGTTCTTTCACGATACGCCGCAACGCGTCATCGGAACGTTGATCGCCGCCAACGCATGCGCGCTCGTGACGACGCTCTACCGCGTCTGGACGCCGCCGGCCGCAGCGCGAGGCTAGCGGCGCGCCGCTCGCACCTTCCGCGCTTCGGCGACGATGCCGCGCGTCTCATCGCTCTCGAGAACGGCGAGAATGCGTTCGGCCGCGTCGCCGTCGCCGAAGAGCGGTGGCCGGTCGGGGGGCGGCGCAAGCGTTCCGTAAACGTACTGCCGGATCGCCTCGGTCGACGCGCCCGCCAGATGATTCCAGCCCGCGTCGACCGTATTCGTCCACTCGGTCCGATCGCGTAGCGTCACGCACGGTACTCCGGCAAAGTACGCCTCGCGCTGCACGCCGCCCGAATCGGTGAAAATCGTGCGCGCGCGCGCTTCAAGGGTTAACATCTCGAGGTACCCGAGCGGTTCGAGCGCGACGATCTCGGCGGGGAGTTCGAGGCCGAACTCGCCGAGCCGCAGCCGCGTGCGCGGATGAATCGGAAAGAGAACCGGGCGCGGCGCGGCGGCGAACGCGTCGAGAATCGCGCGCAGGCGTACGCGGTCGTCGACGTTCTCGGAACGATGCACGGTCAGCAGATCGAACGGCGTCCGCACTGCCTCGGCGACCGGCGCCGGGAGCATCGGCTCGGGCCGCGCGCGCGCTTCGAGGTACGCGTCGTACATCACGTCGCCGCAAACGTGCACGCCGCCCGTGATGCCTTCGGCCGCAAGGCGCGCGACGGCCGCCGCATCGGTCGTCAGGTTGAGATCGGCGAGATGATCGACCGTAACGCGATTGATCTCCTCAGGCATCGTGCGATCGTGCGAGCGCATCCCCGCTTCGACATGAACCAGCGGCAGCAGCAGATGCTTTGCGACCAGACCGCCGGCCAGGGTGCTGTTCGTATCGCCGCGCACGATGACGAGGTCCGCGTCGAGCGGTTCGATGACGCCCGCGAGCTTGCGCAGCATCTCGCCAACTTGGGCGCTCGTCGAAATGCCCCCGACGCCTAGATCGAGGTCAGGCTGCGCGATGCCGAGCTGCTCGAAGAAACGCTCCGACATCGCCACGTCGTAGTGCTGGCCGGTGTGAATCAGAATCTCGGTGTGGTCTCGGCGCAGGGCACGTGAGAGCACGGCGACCTGGACGAATTCGGGCCGGGCGCCGACGATCGAAACGACGTTCATACTAACCTCAGAGGCTTCCGCGACCGATTAGTAAGGCGTAGAAACACGACCTCTCGGCGCGAGCCGTGGAGAGGTATTTTGCCTGGGAGGCTACCGCTTGTCGACCATCGAGGTCGCCCCGACCGTCAGTCTCGTCGATCCGCTGATCGGCGAGGAGGAGATTGCCGCGGTCGAACGCGTCATGCGCACGGGACAACTGGCACAGGGACCCGAGGTCGCCGCGTTCGAGTCGGAGTTTGCGGACGTGACCGGGATCACTCATGCGGTTGCCATGAATTCCGGAACGGCGGCGCTGCATGCCGGTCTTGCCGCGCTCGGGATCGGCCCCGGCGACGATGTGCTCACGAGCCCCTTCACGTTTGCCGCCGGCGCGACGCCGATCCTGATGCAGGGCGCCCGCCCGCGCTTGGCCGACATCGACCCGCGGACGTTCAACCTCGAACCCGAGAGCGCGCTGGCCGCGGCCGGCAGCCGCGTGCGGGCGGCGATTCTTGTGGACCTCTTCGGTCTTCCCTTTGCGAGCGCCGGCGTTGACACGCTACGCGCGCGCGGAATCGCCGTCTTCGAAGACGCCGCGCAAGCGATCGGCGCATCGCGCGCGGGCGAACGCGCGGGAACGCTCGCCGATGCCGCTGCCTTTTCATTTTACGCGACCAAGAACGTCACGACCGGCGAAGGCGGGATGTTCGTGACGGGCGATGCCAAACTGGCCGAGGCCGCGCGCCGTTTTCGTCATCACGGACAGGGTGCCCAGTACGAGTACCTGACGCTCGGTTACAACTATCGCATGACCGATCTGGCCGCTGCGATCGGCCGCGTGCAGATGACGCGGTTGAACGAGATTACGCGCAAGCGTCGCGCGAACGCCGCGTTCTACGACGCGGAGCTCGCTTCAATTCCCGGTCTGACGCCGCCGTTCGTGCCGCCGGGCTCGATGCACGTCTACCACCAGTACTCGATTCTCATCGACCCGGAGCATACGGCGAACGGCGCCGGTCGCGACGCGGTGCGCGCCGCACTTACCGCCGCCGGCATCGCGAGCGGCATCTACTACCCGAAACCGCTCCACCTGCACCCGCTGTTCGCGCCGCTCGGCTACGGACCGGGAGACTTTCCGGTGGCCGAGCGCGTCTCGCGCCAGATCCTCGCGCTGCCGATCCATCCGCGGCTCGAACGCATGCAACTCGAGCGCGTCGTCCACGCGTTGCGAGCCGCAAGCGGCGCGAAGCGGGTGGGGTAAGTATGTCGCTGCGCGTCGGCGTCGCCGGCTTCGGCGCGATCGGACGCAATCACGCCCGCAATTTGACGACGATGCCCGGCGTGGAACTGGTCGCCGTCGCCGATACGTCGCCGGCGATGCGCGCCCAGGCTGCCGCGCTCGGTTATCCCGTCGTCGACTCGGTGCGCGCGCTGGCCGAACTCGATTTGCACGCGGCGATCGTCGCCGTGCCGACGACGCAACACGAAACGGCCGCGATACCGCTGATCGCCGCGCGCTGCGCACTCTTGATCGAGAAGCCGCTGGCGCATTCGCTGCCGGCGGCCAAACGCATTATCGATCTTGCCGAAGCGGCGAAGCTGCCGCTCATGATCGGCTACGTCGAGCGCTACAACCCGGCGATGATCGCTTTGCGCGATTTCATTGCCGCCGGAAACTTAGGCGAACTGATCAGCATGACGGCCCGCCGCGTCGGCGTTCTGCCGCCGCGCATCCGCGACGCCAACGTGCTGATCGATATCGGCGTGCACGACATCGATATCGTCGCCTTCATCACGGGCGCTCGGCGGGTCCACCTCGTCGCCGCGCGCGGCGGTATGGCGCTGCTCGACGACCGTCTCGACTACGCGACGATCTTGCTCGATGCGGGCGGCTGCGTCGTCACGATCGAGGCCAATTGGGTGACACCGGTCAAGGTCCGCGAACTCTCGATTACCGGTACGCGTGGGTACTGCCGCGTCGACTACATCACGCAGGAAGCGTGGTTCGCACCGGGCCGCAGCTTCGCGCCGACGGCGACCTACGAGGCGTTGGTCGAACAATACCGCGAGGGCACGATGATTCCGTTGCCCGTGGCGAAACGCGAACCGCTGGCGCGCGAACTCGAAGCGTTCTTGGCCGGCGTGCGCGGCGAGCCGCTCCCCGATCCGCGCATCGCGCTGGCTTCGCTACGCCTGGCCGAAGAAGCGACCGAAAGCATTCTCGCGAGCGTCGCGCGCGAGCGCACGGCGTGACGCCTTTTCCGCCGGATTCGTTCGTTCACTCGACGGCGCTGGTCGAAGCGGGCGCCACGCTCGGTTCGCAGACCAAAATTTGGCACGACGCGCACGTGCGCGCCCAGGCCTCGATCGGTGCGCGCTGCATCGTCGGCAAGGGCGTCTTCGTCGATACCGGCGTCGCGATCGGTGACGACTGCAAACTCCAGAACTATGCGTGCGTCTATCATGGAACGACGCTGGGCCGCGGCGTCTTCGTCGGCCCGCACGTGGTCTTCAGCAACGACCTGCGTCCGCGCGCCACGCGTCCCGATTTCGTTCCGTTGCGCGACGGCGATTGGGAAGTCGGTTCGACGACCGTTGAAGAAGGCGCCGCGATCGGCGCCAACAGTACGATCTTACCCGGCGTTCGTATCGGGCGCTGGGCGATGGTCGGTGCGGGCGCGGTCGTCACGCGCGATGTGTCGCCGTACGCACTCGTTGCCGGAACGCCGGCGCGCAGGATCGGCTGGGTCTGTCGCTGCGGCGGACGAATCGACGAGGGCGCGTCCGTCTGCGCGCGCTGCGGCGACCTTCCAGAAGATCACCCCCTGCGCGCCCGAGCGCTCTAACCGAAGCTAGAACGTGCGAACGTTGGCCAGACTGGCACTGGAGAACGCCGCGCTGACCTTATCGGCGTTATCGGCGTTGGCGAAGTAGGCGACGACGGTCTTGCCGCGTTCGACGGCCTCGAGGTAGTTGTCCAGTTCGTTTTCGGGGATGCCGAAATCGCCGAGTCGATCGACCAGGCTCTCGTTGCGAAAGAACGTTCGCGACGCTTCGCCTTCGTTGATGCCAGGAACGCGGTTGCCCGTATCCGAGGTGAGGATGTCGGCTTCGACCAGGGCGCTATCCGACAGGTTATCGGTCGAGTCGTCCGGCCCGACGGACTGCAATGCGTCGGTTGGCAAACCTGCCGCGCGCAACGACGCGCTGAGCGGACCGAGATCTTCACTCTGCGATAGACCTGTGACGACGAAAGCCATGCGCCCCTCCAAGAAAATATGCGGGCTTGGCATTCGCGCTCGGGTCGCGCTGACCTCGGTTACGCCGGCCGGGTCGTCATCGGCACGCCGCCGCCNNGCGGCGACGGCGTGGTCTGCGGCCGGATCAACTCGTAGAGCCGGCGTCCGACCAGCATCGCGACCGCGGCCTGACCGATCCAGAGTCCGGCGAAGAGCGCCGCGAACTCGAGCACGATCAGCGGGATGCCGATGATGCTCAGCAACAGCAGCACGAAGATCGGAAGGATGGCGACGACGGCGATCGCTCCGGTCGCACCGGAAAGACCGGGGTGTTGCTCGACCCGATCGAGTGCGACCCGTACGCGCANNGCCGTGCGGGACGAACGGCGCGACGCTCCAGTCCTCGCCGTCGAAGGCGTTGATCACGCGGCCGCCGACGCGGCAGCCGTCGAGTTGCGTGAAGTCGCCGAAGAAGGTGCGCACGTTGCCGTCGATGACGGCGCCCGTGTTGCAGTTCAGCGTCCCGTAGATGATCTCGACATCGCCGCGGACTTCATCGCCCGCGCCGATCGTCTGATCGTCGAACCAGACCGTTAGGCCCTTATTGTACGTGCGCGCCGATGCGATACCGAAACCGAGCAAGAACAGGACGGCCAGCGCCCCGAGCGCCCGCGAGATTCGAGCGGTACGTTCCATCAGCCCAGTTCCGGCGTCTGCGCGGCACGCCGGCCGCGCGTGAAGTAGACGAACGCGGCGACCAGGATCGCAAGCACGATATCGACCAGGAGTAAGACGCTCATTGCGGCCGTGATCCGGAACGTGTTCGGACCGAAGAGCCGTGCGGTCGCCGTCGAGAGCGCGCCGAAGGCGTCTCCGGCATGGCCGCCCGTCGCTTGCAGCGCGAGCCAGGCCGCGTGTGCGGTCGCCCCACCGAAGAAGAAGAACAGACCGATTGCGATCCAGGCGAAGGCCAGATACGTTCCGATCACCGCGAGACCCGCAATGCGGTGGACGTGCGGACGCGGCGTAGTGCGCACGTCGGCCATGACTTTGAACGTAAAGTTCGGCGCCGGTTCCAGCTTGCGCGGCCCGAGCAGGAGCGCGTCGATGACGCGCAGTTCTTCGAGGAGCGACGAGCAGTTCGCGCAACCTGGAATGTGGGCGGCGACGAGCGCGCGATCCCGCGGCGCGAGCGCGCCGTCGACGAACTCGTCGAGCAGAGATTCAAAAGACGAGCAGTTCACGCGGGACTCCCGGAATGGTAGAACGTTTTACGGAGAGCGATTCGATGGCACCGGCTTCGCGATCGCGCATCTTCTGCGCCAGCGCGAGTTTGCCGCGATGGATCAGCGTCTTGACGTTGCCGAGCGAAAGACCCATCGTCTCGGCGATCGCTTGGTATTCCAAATTGTCGTAGTAGCGCAACGCGAGAACGGTGCGCGTCCGTTCGGGCAACTCGGCGAGCGCCGCCCGGACGTCGCTCTGGGCCTCGGTGCGCAGCGCGCCGCCCGACGGATCGCAGTCGCGCGATGTATCGGCCAGCGAGTTTTCGAGCGTGCGGTCTTCGCCGAGCTCTTGGGTCTGCGGCCGGCGCAGCGATTTTCCGAGGAACGTGCGCACGACGTTGCGAGCGATGTGGTAGATCCACGTCGAGAAGCGGCCGAGGCTTGGGTTGAACGTCCCGAGGTGAGCGTAAGCGCGCAGAAAAGTCTCCTGCGACAGGTCGGCTACGTCGGACGGACTGCGCACTGCGGCGCCGATGAAGTTCGTAATGCCTCGCTTGTAACGGTCGACCAAAGCGGCGAAGCTTTCGCGGTCGCCACCGAGGACGAGCTTGACCAACTCCTCGTCGGTCTGCTCTACGATCGTCATCCTCCTCAAATTCTTCCTTATCGGCCACATACCGGGTGCCTGGGGAAAGGTTACAGGGTGCCCCCATATGCCGGGGAAAGCATTTCCGCGCATGCACCTGCGGATCGATTCCGGGGTCGTCGCCGAGTCGCGCCGCCTGGCCGCGGCGATCGTCGACCCGGTCAGCGCGTTCATCCGAAGCCACTCGACCGTCTCGGTCGAGCGAGCCGCCTTGCGCTTGCTGGGCGTGGCCGGGACCGGCGAGGGGGCAGCCCCGCGCGCGAACGTGTTCGTCGAACGCCTAGCCGCCGGAACCCTGCGGCGCGGCGCGGCACTCGCGCTCGGCGCCGCGGTCGCCGAACTCGGGCTCGAACCATCGCGCGCAGCGGCCGAAGCGCTGCTCTTGGCGCCCGATGCCTTCGAGCGGGTTCCCGCGGAAGCGGCTCGCGCCGCACTTGAACCGCACGTGCGGGACGCCATGCGTTGCATCGACGCGCGGCGTGACGAACGGAAGGCGCTGCTCGGACGCCTGCCGCAAGCGCCCCCGCCGTTGCTCTACGTGATCGTGGCCAGCGGCGATATCTATGAAGACCGCGGCGCCGCGGTCGCGGCGGCCGAGGCCGGCGCGCAGATCATCGCGGTCATTCGTTCGACCGGCCAGTCGCTGCTCGATTTCGTGCCGGAGGGCGCGACGACCGAGGGCTTCGGCGGCACCTACGCCACGCAAGCAAACTTTCGCATCATGCGCGAAGCCCTCGACGAAGTTTCGGAGCGTTTGGGCCGCTACGTGATGCTGACCAACTACGCGAGCGGTCTGTGCATGCCTGAGATCGCGGCGCTGGCCGCGCTCGAGCGGCTCGACATGTTGCTCAACGATTCGATGTACGGCATCCTGTTCCGCGACATCAACATGCAGCGCACGTTCGTCGACCAGCACTTTTCGCGCCAGCTCAACGCCCGCAGCGGGATCATCATCAACACCGGCGAGGACAACTACCTGACCACCGCGGACGCGGTCGATGCCGCGCACACGGTGATCGTCAGCCAGCTGCTGAACGAGTACTTCGGCAAGGAGGCAGGGCTGGCCGACGGGCAGCTGGGCCTCGGGCACGCGTTCGAGATCAACCCTGAGGTGCCCGACTCGTTCCTGCTCGAGCTCGCGCACGCGCTGCTGGTGCGCGAGCTGTTCCCGGACGCGCCGCTGAAGTACATGCCGCCCACCAAGCACATGACCGGTGATATCTTCAAGGGCCATCTGATCGA
>PLDY01000096.1 GCA_003136895.1 Candidatus Erabacter solicola | reverse complement strand
CTCGAAGAGATGCGCAAGCGCAAGGTTCTGATCGGTAAAGGCGGACGCTTCGGCAACGTACTGCGCATTCAACCGCCGCTGATCTTCGACGACAACGACACCGCAGAATTCCTGAAGGCATTCGAAAAGGTCGTCGCCACGATCTAGCGGGTATAGGCGCGGCGACCGGGATGGCATGACTGGAGATGGAAGATCGATGAATTGCCCTAAGTGTGGCCTCGAAGCGACGTCGAAGTTCTGCTCGAATTGTGGAGCTGAAGTTTCGCCCAGCGGCGCCGCCACGCAGCCGGAGCCGGAATTGCAGCCCGAGCGACTGCAACCGACGGCCCTCGCGCCTGCGGTGCCCGCACCCGCAAGCGCGGACGCGAAGAATTGGGCGATGGGCTGCCATCTATCCGCGCTCTTGGGTCTGGTATGTCCGCTTGGAAATCTGATCGGGCCTCTCGTCATTTGGCTCTTGAAGAAGAACGAGTCGCCGCTGATCGATCGCGAAGGCAAGGAGTCCTTGAACTTTCAGATCTCGATGACGATCTATTTCTGCATCTCCGCGCTTCTGATCGTCGTCCTCATCGGTCTGCCGATGATGATCGTCGTTGGCCTGCTCGATATAATCCTGACGATCGTCGGCGCGATTAAAACCAGCAACGGCGAGGACTACCGCTACCCGCTGACGATCCGCTTCCTGACCTAGCCCGGGGGGTCGGCTGGGCTACGCATCCTGTCTTGGCTGGGAAGAAATTGGTTGGTTGACCAACTAAGACGATTGAGTGGATGTAGCACCGACCGCGCCGCCGGTTTCGAAGCACGTTCCGAAGTAGCGAACAGGAGGTAAGCGATGCCGCCCGGGGAGTGTGTGTCGTCCTCGCCTGCGAGTGTGCCACCATGGTGGCACACTCGGGCACTACCATGAACGTATGCGCTGGATGCACCGCGTTCGTCTCTATCCCAAGAGGTCCCAAGCCGAGCGTCTGGAGTTCATGCTCGACGTAACGCGGCAGACGTACAACGCTCTCCTAGATGAGCGCCGGTACGCCTGGACCGCTCGTCGCATTCGCGTTACAACGAAGATGCAATACGCCGAGATCACGGCGCTCCGCGCAGAGGACAGCCGGTTCGCTGCGGTCTACCGCGAGTGCGTGGACGCGGTGTTGCACCGGCTCGACCTTGGGTTTGCCGCATTCTTTCGACGCGTCAAGAACGGGGAGACTCCCGGTTATCCCCGCTTCAAGCCGAAAGCGCGCTGGAAGCAGCTGGAATTCCCGCACGGCGACCGCGCGCTGAAACTCGATCAGGAACAGAAATGGGTGCGTATTCCCGGGGTTGGTACGGTCCGGCTGCGCAAAGGCCGTGCGATTCCGGACTTCGGCCGAGCCTTCGTGGCCGAGAAAAACGGCCGCTGGTGGGCCAGCTTCGAGTGCGAGCGTGAGCCCAAAGCATTGCCGAAGACGGGCAAGGTCGTCGGGATCGATCGTGGAGTGCATGTGCTCGCTGCGACCAGCGAGGGCGTACTGATCGGCAACGGCCAACACGGGGAACGCCTCCGGCGGATCGTGTCGAGCCATCAGCGAGCGCTGGACGCGGTTAGCGTCAAAGATGCAAAGGGACGCTGCCTGAACCGGCGCGATCCGGGCCGGATCGCCGCGGCCCGGCGTCTTGCGCGGGCGAAGGAACGGGAAGCCAACGCCAGGCTCGACGGCTTGCACAAAGCGGCCCATAAGATCGTGAAGTCCGCCGACGTGATCGGTCTTGAGGCCCTGGATGTTCGGGCGATGACCCGGAGTGCCAAGGGCACCATCGAGAAACCGGGCCGTAATGTTGCGGCCAAGAGCGGCCTCAATCGCGTCATGCTCGATGCGGGGTTTGGAACATTTGCGGCGCTGATACGCGAGAAAGCAGAATATGCTGCGCGCGAAGTGGTCAGCGTGGACGCGAGATATTCGAGTCAGACCTGCGGGCGCTGCCTGCACGTCGACCCGAAGAGTCGCCGAAGAAGGCGCTTCTGCTGTGTTGCGTGTGGCTGGACTTGCCATGCCGACGTAGCGGCGGCGCTAGAGATCGGGCGACGCGCTGAGAAGCAGCGCATAAGTGAGCTATCGTGGGCGAGGACCCCGCTCACGACGCACGATGCGGCGTGAGGGCACACACTTCTATTGGGCGTTCAAGGGATACGTGGCGGCCGTACTGCTCACGATCGCGTTCGGCGTCGATGCGCTCATGACACGGCTCACCTAGGCGACTGGATGGCGATGAGCGTACTCTCTCACCAAGAAATGAGGCTGGGCAAGTGAATCGTGCGAAGCTTACATCCGCCCGCTCCCTTTGCTAGGCGTGAGAGGAACGACTGGGTCGGCGAATCTCCTAATCCATTGAGCGAGCTTCTCCGGAAGTTCGGTATCGTAGGAATTGGGTATAACGAGCGGAGACCCAAGAATAGGAGCTAGCTCATGGAAAAACCACGTTCATTCTTCACCGCCTTAGTTTGCAGTTGCGCGCTGCTGGCGCTACCTTCGCTGCCGGCCGGTGCGGAACCGACGGATCCGGGGCCTCCAACGGTATTCGACAATCCGTACTGCGGTAGCGTGCAGAACGGCGTTTGGATGTCCAACGGAAACTGCGGCCCCGCAAGCTCTCCCCGTGCCGAGAGCGTAGCCCGCGTGAGCGGGACGATCACTTCGGTGCGAGGCCATTTGGTCACGCTTCAGCAGAGCGAGCGCTCGATCGTGGTCAACGATCAGCCCGCTCTGGAAATGCGGACGACCGGCCGCGTCGCCGTCGGTCGGCAGATTGAAGCCACCGGATACTGGCGCACCGGTACGTTCTACGCCACGAGCCTGGTGTAGCGAATAGCGCACTGCTCGCCGCCGGAAGGCTCCCCGCAGGCGCGGGGAGCCTTCTTCAAGTGAGACGCTGCTCGATCGATACCGAGTAGAGCGTCAGGTACTTGATCCACTCGTCGCGCTCCGTATTGCGGCGAACGACGAAGAACGGTATGTAGCGGGGTTCGTGCGGCTTTCGGCGTAGCGGCATCTGCGCTTGGAGCGGGGTCCGGTCGCGTTTGCGGCCGTTGCATTCCACGCAAGCTGCGACCAGATTGGTCCACTCGGAGCGCCCGCCTTGGCGGCGCGGCACGACGTGGTCGACCGTCATCGTCGATCGGTCGCCGCGCTTGCCGCAGTACGCGCAGGCGTAGTCATCGCGCAAGAGCACGTTCTTCTTGGTGAGAGCGACACGCTTCTTGCGATGCCGGATGAAGTACAGCATCCGGACGATCGACGGCAGCGGGAACTCGATCGTCGGCGAGGCAATGCGGCCGCGATCGTGCAAGACCTCGGCCTTACCGGCAAAGATCAACCGAACGGCACGCGCGATGCTCGTGACGTTCAATGGTTCGTAGGTTGAGTTGAGAACGAGAACGTCGCTCATCACGCGCTGCTCCTTTCGGTGATTGTGAATGAGAAGTGGTGCGGGCGCCGAGAATTGAACTCGGGACTTCTGCTTGGAAGGCAGCGGCATTGCCACTATGCAACGCCCGCGTGAGTGCCTGGTGCTGCCGGACGGTATCGAGCCGTCGACCTCCGCCTTATCGGGGCGGCGCTCTACCGCTGAGCTACGGCAACGTGACATTGAATGATGCGGACTGCGGGTGCTGACCCCGCATCACGGCGGTGAAAACGCCGTATCCTAGTCGTTGGACGAAATCCGCATGGGGCCGACGGTGGGACTCGAACCCACAACGCACAGGGTAAGAACCTGTAGCTCTTCCGGTTGAGCTACGTCGGCATGGCGCACGCGATGGGTGACGATCCCACGACCTTCCGGTCGACAACCGGATGCTCTACCGTTGAGCTACGCGTGCGTGGAGGAAGGTAACGGAGTCGAACCATCGACGCTCATCACGTCGCCCTGGTTTTCAGGACCAGTTGCCAGCCACCCGGCGGTACCTTCCACGTTGGAGATGACGGTGTGAATCGAACACACTCGGTAGCGCATTTGCGGTGCGCGGGCTTCCCATTTGCCGACGTCATCAGTGGAGCCCCCGACAGGATTCGAACCTGCAACCTACGCGTTCGAAGCGCGCCGCTCGTCCATCGAGCTGCGGGGGCGTGGAGCCGGCTGGCAGAATCGAACTGCCGTCATCGCATTACGGGTGCGACGCATTGCCATTGTGCTAAGCCGGCGTGGTTCCCGGTGATGGACTTCAACCACCCTGAGCAGATCCAAAAGCTGCCGTCTTAGCGCCTAGACGAACCGGGATTGGACCGCGCGGCGGGATTCGAACCCGCATCTTGTCCGATTTAGAAGATCGGTGCGCATTCCAATTGCGCGGCGCGCGGAAGCTGGTGCCCACCCTCGGATTTGAACCGAGCATATCCGGGGTAAAAACCCGGTGCAATTCCACGTCTGCTTGGTGGGCGTGGTCTAGGCGGCAGGATTTGAACCTGCGCTCTCTCGGTTCCAGGCCGAGCGCGATACGCTTCGCTACACCTAGGTGCTGGGAAGCTACAGTGATTGAGCGATGGCGAAGAGTTGCGGGACGATGAAATAGGGATCCAGCCCGGTTCCGTCGTTCGTCAGGATGACGATGTCGATGCCGTCGCTCGGGAAAGTCGCATTCATCGTCTGATAGCCGCCGACCGCGCCATCGTGCCAAATATACTGATGGCCGTTGAGCGTCGCGACGAACCAGCCGTCCGCGTACGCACCGACCGATTGTGGAAAGGGACCCGGCGCAAACATCTGGGTCAGCGAGGCCTGTGTGAAGATTCCCGGAGTTCGCACCGACAAATCCCATTTTTCGAGATCTCCAACGGTCGAGGTCATCCCGCCCGGCCCAGCGAGCCAATCGAGATTCCATTGCCAGGCGCGCACTATGGTGCCGCTTGGATTTCGATATCCGAGCGCGAGGTCGGTGACGGGCGCCTGGGGTTCGCCTTGCTGCGTCTGCGTCATCCCGAGCGGCCCGAAAACGCGCTGCTGCAAGAACGCCCGTAGCGTCTGGCCGCTGACCTTCGCGACGACGATTCCGAGAAGGAGATAGTTCGTGTTGCTGTACTCGAAGTTCGTTCCCGGAGCAAAATCCAACGGGAAGGTCGCGAGCTGATCGACGATGGGCTGATAGTTCGTCTGCCCGCTCGCCATGAACGCATTGTAGGCGCCGGTGAAATCGGGCGAATCGCCGAAGTTATTGTAGTCGACCAGGCCGCTGTTGTGATGCAGAAGACTGAGCAACGTGATGGCGCCGCCGTTCGGGAACGTTGGGAAGTACTTCGAGAGAGGGTCATTAACGGAGAGTTTCCCGTCCTGTTGGAGCAAGAGAATGGCTCCGGCGGTGAACTCTTTGCTGACCGATGCCAGGTCGAAGATCGTGTTTGCATCCGGCGCGAACGCTCCTCGCGCGAGCCCGAACAATTGGTCCGGCTGCTGAACGCCGAAGATATCGACCGGCGCGAAGGTGTCCGGTAAGCCGCGATCTCGCAACCCGTACCCGCGTTCGAAGATTGGCGTCCCGTTGCGGAAGATCGCAACCTCGACGCCCCAGCCGCCGGGGTAATTCTGCGCGACGAGCGCGTCGATCGCAGGGCCGCCGGTTCCCGGAGATCCGCCGGAGTTGCCCGGGATCGGCGGCGAGCTGCCGCCGCCTCCGCAATCCGATAGCGCCGCGCAGAGGCAGACGATGAACGCAGAGGCAGACAGCCGGCGGAGCATCTAAGGATCCCTCACGGAACGCTTCGGGCCTACGAGAATTCGAGATGGCCGCTGTACGCCGCCTGCCCAGATGAATTGAAGCCGGCGATCGGAGTCGAACCGATCCCTTGCGCATTACAAGTGCGCGCGCTCGATCGCGAGCTACGCCGGCATGGCAGGGATGACAGGAATCGAACCTGCGAACTTTTGCTCCCGAAGCAAACGCGTTACCACTGCGCAACATCCCTATGGTGGCTTCTGACGGAGTCGAGCCGTCGTAATCTGCGTATGAAACAGACGTTCTGCCCTTGAACTAAGAAGCCGTGGTACCTGCCCCGGGAATCGAACCCAGATTCTCCCGGTAATCGGCCGGGCGCTTTTACTCGTTTATAAGACGAGCGTTTTTCCGTTTAAACTAGGCAGGCGTGGTGCCGGTTGAGAGAGTCGAACTCCCGTTGCGCGCAGCGCAGTTGGTTTACAGCCAACGTTCCCTCCTCGGGATAACCGGCGTGGTGCGATCGACGGGACTTGAACCCGTAAGCCTTGCGGCGTCACCGTCTCGGGGTGGTGCGTTTGCCAATTTCACCACGATCGCATGGTCTCGTCGCGCGGATTCGAACCGCGACAACATCGCTTTTTAAGAGCGACGGCTTCTACCAATTGAGCAACGACGAGTTGGTGCCGATGAGAGGATTCGAACCTCCAATGACCGTCACGGTCGACCGGCGTTCTGAGCGCCGCGCAAGTACCATTCTGCTACATCGGCTCGTTCGTACCCGACCGCGGATTCGAACCGCGAACCTACTCGTTCTGAGCGAGTTGCATCTACCGGATTGTGCTAGTCGGGCTTGGCTGCTCGGGTTGGACTTGAACCAACACGCCTTTCGACGCCTGGGTAACAACCAGGTGCGTCTCCCATTCCGCCACCGAGCATTGGGATGTTCTGGATAGTTGGTGGATCGATAGAGAATCGAACTCTACACAGCCTCATTGCAAGTGAGGCTCGCCAGCCTTGGAACATTCCGACCCATTGGAACCCTCGGCGAGAATCGAACTCGCGTCTGTCCGCATTCGTAGTTGCCGGGAGAGCCGGTATTGCACCGGCGTCTACGCGCCTTCAACGCATCGCTAATCTGTCTCGGCTATCTCCCGTGGAGGAGCGAGTGAGAATCGAACTCACGCAGCCCATTATCTGAGCTTCACTGCTGTAGCAGAGCAGCGCCTTACCAGCATCGGCCATCGCTCCAAGGGTTCGGGGCGATGGAAGGTGCCGGCCAAGCACCTCCCATCGTTATACCGAACTGGCAGACCGAGAAGGACTCGAACCCTCTACTCGGCGTTTGGAGCGCCGTGCGTTGCCCGTTACGCTATCGATCTTTATTCGTCGACTACATCGTGGCTCGCTCGACTGAATCCACACATCGACTGTCATCCTTGAAAAGGGCGCACGAAACTACAGGTGTCTGCGGTGCGGAGAAAAATCGCCGCGTCGAGCCCGTGCTAAGAGAATACCGTGCAGTTTTCAATGATCTGGAATTCGTTTTGGAAGAAGACTGGGCGTCCGATGGGAGTCGAACCCATTACTAGCAGCGTCACAAGCTGCCCCCGCGCCGTTTGGGTTAGAACGCCATAAAGCAAGAGAGGCCGGGCGTTTCCGCCCGGCCTCTCTTGAAGAGAAAAGGTTGTGCGGACGTACCCTTACGCGATCGCGACCTCGCGACCAATCGACTTGGCGGCATGATTCATTGGTTCGGATATGCCGAAGCAATCCGATAATCTGCCGCTCGTTGATAGCCTTTGGGCCGAGGATGTATAGGTCACGAACAAAGTCTCCATTGCTAGAAGAATACCATGCGCCGGGCAATTGTCAAGACGCAGGTTCTCTTACCATCGGTTCGCCACGAGTATTTCTTTACTCGGCGAACCTCAGCACGCACGGTTTTCACCGAGCTGTAATCTAGAGCGTGCCGCCCGGTCCCATCGCCTGAAGACGTTTCTTGAGATCGACGAGGAACGCGCTCGCAATAGCGCCATCGACGACGCGATGGTCGAGCGAGAGACAGACGTTCATCATGGAACGGATCGCGATCGCATCGTTGTCGACCACGACCGGCCGTTTGACGACCGCTTCCATGGTAACGATTCCGGCTTGGCCGCCGTTGAGTATCGGGGCGGAGAGCAGCGAGCCGTTGGCGCCGGTATTGTTGACCGTGAACGTTCCGCCAGCGAGATCGTCGGCGGTCAGTTTGCCCGCGCGCGCGCGCTCGATAATCTTGCCGGCGGCGACCGCCAACCCGCCGATCGAATAATTGTCCGCGTCCCGAATGACGGGCACCATCAGGTTGGAGTCGAGCGCGACGGCCAAACCGATATTCAGCTCTCTGAGAACCGCGATGCCCTCGTCGGTGAAGCGCGAGTTCATCAGCGGGAACGCTTTGAGCGATTGGACGACCGCGTAGATGAAGAAGGGCAAGAGCGTGAGCGGATGGCCCTTCTCGCGCTGGAAGCGATCCTTTTCGGACGCGCGCCACTTCCAAACACTGCTGACGTCGACCTCGACCATCGTCCAGGCGTGCGGAGCGGTGTGCTTGGATTCCAGCATGCGTTGCGCGATGATCTTGCGCGCCTGCGACAACTTGATCGTCGTACCCGGCACGGGCGCGCCGTAGGTTGAAGTTCCGGCCGGAAGCGGCGTCGACGGCTTTGCAGCGGATGTGAGCGGCGTATTCATGATCGTCGCGGCCACGTTTGCCGCCGGCCCTTCGCGCGCGGCTGCCAAGACATCGTTGGCCGTGATGCGGCCGCCCGTGCCGGTCCCGCGCACCGAGGTCAGTTCGACATGATGTTCGCGCGCCAGGCGGCGAACGGCCGGCGAGACGCGGCGCAGGACATCGGGCGCGTTCAGCGCCTCGCCGTTGCGCGAAGGCGAATGCGTGGGCGTCGCGCCGTTCGGGGCGGCGGGTGCCCCCGTGGCTGCCGGCGCAAGCGCAGCGGTTGCAGGCGCGCCGGCTGCAGTGCCAACCTCGTCGATGATCGCGAGTGCCGCGCCGACCGGAACGGTCTCGCCTTCTTTGATGATGATCTCGCGGATGATGCCGGTAACCGGCGACGGCACTTCGGCGTTGACCTTATCGGTCGAGATCTCAACGAATGCTTCGTACTTCTCGACCGAGTCGCCGACTTTCTTGAGCCACTGCGCGATCGTCCCTTCGGTGACGGTTTCGCCCAATTGCGGCATCGTGATGGTGGTCGCCATCAGAACGCCACCATCTCGCGCATAGATTCGGCCATGCGTGACGTCGGGATCATGAATTCGTCTTCGAGCGTCCGTGCGTACCCCATCGCGGGAACGTCGGGTCCACAGAGGCGCCGGATCGGCGCATCGAGATCGAAAAATGCGTCCTCGGCCACCATCGCGCTGATCTCCGCGCCGATGCCGCCGAACTTATTGTCCTCGTGAATGATGAGCAGCTTGCGCGTCTTGCGCACGCTCTCCAGAATCGTCGTGCGGTCCATCGGCCGGATCGAGCGCAGGTCGATGACTTCGACCGAAAGGCCATCCCCTTCGAGTTGACGCGCGGCTTCGAGCGCCTGATGAACGTACAACCCGTACGAAACGACCGTCAATTGATCGCCGGGGTGTTTGACATCGGCCTTGCCGATCGGAATCGTGTAGTGTCCGTTCGGAACCTCACCTTTGACCAGGCGATACGTTTTCTTGTGCTCGAGGAAAAGCACCGGATCGGGGTCGTCGATCGATGCGTTCAATAGGCCCTTGATATCGGCGGGAAAAGCCGGCGCGACGATCTTCAAACCGGGGACGTGATAGAAGAGCGCTTCGATCGAGACCGAGTGCGAGAGCGCGCCGTGCACGCCGCCGCCGTACGGCGTCCGGATGACGAGCGGACACGTATAGTCCCCGTTGGAGCGATAGCGCGTCTTGGCGGCCTCGCCGACGATTTGATTGAACGCCGGATAGATGAAGTCCGCAAACTGAATCTCGGCGATCGGGCGCAGACCTTCCATTGCCATACCGATCGCGATACCTGCAATCGACGCCTCGGCGAGCGGCGTATCGATGACGCGTTCTGGCCCGAACTCTTCGATGAAGCCTTTGGTGATGAGGAAGACGTTACCGCGCGCGCCGACATCTTCGCCCATCACGAGCGTGCGCGGATCGGCCTTGAGCGCTTCGTACAACGTCTGGCGGACCGCCTCCACGTTGTTCATCGTCGTCGTGCCGCTCGTCGCTACAGCCATGGCTCGTGCGTCCCTTCGTAGACGTTCGTGTACAGCTCTTCAGCTGGCGGATACGGCAGCGCTTCGGCCCGGTCGGTCACGTCGTTGACGACCCCCAGGACCTCTTTCTTCGATTCCTCGATGCCGGCGGCGGTGATAATTCCTTGCTCGATCAGCACGCGCTCGAAGCGCGGCACTGGGTCGAGATGACGGTAGCGCTCGATCTCTTCCTTCGTTCGGTAGGTGCGATCGTCGTCATCGGTCGTATGCGCCAAGAATCGATAGCACTTGGCTTCAACGAGCGTCGGTCCGCCACCGGAACGCGCTAGTTCGAGCGCATCCTTGAGAACGCGATAGACGGCGATCGGGTCCGAACCGTCGACGATCACGCCGGGGATTCCGTAACCGTCAGCTTTTTGGACGACGTCTTTGATCGCCATCTGGCGATCGCGCGGCGTCGAGATCGCCCATTCGTTGTTCTCGCACAGAAAGACGATCGGGAGTTTCTGTACCGCGGCAAAATTGACGGACTCGTGCCATTCACCTTCGCTGGTCGATCCATCCCCGAACGTACAGAGGACCGCGCGATCGGTTTGCTTGCGCAGTTTGTACGCATACGCGGCGCCGACCGCATGCGGACAGTGCGCCGCGATGATCGAGCTGATCGACATCATGCCGAGCGACTTGTTTGAATAGTGATTCGGGAATTGGCGCCCGCCCGAGATATCGGCACCGCGCGCGAACATCGAGAGCAGCACGTCGAGCGGATCCATCCCGATTCCAACGCACAGACCCATGTCGCGGTAGTACGGGACGAGCAAGTCTTTGCCGCGCGCAAAGGCAAGTGCGGCGCCGGCATGGATGCCCTCGTGCCCTTCGCTTCCGGTGGCGAACGGAATCTTACCCTGGCGGTTCAACTGAAAGCCACGGTTATCGAGCGTGCGCTGCATGTACATGTTGCGAAGCATCCAGCGGAGTTGATCGTCGCTCAACCCCTGCCGCTCGAACGCCGGCGACTCGACCGCTTTGGCCATCCGGACCCTCCTGAAGTGACGTAGCCGGAACCTCGCTCTATCTTGGAATGAGGCCCCGCAATCCTTTCGGCATACGAAAAGAGAGGCCCGCCCCAGAGCGGGCGGGCCCCGGCGGCGGCCGTCGAAATCGCCGGGCATGCCCGCTGCCGAAAAGACTCCCCAAGACGAACTGATCCGCGTTCGCCGGCTGCTTCATCGCAAGCCCGAACTATCTATGCTCGAGTTCGAGACGGCCCGTTTCGTCCAATCCGAACTGAGCGCGCTGCCGCTCGACGATCTGCGGACGGGAATCGGCAAGACGGGCATCCTCGGAACGCTCAAGGGCGGCCGCCCGGGGCCGGTAACGCTCTTGCGCGCCGATATGGACGCGCTGCCGATCGCCGAACTGGTCGAGTCGCCGTACGTTTCGGAGAACGCCGGCGTCATGCACGCCTGCGGACACGACGGTCACGTCGCGATTCTGTTGGCGGCCGCGCGCACGCTGTGCAGTCGCCGGGCCGAGGTGCCGGGTACGCTCGTTTTCTGTTTTCAACCCGGTGAAGAAGGCAGCGCCGGCAATCGTTTGATGATCGAAGACGGCGCGCTCGAGAATCCGCACGTCGACCGGACGTTTGCGCTTCATCTATTTAGCGGTCTCGACGTTGGCAAGATCGGCGTACGCGACGGCGCGTTCTTCGCCTCGGCCGACGAGTTCTTCCTGACGATCGCTGGCAAAGGCGGCCACGGCGCAATGCCGCAACTCGCGGTCGATCCAGTCGTGGCTGCGTCGTATTTCGTGACGATGCTGCAAACGATCGTTAGTCGCGAAGTCGCGCCGAAAGATCCGGCGGTCTTCACGGTCGGAAAATTCGAAGCCGGTACGACGTTCAACGTCATTCCGGATAAAGCGACGCTGATGGGGACAGTGCGCTGCTTCGATGCCGACGTGCGCGCCTCGATGCCGGTGCGCATGGAGCGTATCCTCAAGGGACTCTGCGATGCGATGCGTGTCGAGTATGAGTTGAAGTATCACTGGTCATATCCGCCGACGGTCAACAATAAAGCGATGAACGATCTCGTGCGCGAGGTTGGGCGTAAGACGCTTGGTGACGAGAACGTGGTCGAACACGATATCGTGATGTGGGCAGAAGATATGTCGTTCATGCAAGAGCAGCGACCCGGCTCGTACTTCATCGTCGGCGCTCGCGGCGGCGAGAGTACTTCGTTCCCGCACCACAACGCCCGCTTCGATATCGACGAACGCGCGCTCGAAGTCGGCTACAAGATGATGGTCGCTCTCGGGCTACGCGGCTAATGCCCCAGCTTCAGGTCACCATCAAGACCCGTGACGGAATCTGCCCGGCGTCGATCTTCACCCCCGACGATATCGCGGGGCCGTGGCCTGCCGTGATCTTCTTCATGGACGGTCTGGGCATTCGTCCGGTCATGTGGGAGATGGGCCGGCGTCTGGCCGCCGGCGGCTATCTCGTCCTGCTGCCCGATCTTTATTACCGCGCCGGGAGTTATTCGCCGATGAACCCCTCCGCGGTTCTGGCCGATCCGAAATTACGGGAAGAGTTGATGAAATTCGTGCGCAGCCTCGATCGCGACCGTAAGATATCCGACGCCGGCGCCTTCATCGAATTTCTGTCATCTCAAAACGAAGTCAAAGGTGATCGATTCGGGTCGACAGGGTATTGCATGGGGGGCAATTGTGCCTTGACCGCTGCCGGCGCTTTCCCAGATCGATTTGCGGCGGTCGCGTCGTTTCACGGTGGCAATTTGGCGACGGACAAACCGGATAGTCCTCACCTTTTCGTGGGAGGTATAACCGGCCGCGTTTATGTCGCCGGTGCTATCGAGGACGCGTCATTCGCCGAAGAACAAAAAGAGCGTCTCGAATTGGCTTTGACGCAGTCGGGGGTAGACCACGTGGTCGAGACGTATCCCGGCGCGCGTCATGGTTTCGCGGTGCCGGATCTACCCACGTTCGACGCAATCGCCGCCGAACGTCACTGGACAACGCTGTTCAAACTCTTTCGCGAGACCCTTTCGGCTTCCGGGTGACGAGATACTCAGTAGAACTCGGTTGCATGGATGAGGTTTCGTAGCGGTTGTCCGTTTGCGAAGCGTTCGAGATTCTCACAGAAGATATCGACGACCCGCTTGTTTTCGCGCGCGGAGAGCGCTGCCGTGTGGGGACTGATGATCACGTTCGGCAGCCTCCACAGTGGATCGCCCGCCGGTAACGGCTCCGGATCGAAGACGTCGAGCACGGCGCCGCCGATCGTTTCGTTCTGCAGCGCTTCGACGAGAGCCAATTGATCGGCGACCGCGGCACGACCGACGTTCCCGAAGATCGCGCTGTTCTTCATCGCAGCAAAGGCTGCGCGATCGATCAGACCGCGGGTCTTGTCCGTCGCCGGCAACGTCACGACGACGGCGTCCGCCAGGGGAAGCGCATCGTGAAGGTGGTGCGTGGAGTAGGCCGCGGCGACGCCGGGAATCGCCTGGCCGTCGCGGGTGACGGCGATGACGCGCATCCCGAACGCGCGCGCGAGTTTGGCGATCGCCTTGCCGATTGCGCCCATGCCGATCACGGCGAGGGTCGAACCGTCGAGTTCGCCCATCGCCCAATGGGCCCAGCGTTCTTTCTCGCGCAGCCGCTCGAGGCGCCGAAAGTCTTTGCGCAGCGCCAGCAGGCCCATGAAGAAGAACTCGGCGAGCATCGTGGCGTGTACGCCGGCCGAGGTCGTGAACGCAACGCGTTCCAGGTCTGAATGCGAGAGGTCCGCCGCGCGCACTTGTTCGCCGGCTCCCGCGTACATGCACTGCACCCATCGCAGATGCGGGGCGCGAGCGACTGTATCGGCAAGCTGAACTGGATCCTCGCCGGGAATGCCGAGCAAGATCTCAGCTTCCGACAGCATGCTGTTCCAGCGGGCCTGCCCGGCGGCATCGCGCGCAAACTCGGGGTCGCCGCGATGATCCGAAGGATAGCGCGGCTCGGGCAAGAGCGCGGGCTCCCAGGTGATGCGGTTGCTCGGATCGACACTTCGAATACGTTCGACGAGTTCGGCCTCGATCGGCGTTGCGATCAGAACGTTCATGAGGACGACGACTGCGGCGATCCAGTGCCGCGCATTGCGGCGATTTCGCGCCGAAGCGCCTCAGCTTCGAGGTGATCGTAGGCGAAGGCGGCGGCGCCGGCGAGATCGAGGAGCATGCGGCGTTCGTCGGGATCGAGAGCCTCGCCGCTACGGTGCGGTCCGTACAGCGCAATCGCCATCAGACGGTTTCGCGCTGCGACCGGTGCGGCGACGACGGGATGTGCGCCGGCCGCGGGTAGATCCTGCGCAGTCCAGCCCACCTCTTCGAGATCGAGCGTAGCTCGCTCGGCCGAAAGGTACGCGACGAGCGGATCGCTTGTCTCGAGAACGTCGAGTGTGCCGCTCGGCCACCCGACGGCCGCGACGCGTTCGAACCGATTTCCGCCGGCCCGCCGAAAGAGCGCGGCGGAACCCAAGCCGTATGCGCTCGAGGGTTCGACCGTCAGGAAGTCATCGACCGTTTCAACCGCGCCGGCGTGTGCGATTGCGGCAACGACCCGCGCGAGGTGCTGCTCCGCGCGATGCTGCGCCCGAAAGAAGATACCCTCGAAGAAACGCTCGACACGGCCGTGGATCGCATTGAACCAGAAACCGATGGTGAGCGCTCCGGCCACCTCAATGAACGCGGCGAGTCCACCGGCCGAGAGTTTCTTCCCGATGAACCATTCGACGAACGAAAACAACACGACGACGGCCGAGGTAATCGCTCCGTAGATCAGCGCGCGGCTGATTACGAAATTGACGTCGATCACGCGGTGTCGCAGAATCGCGTACGCCACCGAGATTGGAATCAGCACGACGGCCGAGGTCAGCGCGAGGTCGACGGGCGAGTTATTGAAACCTTGAACCCCCTTCAAGCGCAGCGCGAAGTCTGCAATCAGCGCCGCCAGGCTAACTGAGGAGCCCAGCATGACCCAGCGTCCGCGCGCGCGCTCGGCGCCCCCCTGCCGGTAGCGCACGAGCAGCAGAGCGATCGAAACGATCACGGTCACGATCATGAGCCAGAGGTAAATTTTCGCGAGCATGGTTCCGCGGGCTGCAAAGTCGCCGAAGAGCTTGAAGAAGAGGAGGCCGAGCGTCGCGCCGGCGGCTGCAAGATAGGCTTCGTACCAGCGTCCCAAGCGTGCCGGTCGTCCATCCGGAAAACGCGAAAGAAACAAACCGCCGCCCCAAACCGCCGCGGCGAGCGCGAGGCTCGTGGTGGCCGCATGGATATCCGACCACGGCGGGATCAGCATGCCATGCAGCGAGCCGAATT
The DNA here is from genome assembly GCA_003136895.1 of Candidatus Erabacter solicola. Classification (GTDB taxonomy): domain Bacteria; phylum Vulcanimicrobiota; class Vulcanimicrobiia; order Vulcanimicrobiales; family Vulcanimicrobiaceae; genus Erabacter; species Erabacter solicola. The sequence goes on along the minus strand of PLDY01000096.1, from coordinate 17,874 downwards.
GGACGATCGAGTATCCGCTCGCGAACAGAAGGAACGACCAGGTGACGATCGTCGGCCGCATCAAGACCAAGACTGATGCGATTCCGACGAAGATCAGCGTCACCGCGATCGCGAGTCCTTCGGCGATCGCATCGTTGAGCGCTGCGGGATCCGGTCGCGCCGCCATCGTGACCGGAAAAATAACGCGATTGCGTACGACGAAAAGCCGAATCGACATCCCGGCCGGTTTGTACGCCAAGGGACTCTGGAGGCGATAGCGGTCCACCGGGTCGAGGTATTGCCATTCGCCCTGATCGCCGGCGCGAAGGCCCGCGTCCGCTGCGGCCGATGACGGATCTACTCGCGTGATCAGAATTTCGTTACCGCTGGCGACGAAATCAAAGCCAAAATGGCCCGGCGGATGGATGAACGCATTGAGCCCGGCGAGTACCTCGACGAAGGCCCAGCCGGCCAGCACCACGACGAGCACGACGTGCAGTATGCGCGGGGTACGCCGGGCGGGAGCTTGATGCGACACGGAATCCCCGCTTCTCGCCGCTAACTCGCTTCCCCGCCCGGCCGCCGGAGCGGCCCCGGGCGGAGTTTACTCGGGCTTTTTCGTATTGGCTGCAACCGCGGCGTCGACGACCTTCTTGGCGTGTTCGGTCATCATCATCGCGGTGGCGCGAGTCTGTTCGGCCGATTGGCGCATCGCCTCGGCGCCCATCCGGATGTAGTCGCTCAGGTGTCCGTTGGCGGTTTCGGTCTGCTGCGCCGCGCTCGCACTCATCTCGGTCGCATGCTTACTGAGCGTTGCCTGCAGTTCTTGCGCGTGACGGAGAGTCGTCTGCAAGTGGGGCTTCATATCTTCGGCCGTCTTGTTCGCGGCCTCAACGGTCTGGCGGTGCAACTCGCGCGCTTGCGCCAGGGCCTTTTGCATCGTGTCATTCCAACTCATGGGTGCTCCTAGCCGGGGGAGTGACGCTGGGGGCGTTTCCGGGCATGTACCCAGAATTCGCGCCCGTGTTTCTAGCGCCCGTCCTCGACGGTCAGGACCCAGCGCACGGCGCGAGCATATTGGTCCAGTTCGCGCGTCGTGCGCTGAAGCCAAGCGAAGGTCGGGTCGTAGACGGCCCGTTTGCCGCGCCGATCGTCATTTTCGCGCAGAAAGCGGCGTGCGGCATCGAGCTGGACTTCCACGGCGGTCCACTCGGCGCGCAAGGTGGGTTCGGATGCGTCCGGTAAACGATTGATCAAGGGCGGCGCGGGAAGCTCGGGATGCCGCATCGCAAATTCAAGTCGCGCCAACGTATACGCACACGTGGTCGCTATGATCGAACCGAGCAACTGCACCAGCCGGACTTCCATCGACGGACGGTTTCCCTGAGCCGCAGTCCGGTCCCCACCGTCGGGAGACGGACCAACGGCCTAAGGACTCTAGGATGAATGACAATCGCAGATACGTGATCGTCGGGAACGGCTTTGCCGGAACGACGTGCGCCGAGCAGTTGCGTAAGGCCGATTCGTCGTGCTCGATAGCACTTTTCACGGACGAACCGTATACGCTTTACAATCGGATCGCGCTTCCGCCGCTCTTGCGCAAGCAGGTGACTGAGGCGAAAGTCATCATGCGCGACCTGGCCTGGCACGAGAAGCATGCGATCGATCTGCACCTTTCGACCCGGGTCGAACGTATCGATGCGACGGAGAAGGTGGCCTACGCGAACGGCACCGGGTACCCGTTTGACGCGCTTTTGGTGGCGACCGGTGGCCGGCCGAATCCGTCGCTGTCGCCAGGTGTCGCGGGAGCGTACAACGTCTTCAACTTTCAGTACATGGACGATACCAAGGCGATTTCACGACAGCTCGAGGAGTCGAAGGTCGCGGTCGCCATCGGCGGGTCGTTCATCGCCTACGAACTTGCCGAGGCCTTCGCGTCGCGCGGCGTCGAGACGCATTGGCTCCTGCGCGGACCGCGCTTCCTGCGCCGGATGCTCGACGAGATCGCGGGCGAGATGGTCGACGATGCGGCGCGCATCGACGGCGTGCACGTGCATTACGGCGAGGAACTCGATCACGCGGTGCGTTCGAACGGTGTGGTTACCAAAGTCGTCACCAGCAGCGGCATCGAGATTCCCTGCGACTGCTTGGGCGTCGGTCTGGGCCTGACGATCAACACCGAGTTGCTCGACGGCACGGGAATTGAAATTCGCACCGGCATCGTCTGCGACGACCGGCTCGAGACGAATATCAAGGGCATCTATGCCGGCGGCGATGCGGCCGAGTTCTACGATCCGACGGCCGAGATGTTCTATCGCATGGGGACCTGGAATAACGCGGGCGCGCACGGTAAGGTCGCGGCGATCAACATGGCCGGCGGCGACGAGCGTTATCACGATGTCCCGGAGTATTCGTCAAAACTCTTCACCGATCAGACGATCACACAGTTCGGCATCTCGCCGGAGTACCGTCCCGATCTCGACCTCGTTCGTAAGATCGATCGCGAGAAGAAACATTATCGCGGGCTCTTCTTTTGGAAGAACCGGCTGGCAGGCGTCGTGATGATCGGCAAAGGCAACCGGGCGGGCAAGCGCAAGTACGTCGACGCGATCAAGTCCAAGCAAGCGTTCACGCCGGATCAATGGGAAGCGATGCTCGATTGGACGGCCGACTAGAAAACCGTCCGGCAGGGTAAGAGCTTGGCATGGATTTAACCAAAGAGATTCCGCGCAGCCCAAAAGTGAAGATGGACGGCATCGTTTCGCTCGGTCGCATGATCGACAAAGCCGGCGCCTTCAATGAAGGCAAGCTAGGCGAGTACGACTACGATTGCCCGCACGATAAGCCCGTGCTGAAGTTCCTCGGCATCGACGGCGCGACATTCGCGCAGAAGGTCGCCGAGCTCAAGGACGATTCCGCGGTTGCGGATTGGGTCCAGCGCGACTTCATCTCAAAGAAAACGCCGCAAGAGATCGCAGCCTTCAATGAAGAGCGCGAAAACTGGCGGCCCGAACCAGGACCGCATCTGGAATACTTCGAGAAGATGCGTTCGCAAATAGCGCCGGATCGGCCGGAGATCAAGACGTGGTTCGACTTGCTCGATCTCGAAGAAAAGCGCCCAGTCCTCGTCGCGCACGCGTAAGGCGTAAACGCGCGGAAGCGGTGACCTACGCCTTCGGTGGAATGAGCGTTATGCCGTACTTGGCGGCAACCGTCGCCATGATGGCCGGAGTTAGCTGGTCTTTCTGCTCGGTGAGCTCGCCAAAAAACCGCTCGATCCCGGCCGGCGTGAACGAAAACAGGACCCGGCCGGGCGTGTCGCCCACGTTGAAGTACCGGTGGGGAAGCCCGCGAGGGGCGTGAACAAACGTACCGACCCCTCCACGAACCGTGTCTTCGCCGCAGGTGAACTCAAACTCGCCTTCGAGGACGTAGTACGCTTCGCTTTCGCGGCTGTGGACGTGGAGCGGCGGCCCGTTCTTCGGGGGAATCAAGTCCTCAATGACGGTGAGCTCGCCGGCCGATTCCGCGCTGGAGAGCTTCACATTCATCACCTGGCCACCGTAGCCGAGACATGGTCCTTCTCCCGGCCGAACGTGATGGATTTTTCGCGAGACGTCGTCATTCATAATATGGGCTTCGTACCGGTTGACCGGCATCCTGGCGATCGACTACGCCCGCGAGGTCGGCGTGTCCGGTTGCGCGAGTGCCGGCGAGCCGAGGAATGCTTGCGGCGCTTTCACGTAGAGCTCGAGACAACGGTCGACGAGTCGTTCGGGGTCGTCGTCTTCCACGATGTGGGCGCCGGTCTCTTTTCCCGCCATACGCGCGATGCCGGTGAAGTCGTCGGAGAGGCCGCCTGAGTGCGATAGGATTCCGATCAGTTTTCCTTCGTCGTAAGCGATCGCAAACTCGCCGAGCGTCCCGGTGCGTCCGCCGACGAAGATCACGAAATCGGAACTGTGGATGTTGTGGACTTCGCGGCCCATCAGGCCGGAACCCGAGAAGACCATCGCGTCGTACGGTTCGAGCGGCGAGGCGTAGACCTGAACGTGTTCTTCGCGCGAGTGTGCGGGAGAGACGCCGAGGATGAACCCGCCCGCTTCGCGTGCGCCGTGCGCTGCCGCGTCCGGCAAACCGGGGCAGGCGCCCGTTACCGTCACGCAGTCCCGTTCCGCGATTCGTTTTCCCAACCGGCGGGCGCGGTCGAGCTGTTCCTGGGGAAGATCGCCGCCGGCCGAACCCATCACGCCAACCTGAGTTTTCATGGGCCTAGACTTTTTGGATGGTCGCCGACGACCTTTCGTCGAACGTTCGATTCGGTAAAATGATATTGCCGACAGCAGAGACGGTTGAGGCTCAGCGCGAGTTGACGGCGATCGTCGGCCCGGCCAACTGCATCGTCGACCCCGCCGACCTGCGGACGTACGAATGTGACGGCTTGACCGGGACGCGAGTCAGACCACGCGTTGTGGTGCTGCCCGCGACGACTGCGGAAGTAGCGGGGGTCGTGCGGGTTTCGCGCAAGTACGGTCTGCCGATCGTTCCGCGCGGGGCCGGAACCGGGTTATCGGGCGGCGCGCTGCCTTCGGAGGGCAGCATCGTGATCGGGCTCTCGCGAATGAATGCGATCCTCGGGGTCGATTTCGAGAATCTTCGCATGCGCGTTCAGCCGGGCGTGATCAACCTCGATGTCACCAAGGCGATCGCGGCCCGCGGCTACTACTACGCGCCCGATCCGTCGTCGCAGAGCGTCTGCTCGATCGGCGGCAACATCGCCGAGAATTCGGGCGGCGCGCACTGCCTCAAATACGGATTCACCGTGAACCACGTCGTCGCCGCGACGATCGTCACGGCCGATGGCGATATTGTCGAACTCGGATCAGCCTCGCCGGACGCGCTCGGTTACGATTTGATGGCGGTGTTAGTCGGAAGCGAAGGGCTCGTCGGCATCGTGACCGAGGCGGTCGTTCGCATCTTGCGGTCGCCCGAAGCGACGCGCACCTTCTTCGCGACTTTTCCGTCGACGGATGAAGCGGGCGACTGCGTTGCGGGGATCGTTGCGGCCGGCATCGTTCCCGCGGCGATCGAGATGATGGACCAACTCGCGATCGAAGCGATCGTGAAGTCGACCGGTGTCGACTGGCCACTCGATGTCGGCGCCGCGCTCCTGGTCGATGTCGATGGACCGCTAGCGGAAGCCGAGCATACCGCCGCGCAATCCATCGAAATCGCCCGCTCGAGCGGAGCGATTGAAGTGCGCACGCCGCGCGATGAACGCGAGCGCGCGCTGATGTGGAAGGGCCGCAAGGGAGCGTTTGCGGCGATGGGCCGGATCAGCCCCAACTACTACGTGCAGGACGGCGTGATTCCGCGTTCGGAGATCAGCGTCGTTTTGCGCGAGATCGGCGCTCTCTGCGCGCGCGAAGGTTTCCGCGTCGCGAACGTCTTTCACGCCGGCGATGGGAACCTTCACCCGCTCGTGCTCTACGACGGGCGGATTCCAGGTCAGGCGCACCATGCCGCAGCTGTTGCAGCAGATATCCTCAAGATTTGCGTGCGCCACGGCGGCTCGATCACGGGCGAGCACGGCGTCGGCGCCGACAAAGCGGCCTACATGGGCGAGATCTTCAGCGACGACGATCTCGAGACGATGAACTTCGTGCGCTGCGCCTTCGATCCTGAACGCGTTTTCAATCCCGGCAAAGTCTTTCCGACGCCGCGCCTCTGCGGCGACCGTCCCGGAACCTACGTCGCGCATTCGACGGAGATCGCCGGCGAGGCGGGACGCGGATGATGACGCACGTCGCCGACGTCGTTACGCCGGGGTCGATCGATGAGGCCGTCTCGCAATTGGCCGAACGAGCGCGGCGCGGCAGCGTCGTCACGTTCGTGGGCGGCGGCACCGAACTTGGCTACGGCCGCGCGCCGGAGCGTGTCGATACGCTGTTGCGAACCGAGCGGCTATCCCGCATCCTCGACTATGCGCCGGCCGATCTGACGATCACCGTCGAAGCCGGCATCACGCTCGGCGCGTTGCAGGCGACGCTCGCGCCCGAACGGCAGCGCCTCGCGCTCGACGCACCGCAAGCCGCGCGCGCGACGATAGGCGGTCTGCTGGCCACCAATGGATTTGGGCCGCGACGCGCGCGCTACGGATCGCTGCGCGACTTGATCGTCGGTGTCGGCATCGTGCGCGCCGACGGCACGCTCGCGCACGGCGGCGGAAAAGTCGTGAAGAACGTTGCCGGTTTCGATCTGCCGAAGTTGATGGTCGGCTCGCTCGGTACCCTTGGTTTGATCGCGTCTGCGACCTTTCGGCTGCATCCCGCTCCCGAGCAGCAGCAGTGGCATGTGCTCGCCGGACGTTCGGCGGCGCAGGTGCGTGAACTCGTGCGGGCGCTTGTGGAATGCAAGCTCGAGGCGTCGGCGGTGATCGCCCATTCGAACGGCGACGCGTATTCGATCTATATCCTATTCGAAGGGTTCGGACCCAGCGTCGAGAGCCAAGGCGCGAAGCTCCACGATTTGCCCCGTGACGTGCTCGGTACCGATGCGCGACCCATCGCGGCAAGCGGCGATATCGACGTCGCGTCGCTTGACGAAACGGCCCGGCTCTACGGGAGCATCCGGGTGCGGATCTCGACACCGCCCGCGTTCCTGACATCGCTCGATCGCGATGTGCTCGCGCCGTTGCGCGTTGCGTACGCTGACTGCCGCGTCATCCTGTACCCGACGATCGGTGCCGCTTTCGTCGGTGGCATGCCGCGCGACAGCGAGGCACTCCTCGCAGCTTTGCAGCAAGCACGAGCCGTGGTGGAGTCGGCCGGCGGGCATTTGGCCGTGGTCGATTGCAACGAGCCGGAACTGCGCGAGCGCTTCGATCCCTTCGGGACGCCGCCGCCGTCGTTCCCGATCATGAAGCGACTCAAGGGACGTTTTGATCCGGAGCGCCGCCTCAACCCGGGCCGCTTCGTCGGCGGCCTATGACGCCCGAGGCGCCCGCGCTGCGAACCTTCGACGAACTGCTATCGGATTGCGTCCACTGCGGCTTCTGTTTGCCGGCCTGCCCGACGTACGTGTCGTGGGGCAACGAGATGGATTCGCCGCGCGGGCGCATCGATCTCATGAAGGGCCTGCACGAAGGCGTGATCGACCTGACCGGGTCCGTGGTCGAACATCTCGACGCGTGCCTCGGCTGCATGGGCTGCGTTACGGCGTGCCCGTCGGGCGTGCGCTACGACCTCTTGATCGAAGAGACGCGCGTCAAGGTCGATTCCGAGCATTCGCGGGGACCTCTCGATCGCGCGTTTCGCGATATGATCTTCGCGCTGTTTCCGCGCCCGGATCGTTTGCAGCTGCTTGCGCCGGCGATGTATCTGTTCCGTAAGAGCGGCCTGCACGATCTCGTCCGTCAGAGTGGCGTCCTGGAGATATTCGGCAAGCGGATCGCGCAGCTTGACGCGCTGATGCCGTCATTGACCTTCGGCCAGTTGCTGGCGCGCTTGCCGCCCTTTACGCCGGCCCGGCGGAAGAAGCGCGGGGGCGTTGCGATGGTCGCGGGTTGCGTCCAGCGCGTCTTTTTTCCGAATGTGAATTCGGCGACGATCCGCGTGCTAAGCGCCGAGGGGTTCGATGTGTTCGTGCCGGAGGGCCAGGGCTGTTGCGGCGCGCTCTCGTTGCATGCCGGCCGGGCCGACGAATCGGCGGCGTACGCGCGCGCGCTGATCGATCGTTTCGTACCCAAGAGCGATCCCGGAGCGTTGGAACGCATTGACGCCATTCTGATCAATGCCGCAGGGTGCGGCTCGACGCTCAAAGAGTACGGCATGCTGTTCACGGGCGATCCGGAATACGGCGAGCGCGCGGCGGCGTTTTCGGCGAAGGTGCGCGACGTCAACGAGTTTCTAGCGGCGGTCGAGCCACTCGCGCCGCGCCGCCCGGCGCCGATCCGGGTAGCGTATCACGACGCTTGTCACCTGGCGCACGCTCAACGCATCCGCGACGAGCCCCGCGCGTTGCTCCGTTCGATCCCGCAACTGGAGTTACTCGAGATCCCGAACGGCGACCAGTGCTGCGGCAGCGCCGGCGTCTACAATCTCCTGCAACCCGAGAGCGGGGAAGAGATCGGTGAGCGCAAGATCGCGAACGTCATGGCCACGGGGGCGCAATTGCTGGCAAGCGCAAATCCAGGCTGCACGTTGCAGATCCGCTCGTTGCTGGCCAAGCGCGGCATCGACCTCCCGGCCGCACATCCCATTGAAATCCTCGACGCCGTCATCTCGTAGGGCCGCCGGCGGCCGGGCCGCAGGGGAGACCCCGGCCCCACGCCAAGTCGGAGGCTAATGAGCCTGGAAATCCTCGCCGAGAGCGAGAGCCGGCTGCGTCGCATTTTCAATCAGCTCCCCGCGCTCGTCTGGACAGTCGATCGCGAGCTTCGCTTTCGTTCGACGCTCGGCTCCGCGCTTCACGATCTCGGACTCGAACCGGATGCCAACAACGGCGTTTCGATTCACGAGTTTTTCGGCTCGAACGACGCGACATACGGCCCCATCGCGGCGCACCTGCGCGCGCTCGAAGGCGAGCCGGTTTTTTTTGAAGTCGAGCTCGGAGTTCGGCGCTTTCGCACCTACGTCGAGCCGCTGCGCACGGACGATCGGATCGTCGGCGTACTCGGCGTCGCGCTCGACGTTACCGCCGAACACCGGGCGGTTCGGGCATTGCGCCGCAGCGAAGAGAATCTCGCGATGGCGCAAGCCGCCGCGCATCTGGGCAGTTGGGATCACGATCTGTTGACCGGTAGCGTCAGTTGGTCGGAAGAGTTGTTCTCGCTGTGCGGAATGAACCCGAGCGAATCGGCGCCGGGCCCGGACCTGCTCTGGAGCTTCGTGCATGTCGAGGATGCATCGCGGGTGCGGGCCGCATTCGACGCGGCGCGAAGCGACGGTGAACCCTTCGTCGTCGATGGACGGCTCGTTTGGCCGGATGGGACCGAGCGTTGGGTCGAGCACCGCGGCCGTTTCGCGCTCGACGCGGAGGGCCGGCCGACGCGCGTGCTCGGAACCGTGCTGGACATTACCGCCCGCAAACAGGTCGAAGCCGACCTGATCCATCAGGCGCATTACGATCCGGTCACGCAATTGCCCAATCGCAAACTCTTCGCCGAGCGCCTGGGCCGCTCGCTGCCGCACGCGCGGCGCGCCGGTTCGCGCGTGGCAGTCCTCTTCGTCGATCTGGATCGCTTCAAGACCATCAACGACACGTTGGGCCACGCTGTCGGCGACCGCTTTCTGCGCGCCGCGGCCGAGCGCATCGTAACGGCCGTCCGCGAGACCGATGCGGTGGCTCGCCACGGCAGCGACGAGTTTGTGATCGCACTGGTCGATATCGAAACAGCCGACGATGCCGCGCGCGTCGCGCAGACGCTGGTCGAAGCGTTCGCCGCCCGATTTGACGTCGAAGGCCGCGAGCTGTACTCGAGCGTGAGCGTCGGCGTGAGCCTGTTTCCCGATGACGGCGAGACGGTTGAAGACCTGCTGCGGTCCGCCGATGCCGCGCTTTCGCGCGCTAAGCTAGCGGGCGGCAACGGGCTGCGCTTCTATACGGCGGCGACGCATGAGCGTGCCGTCGAACGCTTAACGCTCGAGAACCAGTTGCGTCGCGCGGTCGAACGCGAAGAGTTTCGGCTGCACTATCAGCCAATCGTCGATTCGAACGCGGAGATCGTCGGCGTTGAGGCGCTGGTACGCTGGCAGCATCCGAGTCTCGGTTTGGTTTTCCCGGACACGTTCATCTCGCTCGCCGAAGAGATCGGCCTCATCATTCCGATGGGACGCTGGATCATGCGCGCGGGACTGATGCAGATGCGCGAATGGCGCGATCGGGGGATGCAACCGTTCAGACTCGCGATTAACCTATCGGCGCGTCAGCTACTCGACCCGGACCTGCATCGGAACGTGCGCGACGCGCTGGTCGATAGCTCGCTGCCGTCAGATGCTCTCGAGCTGGAGATCACCGAAAGCGCCGTCTTGCACGACGTCAATGCGGCCAAGCGTGCCGTAGCGCAGGTCAAGTCGCTCGGCGTCGGCTTTGCGCTAGATGATTTCGGTACCGGCTACAGTGCGCTCGCATATCTCAAACATTTTCCGGTCGACGCGCTCAAAATCGATCGCGCGTTCGTCCGCGATCTGCCGGCGGATCGCGGCGACTTGGCGATCGTCTCGGCGATCGTGGCGCTCGGTCATGCGCTCGATCTGCGGATTGTTGCGGAAGGCGTCGAGACCGCGGCGCAGGCGGCGCTCGTCCACAAACTCGGCTGCGACGAGCAGCAGGGCTATTACTATGCGCGGCCGCTGCCGCCGCAAGAGATCGAGGCGCTCCTACGCGGCCGCCATATCAACGCGGCTAAGGCTGCCTCGGGCTAGACGCTTTCGTGATTGAGTCCTCGCGGTAGACGCACCTTCGTATTCGGAGCTGGAACGCTCCTGGAAGGCACTGCGGTCGCGCGGCGTGAGCGTTCGCGAGGTCGCGTGCGTCGGCGTGCCGCGCACGCTACTCGTTGCCGAGATCGTACCGCGCGCCAGCCCCGGTGCGGCGCCGGCTGTGGCAATCGCCGCGGGCGTGCACGGTGACGAGCCCGCTGCGCCTTGGGCGCTCCTGGCCGCAGTGCGCGATGGGCTCCTCGACTTACGCTTCGCGTATCGCATCTGGCCGTGCACCAACCCGAGCGGCTATGCAGCCGGAACGCGCCGAAACGCCGAGGATGCCGATATCAATCGCAGTTTCGGGCGCGGCGGAGAGACTCCCGAAGCGCGCGCGATCATCACGTCGAATCGCGACCGCAAGTTCGCGCTGACGATCGATATGCACGAAGATTACGAAGCCGACGGTTTCTACTGTTACGAGCCGGCCGTCGACGAGACGTCATTCGGAACAGCCATCGTGCGGGCGGTCGAAGAAGAAGGTTTCGCGGTGCAAGAGTTACACGATGCGTTCGAACTCGGCTATCCGCCCGCGGCGCAGGAATTGCGAACGCTGCATCGCGGTCTGGTGAGGCCGAACGTTAAAGCCGAACTCGCGATGAGCCGCAAGCTTCCGTACAGCATGTATCTTTTGCGGCGCGCCGCCAAGCGTTCGTTGACGCTTGAATCGCCGCGCCGCTTGGCCTGGGACGAGCGCGTCGCAATCCATCGCATCGCGCTGGTCACCGCCCTGCAACGGCTACGCGCTTCGCTCTAAGCCGGAACCGCCTCGGAGACGTACGGTACGACGTAGGGGCCGTGCGGCAGCACCGCACAGGTCGCGTTTGGCCCGGCCGCTTTCATTGCTTCGCGCACGTCGGCCGATGGATCACGCGCGGGTACGAGCATCGCCGAGCGAATCACGTCATCGGGTAAGCTCGAATGGAAGCGAACCTGGGCGTGCAGCAAGATCATCGCTTGGCTTTGCGCGGCCCACTGATCGTAGACCGAATAGTCCGGCGACTCGATCATTGCGAGCAGTTCGCGCGGCGTCGAGCGCGCCCGAACGATGTCCTTGAAGTTCCCGTGATCGGGTAGACCGTCGCTCAACTCCGCGCACATCACGATCGTGCCGCCCGGCTTCACGATCGGCGCGGCCGCCGAGAGCCCCTTGATGCACTGGTACAGGTTCTGGTCGAGAGGATAGCCGCCGTTGGTCGTGACCACGACGTCGAAACGGTGCGGAACCGGTTGCGCGCTTTGCCGTTTGCACGCGGCCGCGCCGATCAGGTGCGCCTGAAGGTAGTCGCCACAGAAGAAGCCGGTGATCGCGTTACTGCTATTGAGCGTGACGTTCACCAGAAAATGCGGCGGAGCCATCGCCACGACTTCGCGTGACATGTCCTGGATCGGATTTCCATCGAGATTGAGCCAGGTCGAGCGCGGATCGCCGACCATCTTGGCGTTGTGGAAGAACTTGACCGTCTCGATGCCCGCGATGCCCGGCATGATGCCTTTCGGTCCGCCTGAGAAACCCGCGTACAGATGCGGCTCGATGAAGCCGACGCAGATGCGTTTGTCAGCCTGCAGATATTCGCGGTTCAGGTAGACGTCGGCGTCCCGCGAGGTCGTGCCCAGATGCAAGACGTGCGACATATCGTGCGCGTCGTGATCGATGATGCGAACGCGCTCGAGCGTCGCCTTGCCGAACATGCGCTCCATTTCGTCGCGCGTCGTCGCGCGGTGCGAGCCCGTCCCGATCAAGACGGTAATCTGCCCGGCCGGAACGTGTGACAGCTCGTCGAGAATCCACGGAATCAGCCGCTCGTTGGGCGTCGCGCGCGTGATGTCCGACGTAACGATGACGACCCGCTCGTGCGATCCGACCAACTCGCGCAGCGCGGGCGCGGCGATCGGCGAGCGTACCGCCGAGCGGAAGGCGGCCGCTTCGTCGGCCAGCGCGATCCCTTCGGTGGGCTCGATGACGAGCGTCTCGTCAGGAAGTTCGAGGTCGAGGCCCGAGCGGCCGTATGTCACGCGCACGTTCATGCATGTTGCTTCGCGTTTGGCGCCGGGAACCCCCGATGGGCGAGGCTGAAAGAAGCGCCACATGGAAGGGGCGGTGGCTATGCCAGAACGCGATTCACTCGAAGTCGACGTCCTGATCGTCGGGGGCGGTCCGGCCGGCTTGGCCGCGGCGATTCGGCTGCGTCAGCTCGCCAAAGAACGCGGCAAAGACGACCTCTCGGTGATGCTGATCGAGAAGGCGGGCGACATCGGGGCGCACGGCATCTCCGGCGCCGTCGTCGACCCGCGCGGGTTCGACGAACTGCTGCCCGGCTGGCGCGACAGCGCGCCGTTGGAAGCGCCGGTCTCGAGCGACGCGATGTGGTACATGACCGCCGGCGGAAAGATCTCGGTACCCGGTCCGATGATGCCGCCGATGATGAAGAATAAGGGCAAGTACATCGCGAGCTTGCAGAGATTAACCAAGTGGATGGGCGGCATCGCGGAAGAGTTAGGCGCCGATGTCTTCCCGTCGTTTCCCGGTCAAGAATTGATATGGGATGTCGAACGCGTTACGGGTGTGCGAGTGGGGGACAAGGGCGTCGATCATAACGGCAAGCCCAAACCGAATTACGAACCGGGTCCCGATTTGATGGCGAAGGTCGTCATCTTGACCGAAGGCCCGCGCGGCACGCTGACAAAACAGGCGATCGCGCGGCTCGCGCTCGACGCCGGTCGAGACCCGATGGCGTACGCCGTCGGCATCAAAGAGTTGTGGCAGTGCAAGCCGGGCAGCGTAGCACCCGGCTCGGTAATCCATACGTTCGGTCATCCGCTGCCCAATGAAACCTTCGGCGGCGGCTTCATCTATGGAATGGCCGGCGATGTGCTCGACGTGGGGCTCGTCACGGGTCTCGATTATAAGGATCCAACGACCGATCCGCACGATAGCTTTCAGCGTTATAAAGCGCATCCGGCGGTTGCGGCCATGCTCGACGGTGCGAAGTTGCTGCGCTACGGCGCGAAGGCGATACCCGAGGGCGGTTTGTATGCGATGCCGCGCCCGTACGCCGACGGATTGTTGCTCGCCGGCGACTCGGCCGGATTCCTCAACGGCATGCGTCTCAAAGGCATCCATCTCGCGGTGAAATCGGGGATGCTTGCCGCAGAGACTGCCTTTAACGCGGTTCTGGCCGGAAACTCGGACGCAGCGACGCTCTCTGCGATGGAGACGAACTTCAAGAGGTCTTGGGCGTACGACGAACTGCGCATCGCGCGCAACTTCCACCAGGGCTTTAGAGGCGGATTATTTGCCGGGATGCTTAACGCCGGGCTCTCGATGTACGCCGGCGGACGTGCCTTCGGCGTCGTCGATCGTCTGCACGGTGAAGAGGGTTACGCGCAGATGGTGAAGATCTCCGAGCGTGCGCCACGCGCGGTCGAGATGCGTGCGAAGATCGATAACGTCCTAACCTTCGACAAGCTAACGGATGTCTTCAATTCGGGGACGATGCACGACGAGGATCAAGTCCCGCACCTGCACGTTGCCGACACCAACATCTGCGCCGAGCGCTGCACGCCCGAATATGGCAACCCGTGCCAGTACTTCTGTCCCGCCAAGGTCTACGAACCGATGTTCGCGCAGAAAGACGGCGTCGGCGACTACGACGGACGTCTGCAGATCAATTTCAGCAACTGCGTGCACTGCAAGACGTGCGACATCATGGATCCGTACCAAATCATCACGTGGGTCCCGCCGCAGGGCGGAGAAGGCCCCGTCTACACGGGCATGTGATGACTGCCATTGTCAACAGCGAGCCGCGAAGTGTTGCCGAGGGAACGACGATCGGCCAGTTACTGCGCGATCTTGGCATCGATACGAGGGGCGTCGCCGTTGCGCGCAACGAGCAAGTCGTGCGCGGGACGCTCTTTGAGACTGAGATGGTGTGCGAAGACGACGTAATCGAAATCATCAGCGCCGTTGCGGGTGGCTGAGCGACCGACGGTTGGTTATCGTCATGCACCCCATGGCTTGCCAAGATAATTACCGAATGGAACAGAATCGTTAGCTGATGTCTAATCCTGCCTTTACCGCAGCGCCTCTACGAACCGTCGTATTTTTTGACGGGCAAAACGTGTTGCGGTCTGCAAACGATGTTTTTGGCTGGAAAAAGAAAAAGTGGGACTATGACCCACACGTTTTAGCTGAGTTGGCCAAAACCGACGTCGAGAGAAGACTGGACGTCAGGATACAGCTATCCGATATCCGCTTTTATACGGGCGTTCCCACACATCTTCGGGATAAGCTTGGAAGAAACTATTGGGAACGGCTATTCTCTCGATTTAGAAACGACAAGATCACAGTCGTATGGCGCGAGCTAAAGTACAATGAGGCGGGCCTCGCGCGAGAGAAAGGCATAGATCTAAGAATTGGACTCGATGTTGTTCGTGCCGTTGCTGATGACCGGTGTGACATCGTGATCTTGTTTTCCCAAGATACAGACCTTCGGGAGGCGATAGATGAAGCGAAGTTCATGCTTGCCCGGGAGAAGATGCTTACTGGTCAGGGACGTTTTGTCCACTTTTTCTGCGTGTTTCCGCGCTCAGTTGAAGGCAAGTCGCATCACGGCGTTCCAGGCATGACCTGGATTGGACTCTATCCGGAGGAATTCTATAAATCCGAGTATGCCGTTCCGCCAAAGGTTGACTTGGAGCAGATTGTTCGCGAACTTGAGGAGAAGCTACGTAAGCGCCGGATTGACCCGTACGATCTTGAGGGAGGCGGAAAGAGTCTAGTCGGTAGTTTGTTAGGCTGCCATTCTTCGGATGGCGGTTCGATCATGATCGTGGAACAGATGACGGATATACTCGTCTTGCACGTCGACCCGGAGTGCGTTGAGATGTACAAGGAGCACATTGGCTCGAGAGTGCGGGTCGTTTGGAAGACCGGCCCCAAATCAAGGCTAACCGTGGATGTATTTCCGGTTTCCGGTAGAGAATAAAAGAAGCCATCGCGAGCCCCGTAAGGGCGCCCGGACGGCATGCATGCCAGCATCATATCGGAGAAAAGACGGGGCGTCCTGCGACAAAAGTAAAGATTTCAGGTGAATTCGATCGTCCGCACGACCCGCACGGCGGCGCGGGCGCCAAGACTAGGGGGACTCGCTGGCAACTAGGCGGCTCCGAATTGCGAAGGCCGTTACCGAGCTTGGGGGTGGTCCCGCGCGTCCCTGACCGGAACCCTCATGCGGGGCCGCGAACTTTGCGGCGTGCCTCCCATGGATTCGGTCGACGTCCTTCTCAAGATCGGTAAACACGAGTTTCACTCGCGCCTGCTCGTCGGGACGGGCAAGTACCCGTCCCTCGAGATCATGCAGGCCGCCCACGCAGCGAGCGGCAGCGAACTCGTCACGGTCGCGATCCGGCGCATCCACCTCGACGATCCGTCGGGCAAGACGCTGATCGACTACATCGACCGTTCGCGTTACGCGATTCTTCCCAATACCGCCGGATGCACGACGGCCAAGGATGCGATCTTGACCGCGCAGCTGGCGCGCGAAGCGCTCGGCACCGACCTGATCAAACTCGAAGTCATCGGCGACTCGGAGACGCTCTATCCCGACACCGCCGAGACGATCGTCGCGGCGCGCGAACTGGTGCGCGACGGCTTCACCGTGCTGCCGTACATCATCGACGACCCGACCGCATGCAAGCGTCTCGAAGACGTCGGTTGCGCGGCCGTGATGCCGCTCGGCGCGCCGATCGGCAGCGGGCTCGGCATCTGTAACCCCTACTCGATCACGATCATCAAACAGCGGTCGGGCGTTCCCGTGATCGTCGACGCCGGCGGCGGTACCGCTTCGGATGCGGCGATCGCCATGGAGTTGGGCGTGGACGCGGTGCTGATGAATACCGGTATCGCCGCGGCACGCGATCCGGTTGCCATGGCGCGTGCGATGCGCCTCGCAGTTGAAGCCGGGCGTACCGCGTTTCTGGCCGGCCGGATGGCGAAGCGGCTTTATGCGAACGCTTCGAGCCCGATGACCGGTCTGATCGGAACGCCTAAGTAGGTTGACGTCGCGTGATGCGCGCGAACCAGTGAACCATGCTTGCGAGTTCCTCAGGCTGATGCGCCCAGCGCCCGGCCGTCTCCGCCGCGCTGTGCTGCTCGAGCGCCAGCACGTCCCAATCGGCCAGCAACACTCGCGCCCCGGCCTCGTCGAAGTATGAATGGGGCACGCCTGATTCCGGACCGCCGTTCGCCGCCCACGTTCCGTCCTCGATGCGTGCGCCGGCGCCGAAGCGTGGATCGGCGGTCGAACCGAGCGTGAGGTGAAACGGCGCGCCGTCGCGTAGCCGTTCGCCGATCGCGCCGAGTGCTGCGGCGATCGCGCCGGGTGTGCCGTGCAGTAGCGCGTGCGTCGTCAGCGCGCCATCGAAGCCGCCCGCGAGTTGCTCGCCGTCGACGATCGTGCGCAGCGACTCTTCGTCAAGCACGTCGACGCGAAATCCGGCTTCCAGCAGCGGCGGAATGTGTCTTCCGCTCCCCACACCTACCAACAGGACCCGGCTCCCCGCGGGTAAGGCCACGATCAGCGCGGCAACGAGCGGATGTGGCGGCTCGCGTAGCGTACCGTGACTGTCGGCCACTCAAGGTCCCCCTTAATGACGAGGAAACGTTCCGCATGCTCAAAGTTGGCGCCACGATGCCGCCGGTCAAGCTGGCCGACGATAGCGGCAAGACGATTTCGACCAAGGACTTGCTCGGGCACCCGGTCGTGCTCTACTTCTATCCCAAAGACGATACCCCGGGCTGTACCAACGAATCGTCGCAGTTCCGCGACCTATTCGACGACTTCGAAAAGCACGGCGCCGAGATCGTCGGCGTGAGCCGTGACTCGGTCGCCTCACACCTGAAGTTCAAGGACAAGTACAACTTGCCGTTCCGCCTCTTGGCCGACGTCGATTCGAAGCTCTGCGACGCCTTCGGCGTCATCGTCGAAAAGAATATGTACGGGAAGAAGAGCCTGGGTATCCAGCGCTCGACGTTCCTCTTCGATGCGGCGGGAAAGTGCCTCGCCGTGTGGCCGAAGGTCTCGGTCGACGGTCACGCCGAGGACGTGTTCTCACGCCTGCCATGAAGGTGACGGTGTTGGGGTCGAGCAGTTCGATTCCACGCCCGCAGCGCGCCTGCAGCGGCTATCTGATCGAGGCGGCGGGACGCGCGGTCATTGCCGATCTCGGCACGGGCGCGTTTGCCAATCTCTATCAATACCTCGACGCCGAAGAGGTTGATGCGGTCGTCATCAGCCACATGCACGCCGACCACTTCCTCGACATCATCCCGATGCGCTACATGCTCAAGTACGGACCGCGGAGCAACGACAAGAAAGTCGCGCTGTGGCTGCCGCCGGGCGGCGAGGAGATG
>PLDY01000130.1 GCA_003136895.1 Candidatus Erabacter solicola | reverse complement strand
CGTTGGCGTTGACGGCGGAGGAGCATTCGGAGATCAGCGAGTGGTTCTCGCGAGCACACTAGGCCGATCCGGTCTCCGTCGCCAAACGAGGTCCCCGCGCCGGGGCTGCGTGGCGTTGCAAGAAAGCTCTTTGACTTTGTTGATGACAGCGCTCGAAAAGGGTCGACGTCGAAATGTCCGCTGAGCCGTTGCTGAGGGCGTCGGGAACATTTTGGACGGTCGAGCGACTCTTTACCTAGAGAAAACGATATGAGAGATAGACCGCGCTGGGCACCGCTCGAACTCGTATCCTCGGCGCTGAACCGCGACGAGCGGGCCGTCGAGGGCCTGATCGCAGCCATTTGGCCGGGCTGTTTTCGTCTGGCGGCGACGATCCTGGTGGATCGCGATCTTGCGCAGGACGCCGCTCAGGAAGCGTGCGTCATCGTGCACCGAAAGATAGGCGGCCTGCGCTCGGCCGAGGCGTTCGACGCCTGGCTATATCGCGTTATCGTGCGCGAGACCGCGCGAGTCAGACGTCGGCAGCGCACGAGCGATTGCGCGCCCGACCTGGCGGCGAACGTCGGCGATTCGACGAGCATCGACGTGTGGCGCGCGCTGGCCGAACTCTCGCCCCAGTTCCGCGAAGTCACTGTGCTTTTTTATTTTGACGACCTCAAGACCGAGGAGATAGCCACAATCTTGGGCGTGCCACACGCGACCGTCAGAACGCGGCTCGCGCGGTCGCGTACCAAATTGCGCCAAATTCTCGGCGATTACGACGACCGGCTCGATCTTATGAGTGGGGAGACACCGCAACATGCCGTATGATTTTTCCGCCACGGGCAAGGCCGCGATGGGCCGGATCCCCGTTCCCAATCTTTCGATGGACGCGATTCGCAGCGCGTCGCGCGCGGCGACGCAGCGGGAACGGACGCAACGGTTCGCACTGTGCGGGTTGATCGTGCTCGCCTCGCTCGGCGCTGCGGTGGCCGTGGCGAGAGTCTACGATGGCGTGCACATTTGGCTTTCCGGAGGGAAAGCCGCCGCGACCGTTCGTTCGATGGCGCTCCTGAAGTATCCGATGGCCTCCGACGTGCAGAGAATCGCCTCGAACGCGACCTTTCCGGTCGTCATGCCCGTCGGCTTGCCGGCCGGCACGCGCATCCACCAAATCATGTATTCGCCGTCGGCTCATCCCAATACGATATTCGTGCAAATCCAGTCCGCAAGGGGCGACTCCAAGGGCGGGTTCTTCCTACTCGATCCGTCTTCCGTAGATCCGGACACGACGACGCTGCCGGCCGCGACTCGGCCGTCGCTAAGAGAAGTCGAGCAATGGAAGATCGGCGGCGAAACGGTGCTCGCCTACGCCTTTGCAAGCGACCGCGCATCGATCAAGGCGCAAATGTCCGCTTCTTCGCCTTCCGAAAGTTTGGCGGCGTCGCGGCCTATGCTGTGGCGCGTCGAAATTCTCGGCCAAGCTACGAGCGCTGTCGCCAATCGGGCCGAGCGTCTCGCCCCGACCTCAAGTCGCAGCGTCTTGCTTGATCGAGGCCATTTGAAGTCGCTCACAGGTTTGCTCGCGCAGAACAAACCGATGCTCGATGCGCGCGAGGTGTTTCTCAGCGACATCCCCCAGACGAGCAACGGCCCGAACTACATGAAAGCGAAGTACGCTTGGCCGAAGACGGTGGCGGTCGATGCGCGCGGCCTTCGAGCGATCGCCGCGGCTCTGCGCGCGGCGGGAAAAACGACAACGAATTGCGACTGCGAAGTGTTGTTCGACCGGCCGAATGACGCGGCGTACTGGATTTGGCTGATACCGCGCACCGGATCTGCTCCGGCGGCGAAATTCTCGGTCGACGCCACCACGTTCGGCGTGACGCAACTGCGAGCGTGACCTAAGCCGCTCCGATCGCGGCGCCACGCAGCCCGGCAGCGGGGGATCCGTTTTGGACGCCTTCCCCTATGCCCGTTACACAACCCCGCGGGATAGTGATAGGGGCCGGGGATTCTGCGCCCCCCGTTCCCTTGCGCTCGTCCCCCTGCGTCCTGAGCACCTGCGCCTGTCGTTGTGTGCTCGCTGCCTTACGAGCCGCCGGGGTTTGTGATGAGTGAACCACCCGCGACGGGGATTGAAACTGCGGCAACGCTCGCTAGCGCTCGGCCGGTGAACGTCGTGGCGTTTATCGTGATCGATTGATTGGCGAGTACGTTCCCGTAGAACGTCGCGCCTCCGAGCACCGCTGAACTGCCGACCTGCCAGTAGATGTTGCACGGGCTCGCGCCGTTAATCAAGATCACGTTGCCGCTGATTCCGCCGCCGAGTGTCGTCGTGAGGCCGGTTCCGATCTGGAAGACGAAGACACTCTGCGCGTTGCCGCCGCCATCCAGCGTGAGGTTGCCGGCCATGATCGAAGCCGTTGAACTCGCGTGGTAGACTCCGGCGCCTAGCGTGCCGGTCGCACACGCCAGAGTTCCGGTCGCGCCGCAGTTCGAAACACCGGAGTTGGACTGAGAGAGGTCCGGTGTTCCGGCGAAGGTGGTCGTCGCCGCTTTTCCGGCGGCGGTGTTATAGGCGGTGGTCAAGGCGCCTTGGGCAGCTTGGGGTACGGCGCTGGTCGTATTAAAACCGGCTGCGTATATTGCGTTCGTCCCGTCGGTGTCCGTTCCAGGCGGGTAGAATCCCGTCACCGCGGTCCCGGGCCACACGCCGATGAGATCATCGTGGGTGGTGCCGGTATACGTGACGAGCGTATTACCGACATTTGTGATGGTTGAACCAGCGAGCAGCGCGAAAGGCGCGAGTGCCGCTCCGAGCGCGATCGACGAGCCACCTTGGCTGCATGACAGCGGGGCAAGCGTCGGTGTCGGTGTCGGTGTCGGNNGGCGTCGGCGTCGGAGTCGGAGTAACGCCCGGAGACGGCGTAGGCGTGACGCCCGGCGTAGGCGTGGCGTTCGGAGCGGGTGTCGCGCCCGGCGCGCCGTTAAAGGCCGGTACCTTGCAATTACCGCATCCGCCGCTGCAGGCGGCCAGGGACGCTAAGGCCATCAGTGCGGCGAGCCCGC
>PLDY01000111.1:590-10684 GCA_003136895.1 Candidatus Erabacter solicola | reverse complement strand
TCGTCGGCGAATTTGATGCCGCCGGCTTTTCCGCGGCCGCCCATCATCACCTGACTCTTAAGGACCCAACTGCCCGGATTGGCGGCGACGAACGTCGCGGCTTCATCGGCGCTGCGCGCGAAGACGCCACGCGGCGTCGGGATGCCGACGCGGCGAAACAACTCTTTGCCTTGGTATTCCATCAATTTCATCGGCGATCGCTCCGGGAGTGAGGGGTTCGCTTACGTTGGCGCGTACGACCTTAGAGCCTTCCGAGGAGCGAACGCGCGATGATCAGTTGCTGGATCTCGCTCGTGCCTTCGTAAATTTCGGTGATCTTCGCGTCGCGATAGTAGCGTTCGACGGGAAACTCGGTCGTGTATCCGTAGCCGCCGTGAATTTGGACGGCTTCGGCGGCGTGGCGACGGGCCGCGCTCGAGGCAAAGAGTTTCGCTTTGCTCGCTTCGATAGCAAACGGCAATCCGAGATCGCAGAGTGCGGCCGCGCGATAGACGAGCAGCCGCGCCGCGTCGAGATCGGTCGCCATCTGCGCGATCTTGAACGAGACGCCTTCGAACGCGCCGATCGGTTTACCGAAGGCTTCGCGTTCCTTGGCAAACTTGACGCTCGCATCGAGGCAGGCCGCCAAGATACCGACCGCCTGCGACGCGATGCCGATCCGGCCGGTCGTCAACGCTCCGAGCGCATTGCTCAAGCCGGTCCCTTCCGCACCGAGCAGCGCGCTCGCCGGAACGCGCATGTCGTCGAAGGCGAGATCGACCGTGTTGCTGGTGTGGATGCCGAGCTTCTCGGTCGTCTTCTCGACGACGATGCCGGGGAGTGAGTGATCGATCAGAAACGCCGAGATGCCTTTCGATTCCGCGCTGCCGGTACGAAACATCGCCATCGTTACGCCGGCATAGGCCCCATTCGTGCACCATTGCTTTCGGCCGTTGAGCACGAAGTGATCGCCGTCGCGTCGCGCCGTGCTGAGCAGGGCAGCGGCATCCGAACCCGCGCCGGGTTCGGTCAACGCGAAACCGGCGATCACGTCGCCGGTCCCCAGCCGCGGCAGATACTCCGCTTGCTGTTCGTCCGTGCCCAAACGCCCGATCGCGGCCGCGATCATTAAGTGCACCGAGAGCGTGACGGCCGTCCCGGCGTCGACGCGTGCCAGTTCTTCGATCGCCAGCGCATACGAAAGATAGTCGGCGCCGGCCCCACCGTAGCGTTCGTCGATCGTCAAGCCCATCAAGCCGGCGGCGTTGAGCTTCGTGTAGAGTTCGCGCGGAAAATGGTGCGTGCGATCCCAGTGCGCGATGTGCGGCGCGATCTCGCGTTCGGCGATCTCGCGAGCCAGAGCGCCGACTTCGCGCTGTTCCGGTGTCGGTTCGAATCGTTCCATCACAATGCGCTAACTCGCCGGGTAGGTGTAGAAGCCGCGGCCCGATTTACGCCCGAGCCAGCCCGCATCGACGTATTCGCGCAGCAGCGGACACGGACGGTATTTTGAGTCCTTGAAGCCCTCGTACAGCACCTCGAGGATCGAGAGCAACGTATCGAGTCCGATGAAGTCGGCGAGCTCGAACGGGCCCATCGGATGATTCATGCCGAGCTTCATGACCGTGTCGATCGATTCGATCGAGCCGACGCCTTCGTACAAGGCGAAGATCGCTTCGTTCAACATCGGGCAGAGCACGCGGTTCGATACGAAGCCGGGGAAATTGCGAACCTCGACCGGCGTCTTGCCGTGCGCCGTCGCCAAATCGCGAACGGTATCGAAGGTCGCTTGCGAAGTGGCGAGCCCGCGAATGATCTCGACCAGCTTCATCACGGGAACGGGATTGAAATAGTGCATCCCGATCACGGAAGCAGGCCGCGACGTTGCGGCGCCGAGTTTGGTGATCGAGATCGACGACGTGTTGCTGGCCAGAATCGCCGCGGGCGGCGTGAGCGTGTCGAGTTTGCGAAAGATCTCGAGCTTCACGTCGAGCTTCTCGGTCGCCGCTTCGATCGCGATGTCGATCGCGAAGGGCTCCCACGCGAGTTGTGGACGGATCCGGCCTTCGATCGCGTAACGATCTTCGCTCGTCAGTCTTCCTTTTTCAACCGCGCGCTCCAAGTTGCGCGCGATCGTGCGCAGGCCGCCATCGATCAGTTCCTGCGAACGGTCGTTGAGCAAGACCTCATCCCCGGCCGCCGCCGCGACCTGCGCAATTCCGCCGCCCATCTGGCCGGCGCCGATAACCAACACCTTCACGCGTCGTCTACTCGACCTTGATCAGAATCGCGTCACCCTGACCGCCGCCGCTGCAGATCGCGGCGATGCCGTAACCGCCGCCGCGCCGCCGCAGTTGATGCACGACCGAGGCCGTGATGCGCGCGCCCGAGGCGCCGACCGGGTGGCCGAAGGCGACCGCGCCGCCGGCGAGGTTCAGCGCACGCGGATCGAGCCCGAGCAGATTCGCCGTGCTCCAGGCGACCGCCGCGAACGCTTCGTTGACTTCCCAAATGTGAATATCGCTCGCTTTGAGACCATGCTTATCGAGCAGTTTTTGCGCGGCCATCGCCGGCGTCAGCGCGAGATAGGCTGGATCCCAAGCTGCTGCCGCATGTCCGACGATCTCTCCCAGCGCTTCGCGCCCGTGCGCTGCGGCGTACGCCGCGTCGGCGAGCACGAGTGCGGCGGCGCCGTCGTTGACGCCCGGCGCGTTGCCCGCGGTCACCGTGCCGTCGCGATCGAGCGTCGCGAGCTTGGCCATCGATTCCAGCGATGCATCGGCGCGGACCGGTTCGTCCTTATCGACGAGCGTGAACGGAACGTCGCCGGTCACGTACGGCGAGTAGCGTTTCGGATCGGGAACGAGCGCCTCCGCTGATTCGTGTCCCCAGATGCGCGAGGCCGCACCGTTGGCTGCGGCGAGTACCGGCACGCGCGCCCGCGCGGCAACCGGAAGCGCGTCGACGACGAGTTTCCCCTTCGCTTTGGTCGCAACTTTCAGCGCGACGATCTCGTCCTTCAGTTGACCGCCGGCAGCCGCTTTGGCGGCGCGAGCGTGACTGTAGTAGGCGAACTCGTCCTGTACTTCGCGGCTAATGCCGAGATCGGCGTTGACCTTCGACTGCGCTTGCGCCATCGTCAGCTTCGACCACGGGTCGAGCAGAGCGTCGTACGCCAACAAGTCGATCAGCGCGCCGTCGCCGAAACGATACCCGAAGCGCGCGTTCAGTAATGCGTATGGCGCGTTCGACATCGACTCCATGCCGCCGGCGACTATGACTTCGGCTTCGCCGTCGTCGATCAGACGCGCTCCGTGGACGATCGCGATCATCCCCGATGCACAGACCTTGTTGATCGTCTCGAACGTGATCGTTTTCGCGAGGCCCGCGTTGTATGCGGCCTGACGCGCCGGCGCTTGACCGGCGCCGCCCTGGAGCACTTGCCCCATGATGACGTGCTCGACCTCGGCCGAATCGAGGCCGGAACGCTCGACCGCCGCCCGGATCGCTTCGCCGCCGAGCGGCGTTGCGGCCAGCGTCGAGAGCGCCCCGCCGAGTTTGCCGAACGGCGTGCGGGCGGTTGCTAGGACCACGATCTTCGACTGCATGTTCTCTCCGAAAAAGTGAGGGCGGAGGGTCTTCCTGAACCGGGCCGCGCGACCCTCGGAGACTCCCTACTCGGTGCGCGCGGTCTGCGTGCAGACGATGCGCTCGTCTGCGTCGCACGCCTCGCACTCGAACTGCACGGTCACGTGATTGATTTCAAATTCATCACGCAGCCGTTCGTCGATCCGGCGCAGGATCGCGGATGCTTCGCTGATGCGCGCGTCCGCTAAGAGGACGTGCGCCGAGAGCGCGTGTGTTCCCGGGCCGATCGTCCAGACGTGCAGATCGTGCACGTCCACGATGCCGGGCAACTCCCTCATGCGCGCGCGCACGACCGCCACGTTGAGGTGGGCCGGAACGCTTTCGAGTAAGACGTGCCACGCTTCGCCCACGACGCGCACGACGCCGGCGACGATGATCCCGCAGACGAACAGCGAGAGAATCGGGTCGATCCAGGTCGCGCCGAAGAGCAGGACGCCGAGGCCGCCCAGCACGACGGCGAAGGCGCCGACCGCGTCGCTCGCGACGTGAAAGAGCGCGGCCTTCACGTTGATGCTGTCGCGCGCCCCTCCGGCTAGCGCCAGGCCGATGCCGAGGTTGGTCGCAAAGCCGACCGCGGCGACCGCCGCCATCAGCCCGCCTTGCGGAAGCTGCGGTTGCGCGAGGCGATGGAACGCTTCGACTGCGATCAAGATGGTAACCGCGAAGAGCAGACCGCCGTTGAGGAGTGCGGCGAGCACTTCGACGCGCGCGAAGCCGAAGGTTTGACGTGCCGTCGCGGGACGCGTCGCTTGCACGCTCGCGGCGACCGCGATGCCGAGCGCAAACGCGTCCATGAAGACATGCGCCGAGTCGGAGAGCAGCGCCAGGCTTCCCGATAGCAGGCCGCCGGCCAGTTCGAGGAGCGCCACGCCGATCGTCAATGCGAGCGCGGCGCGCATTCTCATTTTTTCGTTTTTAGCGCGAGCGCGACGAGCATCGCTCCGAAAGTCAAGAACGTACTGGTCTCGGCCTTCAGGATAACCTTCGGATCGTAACGGCCTTGCTGCGGTTCGGCGGCTTGCAGTTGCGGAACGATGCTCGGAACGCGCTCGACGTAATCCTCGAACGCGGCCCCGAACCTCCTGCGCAGATAGGCTTCCTCAAGTGGAATGATGGTGGCGTAGACGGCGGCCATCGTCCCGAGCCCGAGCGCCGTCAGCATCGTCCGGCCGCCGCGCGAGAGTTTTCCGGTGAAAGCGATCGAGAAGCCGAGCGCGGTCAAAAAGTTTCCGACGTAGAGCGGGTTGCGCGTATACGCGTAGGGTCCGGCGGTCACGAGCGCCGGCGCGATCACGGCGTCGCTGCGCGTCGTGACCCCCGAATATCCGACGGCCCAGCAGCGCACGGCTTCGCCCGCCAGCGCGATGGGCAGCCCGAGCGCGATCGAACCGGCGCTCGGCCGGCCGAATGCGGCGAGCGCCAGCGCGGGCAGCGCCAACAGCGCACCGCGATACTTGAAGACCCGGTTCTGCCACTCGGGCGAGTCGATCGCGTCGCGGCGATGCTCGGCTTGATTTCCGTCCACGCCGGGATACTTTCGGCATACGGTCCCCGGAGTGATTCCCGGGCGAAGCGCTGAACTGGGGCCGTGTGGCTCAAAAAACCGCGTTGATCACCGGCATCACGGGACAGGACGGATCGTACCTGGCCGAGCTGTTGCTGGCTGAAGGCTACCGGGTCGTCGGGATGACCCGCCGCACGTCGACCGACGTCCACGAACGCATCGGTCACCTCGGCGACAAGATCGAGATCGTTTCGGGCGACCTGCTCGACCAAAGCTCGATCACCGCGATCGTCGCCGAGATCCGTCCCGACGAAATCTACAACCTGGCCGCGCAGTCGTTCGTGCCGGCGTCGTGGACGCAACCCGTGCTCACCGGCGAGTTCACCGCGCTCGGCGTCACGCGCGTCCTCGAAGCGATCCGCGCCGTCGATCGCAGCATCAAGTTCTACCAGGCTTCGAGTTCCGAGATGTTCGGCAAAGTGCAAGACGTGCCGCAGAACGAGATGACGTCGTTCTACCCGCGCTCGCCGTACGGCGTCGCAAAAGTGTACGGCCATTGGATTACGGTGAATTACCGCGAGTCGTTCGACATCTTCGCATGCAGCGGAATCCTGTTCAATCACGAGTCAGCTCCGGGAAACACGCCCGTCATGGTGCGCGAAAATGGCTTGATCGACATCAAGATGATCGGTGAAGTATTGCGCGTTCGTGAAGATGGTCCGAACGTTCAGCGTTTCGACAAACTCGATATCGAAGTTTGGGATGGCGCATCGTTCGTTCCCGTTCTCGGCGGGACCGCGTATCGGCACCGCCCCGTCGTCGACAACAAGGGCGTCGCGCGCATCGAGGCGCGCTGCGGAACCGTGACGACGACCGCGGAGCACGTCGTTTTCACAGCCGACGGTGAGCGTCCGGCAAAGACGATCGCGGTTGGGCAGCGCCTGATGCGCGGTGAGTTGCCGGAAAACCCTTCGTACACGTCGTGCACGTTGGCGACGGCCTGGCTTCTCGGAATGTTCGTCGGCGATGGGTCGGCGCACATCTCACACGGACAGACCCACGCAAGGATCATCAACTCCAATCCAAGGCTGCGCGAAACGTTCGCGGACGCCTGGAGACGCGTCACGTGCGGCGATGTTACGTATCGGCCCTCGACGTCAGGGTTCGAGCCGGGGAAGATCGTCGGCGCGCTGGCCCTGAACGCTGCGCCGCGCTTCACCGAGTGGTTGCGTGAAGAGTGCTACACCGAAACGGGCCATAAGCGCATCCCGCGGGTCGTGCTGAACGGCGATGAAGCCGTGTGGCGCGCCTTCCTGACCGGATATAATCAAACCGACAGTCTCAAGGCCGGTCAGGGCGCCTGCACCTTCAAAAACTTCAAGACGAACTCGCCCGTTCTCGCCATGGGCCTGTGGTGGCTTGCGAAGCGCGCGCTCGGGCAGGACCTCGTCCTGAGCGTCGACGTTGGGCCTCCCGCACGTCCGGGACCGTTCTACTCGATCAACTTGCGCTCTCCGAACGTCCCTGGAAACAAAGGCGCGCATCTAAAGCGCGATCTCGCCGAAGTGAAACGTGTAGTTCCGGACCCGCACTACGCCGGGTGGCTGTACGACTTCGCCACGCCGACGCAACGCTTCCACGCCGGCGTCGGTGAGTGCGTGATCCACAACTCACCGCGTCGCGGCAAAGAGTTCGTTACCCGGAAGATCACCGATGGCGTCGCGCGCATCAAGCTCGGCCTGGCGAGCGAACTGCGTCTCGGGAATCTCGACGCGCAGCGCGACTGGGGCTTCGCGGGCGATTACGTGCGCGCGATGTGGCTCATGCTGCAGCAGCCCAATCCCGACGACTTCGTGATCTCGACCGGGCGCACGCGCGCGGTGCGCGAGTTCGTGCGCCTGGCGTTCGCGGCAGTCGATTTGCCGTGGGAGCCGTACGTCGTAGTCGATCCGCGCTTCTACCGTCCGGCCGAAGTCGATCTTCTGGTCGGCGACCCGTCGAAGGCGCGCCGCGTCTTGAACTGGGAGCCAGAAGTTTCGTTCGAGATGCTGGTGGAACGCATGGTGGCGGCCGACATGGATCGGCTGCGTCCGCGCGACGCGACGTAGGCGCGAGCGATGCGCGTCCTGATCACCGGAGCGAGCGGTTTCGTCGGATCGCATCTCGTCGCGGCATTGCGCGAACGGGGCCACGAGGCCGTGCGCACGGAACGCCATGCCGCCGAAGACTCGCTGCTGCTCGACGTGACGCGACCGCTCGAGGTGCGCGAGACGCTCGCGCGCGTCCGTCCCGACGCCGTTGCGCATTTGGCCGCGCAAGCGTTCGTTCCCGCTTCGCTCGCCGATCCCGAGGCGACGTTCGCGGTGAACGCGACCGGCACGTTGCACCTGCTCGAGGCCGTGCGCCTGGCGCAATCCGCGGGCGTCAAGCCGCGCGTGCTCGTAGTCAGCAGCGCCGACGTCTACGGCGCGCAGGCGCCCGGCGCATATCCATTGCGCGAGACCGTCGCGCCGCTGCCGTCGAGCCCGTATGCGGCAAGTAAGGTCGCAGCCGAGGCGCTGACCTTGGCGTACGTGCACGCCTACGGCCTCGACGCCGTCGTGACGCGCGCGTTCAACCACATCGGCGCGGGCCAGGACGAACGCTTCGCCGCCCCCGCGTTCGCGCTGCAGCTCGCGCGAATCGCAGCCGGCGGCGACTCGCGCCTCCTGGTCGGAAACCTCGAGGCCAGCCGCGACTTCCTCGATGTGCGCGATGTCTGCGCAGCATATGTCAGCCTGATCGAGGGCGGAGGCACGGCCGGTGAGATCTACAACATCTGCAGCGGAACGGCGACGACGATGCAAGAGGTCTTGCGGCAACTCGTCACCATCGCACGCGTCCCGGTCGAAATACGCCAGGACCCCGAGCGCATGCGTCCAGCCGATGTCCCGGTTAGCGTCGGCGATGCTTCGAAGCTGCGCGACGTGACGGGTTGGGTGCCACGCATCGCATTGACCGCCGCACTCCGCGCCGTCTACGACGCCGCCCGCGCGCGTGTGAACGCGGGCCCGCACTGACCTACGACTATCTCGTCGTCGGAGCTGCGTCGCTCAGTCGCCGACGATGCGCGACAAGACGGCGGCTCGCAGCTGGGCCAGATCGGGATATGCGCCGTTCCAGTCGTCGACGCTGAACGCGAAGGTGACCGCGCCGTGCCGCTCGGTCGCCAAGTATCCGGCCAGTCCGCGTACGTGCATCATGCTGCCCGTTTTGGCGAAGACGCGTCCGGCCGCCAGCGTTCCGGCGATACCTTCGATCGTGCCGCGCGAGCCCCCGACCGGCAGCGCGTCGAGCACGATGCTGCGATACGGGCCGTTCCAATCGTGCTGCAGGATGGTGACGAGGTCGCGCGGCGTCACGCGGTCGTACTGCGACATCCCGCAGCCGTCGGCCAAGGTCATCGTCGCGGGATCGATGCCGAGCGTGCGCATCCACGCCTTTTCATAGGCGATGCCCTTCGCGCTGCTGCCCGGCGCGCCGCCGGTAGCGTAGCCCAGTTCCTTGAGCAATAATTCGCCGACGAGGTTGTCGCTCGGCAACCAGAACTTCGGCATGATCAGCGCGAGGGGCAACGAGAGGTGTGACCAGAGCGTGCGCGCGTTCTGCGCCGCAAGCATCTTCGCCGGATTCGCAAAGGGCGCCGCGAGCGTGACGCCGTGCGCTCGCAAACGCGCGACCGCGACGGCGAACGCGTAGCCTTCCGGGTTAGGAACGGCTGCATCGATCGAATGCGCGACCGTTCCGAGTGCGATTCCGCCGGTCAGCACGAGCCGTCCGTCCGGGTCGCGCGCCACGTCGGCTGTCGTCTCTGATCCGCGCGGCAAGGTGCGCGCCATCCCGCCGATGCGCAGCGGCAGCGGCTGCATCGACACCTTCGCCGCGAAGCCGGGCAGCGCGCCCGGCGTGAGATACAGATGGACGACGTTCTCCTCGAGCGTCATCGCCGAAACTTTGGCCGCGTAGTCGAACGCGAAGTCGTCCCAAGTCCAACCCGGCGCGTACGGGACGCGATCGTAGCGCCGCGCATCGATCGTGAGTCCGTGAAACCTCATGATGCCGGCGGCGCGCACCGTATGTGCGAAATCGTCGAGATCGGCCGCTGACAGAAACGGATCGCCGCCGGCGCGCAGCAGTACCGCGCCGTTGTAGAGATACGCCGACGTCCTGAAACGAAAGCTCCGGCCGAGCTTGTCGAGCGCGGCGCTGCCCACGACCAGTTTGAAGGTCGAGGCCGGCTGAAACTCTTCGTCGGCATTGCGCGAGTACAACGTCGCGCCGCTACGCGTAACCACCACATGGACGCCGACGTGCGCGCCCCGTAACGCGGGCGCGCCGGCGATCAACGCGTCGAGGTCGCTCTGCAAGGCCACGATCTGATCGGCACTCCACTCATCGCCTTCCGCGACCGGCGTGACGATCGGTACTTTGGTGGGCGCGACCGAAGGCAAAGTCGCGGACGTTTGCGCGCGCGCCGACGAGGCCAGCGCCAGGAACGTCGCGACGAGGATGAGGGACGGAGTTCGCGCGTTCACGCGCGCTCGGCCATGCGTTGCGCGACGAACGCGGCGACTTCGCTCGGCAGCGTGCCGCGCCCGAAGCCGGCGTCGTATCCCAGCTCGCTCGCGAGCAGGTTCGTCATGCGCGGGCCGCCCGCGATCAAAAGGACGCGGTCGCGCAGACTCTCCGCTTCGAGCAGCTCGCCGAGCGCCGTAAAGTTGTGCACGTCGCTGCCCTTCTGCGTTACGACCTGCGAAACCAGCACGGCGTCGACACTTTCGTCGCGCACGAAACGCGCCAGCCGCTCGACCGAGACCTGACTGCCGAGGTTGAAGACCGCGAACTCTTTGTAGCGCTCCAAGCCGTAGTCTCCGCGGTAGCCCTTCATGTTGAGGATCGCATCGATGCCGACCGTGTGCGCGTC
>PLDY01000111.1:0-511 GCA_003136895.1 Candidatus Erabacter solicola | reverse complement strand
CGCGCCGCTTCATCCGCCGCCTCGCTCCACTCGATCGGCAGCGTGAACGAGAGTTGCACCTTTCCGTCATCGAGCGTGTCACCGTACGGCTTGACGAACTTGCTCATCGCGCGGCCGAGGCCGGCGAGAGTGCGTCCTCGATCGGGTTCCAGTAATCGGCGGCGCGTTCGAAGACGCCCTCGAAGCCGCGGCCACCGTCGGGCGAGCGGCGCACGTCGGCAAACGTGCCGGCCTCGATCGAGCGCATCAGACCGCGGCTCGCGATGCCCTCGAGCAGCGCGCACGCATCGCGCAGGACGCTCTGCGCGCGCCGTTCGACGATGCCGTCCGGTTTGAACTCGATCTCCTCGCCAAGATGCCGCGCGGTGTTCATCACGTAGGCCGCGTTCTCGAGTGAGAGCGCGCGGTCGCCCAAGAACGGCGTGTGGATCGCTTCGGTCAACATGCCGCACAGATGGATCGTTTGGTTCGTCGCCACCGAGGTGAGGTTGAAGAGCGCGTCGATCAGATG
>PLDY01000167.1:499-5809 GCA_003136895.1 Candidatus Erabacter solicola | reverse complement strand
TCGCTCGTCGCAGCGAGCACGTGCACGCCACGATCGATCCCGACGACCTTGCCCGTCTTCGGCAATGCTTTGGGTTCACGTTCGCACTCGAAGACGGCCCACCAGCGGCCGTTCTTCTCGGCCACGAAGGCGCGGCCGAAGTCCGGAATCGCGCGGCCTTTGCGCAGCCGGACCGTACCAACGCCGGGAATACGCACCCGTTTCTGTTCCTGATCGAGTTTCAGCGCGCGGTCGCCGTGCGGGAATTCGAGCTGCTTCCAGCGCGCTTTCGGCTTGAAGCGGGGATAACCGGGAGTCTCCCGGTTCTTGATGCGTCGAAAGAATGCCGCAAACCCAAGGTCCAGTCGGTGCAACACCGCGTCCACGCACTCGCGGTAGACCGCGGCGAACCGGCTGTCCTCTGCGCGGAGCGCCGTGATCTCCGCATATTGCATCTTCGTTGTAACGCGAATGCGACGAGCGGTCCAGGCGTACCGGCGCTCATCTAGGAGAGCGTTGTACGTCTGCCGCGTCACATCGAGCATGAACTCCAGATGCTCGGCTTGGGACCTCTTGGGATAAAGACGAACGCGGTGCATCCAGCGCATGCGTCCATCTTAGGGTTTCACTGTGCCANNCATGGTGGCACACCCGAGGACGACACACACTCCCCGGGCGGCGTCGCTTACCTCCTGTTCGCTACCATGGATGCCGGTGATCACTCCGTCCCTCTTCCCTCCTCCGTCAACCCCCCGGCGTCGAGCGCGAGCGCCCGATGCAAGAAACTTGCAAAAATATTTAAGGTCTAGGACGGCTTCATGCCGGCGGGGCCGCGCACCGTCGCTTCCAGCCGGTACATTTCGGTGTAGACGGTGAAGGGCTGGAGCGTGGTGGTGGTGCTCGTCGTCGAGCCGGTGTTCGCGGCTACTGCGGCCCCACCGCTTACAACGTCTTCGAAAATCGAATCCCAGCTCGATCCGGAGTTGGACGTTTGAGTAGTTGTGACCGGCACCTGGACCGTTTTCGCGATCTCGGCCCATGAGATCTTGATCGTCTTTGAACTGCCCGTCCCGTTGATCGTCGACGAGCTCGCGTGCGGGGACGTAATGTGAACGAGTTTGACGGCGTACAGATGCCAATGGTCCGGAATCTTTAGCGTCCAGATGTCAGCCCCGCTCGTCTTCGACGAATCGACATGAATTCCGACGGCGGGATGGGGCGCTTGGGCGATACAGACGCCAAGGCCGGCACACTCATTGTTGGTCATATCGGTGACCGGTAAATCGACGGGGTCGCCGATCGCCGCAATGAACTTGGCGTTGAAGACTTTCGACGTGAGCGTACGTTTGACTTGAACGTGCATGATCAGGTCCGGGACGCCCGAGACGGTCGGCAATTGCACAGTGATCGCCGTGGGCGTCCAGGCTTCGTTCGTCACCTTCAAGTCGCCGTTCGGAAAGCCGCTGATCTCTACGGATCCGCTATTGCCGAAGCACGCACCCTCGACGACCAG
Organism: Candidatus Erabacter solicola; assembly: GCA_003136895.1. Taxonomy (GTDB): domain Bacteria; phylum Vulcanimicrobiota; class Vulcanimicrobiia; order Vulcanimicrobiales; family Vulcanimicrobiaceae; genus Erabacter; species Erabacter solicola. Next base: position 4,317 of record PLDY01000167.1, on the reverse strand, counting down.
ATAGCCGCCCGACGTCAACTTCCCTTTGGCTTTGAAGATCTGCGGCGGAATCGTTCCAGCCGTGCACTGCTGCGCCTTGTCGGGCTTGAGCACCGATGCTCCGGTCTCGGCTTGGCTACTGGTCAGACCGGTCAAATCGATGTTGGTTTCGCCGACCGGTTGACCGTCAGACGGAGGCGGTGTGAACTCGTCGGTGCTGGTACCCTTCGCGGAATACGTTAGCGATACGATCTTATCGCGCGACGAACCCGACGCGAGCGCCGCCTTCAGCGAATTCGGCGTCAGATGAGCGTTGCCCGGCGCCAGCGACGGCGGCGAGGCAGCAATGGTCGCAATGAAGGCGAACGTGCCGATAACGACCGTCGCTAGGCGCCGAGATGCGTAGACTCGCATAAGCATTTCCTTATCATGACGGTTAGCCGGGATTCCCCATGCAACCATCCTATTCAAGTCGAAGCCGGATGACTCCGGTATTTTTCGGCGGCCTCGGCAAGCCGGCCCGTCGTCTTAGTGAATTCTGCACCTGTATCCGTTTACAACGATGCAGGCCGCGCAGCCTGATGCACGGTTCGCGCCGCCTGCAGCGAGGCGCAAAAGTTGGTGAGCGCCGAATCCGCGGCTTTGCGCTGGTGGCCGGTTGGAGGCCCTTAGGTCGTCGCCTGCCAGGCCGCGTGCAACCGCGCCGTCTCGCTTTCTAACTCCCGTCACAATCGTACGCAGTCGCCACGACATGAAAGCGGATGGTTCATCAATAATCTCCGCGCTGATACTATCGGCACTCGTGGGCAAATGGATTTGTTCTTCGCCCGGACAAGCGCGTCTGAAATTCGTACGTTTCTTTGTGAGTTGGGAGACGGAGCATGACTTTTCTTATCGCGGCGTTGACGTACGCTTTGCATCCGGTCCGGTTGCCCACTGGATGGTCGGTGGCCATCCCCCCATACCGATCCGTCGCTAACGAGACAAGACCGCCCTTTGTGGCAACAATGGCTCGAAACGGCACAGTTGCCGTGCTACTCGTTCGCGCCCGCGACGCTTTGGACGTACCGCGACGCCTCCTCGTCGTGCGCGCCAATGGAACGAGCACGATCCTCCGATCCGAGTCGCCGGAAACCACGCACGCGTTTCAGCGTTTCGGGCCGATTGTTTGCAGCACCGATAGTTTATGTCCGTACTTCGAAAATGTGGCGCTCGCGCGTGACGGCACGCCCTTCGTTACCCTTGGGTTCCAATTCAGCGGCGCGTATTCCGGCGTCAGTCGGGCAGCGTTTGTTTGGAATGGCGCTTGGCACGTCGTGCCGCGGGAGAAGCCTCCATTCAAGGGCGCGGGTAAACCCTACGACTCGGGCAACGTGTCGATCGCCGCAGCCGACACGGCTGCGAACGTTGCCTTCGTCGGCGACTTCGCCAATGCGTTCCCGGCCGAAGACGTCAGTCTCGCGTTGGCCGATCGGCATTGGATGGCGGACGTCTCCGGGGTAGAATATGGCGCAGACAACATCGCGCTTGGCGAGGGCGACGCGACCGCCATGCGCGGCGAGTTCGTCGCCGGCTTCGACGGGGGTCTCAAGATCGTTAGGGACCCCTCGATTCCTACAGTCGCCATTACATGGCACTGCTCAAGAAGAGGCTCCGTTCCGGGCGATTCTTGCACGCGCTCCGCGGAACCCGGTTTTGGCGTCGCTTACGGTGTCGATTCGCGCGGCAACGCCGTCGGTGATAACGAACCGGCACTAGGTAGCGCCGGCTCCCCCATTCTCTGGCGCGACGGCAAGGCGCTGCAACTTTCCGCTGGCCATGGTTTCGCCTACGCGATCTCGGAAGACGGCACGATCGTAGGCGTTTCCGATTCACGCGGGTTCGTCGCGAATGCGCACGACACAGAGCCGCGCGCACGCCCTCTCGACGAACTGATTCAAAATCGCGGCACCCGACGCGTGCAAACAGCGTTAGGCATAGCTGACGATGGCCGTATCCTAGCGTTCGTCGTTTGCGAAGATGGAAAACACGAGCTCGCGGTGCTCGTGCCGCTACGCGCGACCTCCAGCTCTCACAGCCCATCTCGGGCTGGGAGCGGCTCTAGGGATTTGCCACGCACGATGCAGCAGCAGTATGGCGCATCCATGAATTCAAAGGTTTCATGCGCAGGTTTCGACTGCTCCTCGCTGACGAGCTCACTAAATTCTATACTCGTGGGTCTGTTTACGGCACATGAGGCCTGGATGAGACGTTTGCGATGGACCAGAAAAGTGTACCCAGAATGAGCCGTCCGCGCGGTTTTCACGCGCAACGAGCCATGTTGTGTTTCCGGGTCGAGTGTAGCAAAAAAACATGTCCAAACCAACCACATCGTACCTGTCGGCTTGAACCGCGAAGTCGAATGGTTCCTCGATAACTTGCCCGGGCTCAACTAAGAATACCCTGGGGTCTCCGAGCGGCCGCCACACGTCGAAGAACGAGTACAGTAACACCGGTTTGGTCTTGCTCAACGTTAGATTACGGGTTATGAGCCCTGGAGTTGGAGCGTGGACCGTGTTCCCATTGTGCTGGGTGTAGCGCGAGCCGTAAACATTGACGACAAGGCCGCCGAGCTCCGCGGTAGTTTGGCCGATGTTCTTCATGTCGATGTTAACCTTAACGAACTCCTTATTTCCGGGCAGAGGCTCGTGCGTAACCGTCGCGATGCGCTGCACATCGGGGAGCATATTGGCCGGCTTTATGTGCTCTTGATAGACGAAGACGTAAAGCCCCCATGCGGCCGCTGCAAGAATGGCCACGATCTCAATGAGATGCCGCCAGTGCTCGACCGGCGACGGATGCGAATGGACGTGAAGTTCTCGACCCATGACGTCCTTTTTCCGGCGAGGATAGCGCAGGCGCCTCCAACAAGCGTGCGTCGGCCCCCAAGCGCGCCATCCTATCGAGTCTGACCAACGAGAACGCGTGGAGCGCATTACCGATTCGCGGGACGAACGGGTGTGCCTATGAACCACATTTCTAATCGATTAAGCGGCCCAAAACGGACCCCCGTCCGGCCATTGCCGAATGCCAAGCGCCCGGACAGGGGGCCCAGCGAGGCGGCTTTGCGGCGAGGGTGCTGAAACATGCGTGTAGGATCGATCAAACGGAGTGCATGTGAGAAAACGGTTCTTGGGGGATACGGGCGTTGAGATATCCGAGATTATTCTCGGTTGCGGTACGTTCGGCGGTCTCGGAGGGGTGACGGAACTAATCGGGCGCGGCCTTGACCGCCAAGCTGCTTTCGCCACACTCGACGAGGCGGTGTCGCTAGGAATCAATGTCCTGGACACGGCCGAGCGATATGCCGGTGGAGATTCCGAGCTCGCGATCGGGCAATGGCTGCGCCACTGTGATGAACAGACTCGCGCAGACATGCACATCGCAACGAAGGTGGCTCCGCCCGCTATGGACGGCATTCAAGGTCGCGCGTTCGATCAATCCTACATCGAGGAGAAGCTCGGTACCAGTCTCGAGCGGCTTGGGATCGAAAGAGTTACGTTTTACCTTTCGCATGCGCCGGACCCAGACACGCCCATTGAAAAGACTCTCGAGGGTTTTGCTGCGGTGATCGAGAGCGGCCTCGTTGAGCACGTCGGATGTTGCAACGTGGACGCGAGCCAACTGCGCGCTGCTATCGATGCGGCGGATCGTCTCGGACTGCCCACCTTCGAGTGGGTGCAGAACAGCTTCAGCCTCTTGGTACCTGAAGCGGACCACGAAGTGCGCGCTATCTGCGCCGAGAGAAACCTCGGCTACACTCCGTTCTCGCCGCTGGCCGGCGGTGTGCTGACCGGAAA
>PLDY01000167.1:0-448 GCA_003136895.1 Candidatus Erabacter solicola | reverse complement strand
GCACAGCACCGGTTGTCGGACCGGCTCGCTGTGCACCGCACTTGGCTCACGTGGCCGAAGCGACGGTGTTGGCGTTGACAGCGGAGGAGGCTTCGGAGATCGGCGAGTGGTTCTCGCGAGCGCACTAAGCCGCGAGGTAGCCTCTGCACACCAATCGCGACGGCAATCGCAAAAAAACGCCGGCGCGTTCTTCGGCAAAAAGAGAGCCGGCCCAGTGCTGCGGTCTGAGCCGCTAAGCGTGCGCTGCGCGAAGCGCAAAGGTCTTCGGCACGTGACAATGCCAATTCAAAGACTGTTCCCGAGCCGCCGTAGGGGGGTGGCATCAGCAGTTGCTTCGCAACATGCATGGATGCCGCATGCCGGAGTTGGCGCACTATGCCCAGCGTCAGGGAAACCCTAGCGGGGGGCGCTTCCGGGAGCGGAACTCCTTGTGCGCGTCAAGTATTCC
>PLDY01000089.1 GCA_003136895.1 Candidatus Erabacter solicola | reverse complement strand
GCCGGGAAGATGCTGTAGATTTCGCCCCAAGCGAAGAACACGACGCCTGAAAGCAGGACGAACGCGATCGGCGTGCGCCCGTAGTTCCACAGCGCCCAGATTCCGATGCCCTCGACCAAGAACGCGAAGAACATCGTGTTTTCTCGACCGATCCGATCCGAGAGCGCTCCGAGAATCGGCCGCGTTGCGCCGTTTACGACGTTGTTGAGCTGAGCCGTCCAAGCGAGTGCCAGTTGCGTCCAGATGAAGATGGTCACCGGGCTTTGATCGACGTAGAAGTCCTTCGCGATCGTGGCGAGCGAACCCACCGCCGTAAGGCCGCCGGCCGCAACCAGCACGAACATGACGAACATGACCCAGAATACGGGCGAAGCCAATGTTTCACGCAACGTGTAATCGTGCGTGCCCTGCAAGAGCCCCGTCTGCTTCGGAGCCGCCGCCAGCGTCTTCGGCGGCATCACGAAGAAGAACGAAGCGAGGATGACGATGACGCCCTGAACGATTCCGAAGAGCTGGAACGTCGGGCCGTAGCCGCTCACCTTGATCATATGGAGAATCGGCACGACGGTGAGCGCGGCGCCAGCGCCAAACCCCATCGAGGTCAGTCCGGCCGCTAAACCTCGGCGTGCGCCGAACCACTTCGTAGCGTTCGAGATGCACGTGCCGTAAACCAACCCCGCTCCGACGCCCGCGACGGCGTTTCCGAACCAGAGCATTTGTACGGTCGGCGCGTGGGCATTGATAATCCAACCGAGTGCGGCAAATATCCCGCCGAGAAAAATCATCAGTTTGGGACCGTATTTGTCGACGAGCGGTCCTTCGATTGGGACGAGCCAGACCTCGAGCGTCAGAAAGGACGTAAACGCCCACTGGATGCTGGCGAGGCTCCAACCGTTCGCTTCCTGCATTGCCGGAACGAAGAAATTCCAGCCATATTGATAGTTTGCGACTGCGGCCATGCAGACGACGCCGGCGATAAGCTGGATCCACTGGTTGGCGAAGGGTCCGCGCGGTTGATCGATGGGGGCGGCAGCAGTGGTCATGTAGCGGCCTCACACTTAAACGGCAGCGCGTCGGTAGGCGCTGGCATACAATATATCAACTTAGGCTTCCCGACGCCCTTCGCTCGCAGGTTCGAACTCTCTTCCTGCCCCGGGTTGGGTCCCATAAGGGAGCGGCCTCCCTAGCGAATTCCGAGTAGCGAGACCAACCCGAAGCTGATTGCGGCCATGAGGCTCGCGAGCACCAGGCCGGCAACCAGGGGCCGCGCCCCCATCGTCGCCATCTTGCGAACGTCGACGTTCAGACCCACGGCGACGAGCACCATCAGGATCAGAAACGATGCGACTTGCGCGCCAAGCGCCAAGAGTTGCGCCGGCACGACGCCCGAACTGCGCAACGCCGCGGCCGCGACGAAGCCGAGGACGAACCACGGAACGGTCGCGCCCACGCGCGACGCGATCGTCGTGCCGGGAGTGAGATGTTGCCGCGCGGCCATGACGCCGATCGCGAGCGCAAGCGGCACCAGCAGTACGGTGCGCGTCAACTTCACGATCGTCGCAACGCCGCCGGCCGCGGCGGAATAACTGAAACCGGTCGCGACCACAACCGACGTGTCGTTGACTGCCGTTCCGGTCCAACTGCCGAACGTCGTGTCGGAGAAGGCGAGCGCGTGTCCGATCAACGGAAATGCAATCAGCGCGACGATGTTAAACGTGAAGATGGTCGTCAGCGCATAGGCAATCTCTTCGTCGCTCGCGCACAGCAGCGGGCCGATCGCGAGGATCGCCGACGCGCCGCAGATCGCGGTGCCCGCGCCGAGCAACGTGCCGATGTTGACGTTCAAGCGAAAGACGCGGGCAACGACATAGCCCAGGCCCAGCGCGAGCGTAAAGCAGGCCAGCACGAGAACCAAGGTCGCTCCGCCGGTCTGCACGACCAACTGAAGGCTCAACCCAAGTCCGAACAAAATGATCGCCGTGCGCAAGATGTAGCGCAGCACGAATGCGATGCCGGGTTTCAACTCGGCCGGAACGCCCACGAAGTTTCCGAGCAACACGCCGGCGACCAGGCCGATCACGACATCCGGCACCGGTCCCGTATGGCCGCTCGTGGCACGCGCGGCGACTGCCAGCACGGCTACAAGGGCAACGCCTATAAGGAGGGCGGCCGTCTTTGGCAGACGCGACAAGACGCCCGCGCTGGAATCGGTCATCGGCTGAGCATAGCGTACGGGTCCGGCCGGCTCCTGGCAGAGGGCCACATCGCCGCGCCACCGTAGCCTCCGAGCATGTCCAAGAACGACTCCGTCCGCCTCGACGTTCGCAAGACCTTCAAGCTCTATCTCAACGGCGAGTTCGTGCGCTCCGAATCCGGGCGCAGCGACGTCTACGGCAGCGGCTCCGACGATTCGGCGAACGTGGCGCGGGCCTCGCGCAAAGATCTGCGCGATTCAGTCGTCGCGGCGCGAACCGGATTTGAGAAATGGTCGACCATGGCGCCGGCCAACCGCGGGCTCGTGCTCTACCGTCTGGCGGAGATGATGGACGCGCGTCGCGCCCAGTTCGTCGCGCAACTGCGCATCGGCATGGGCTCGAGCGAACACGACGCGCTGCACGAAACGACCGCGGCGATCGATCGTGCGCTGTGGTACGCCGGCTGGTGCGACAAGTACACGGCGCTGCTTTCCTCGCGCAACCCCGTCGCCGGCCCCTTCTTCAACTATTCGGCAACGGAGCCGATGGGCGTTGTCGGCGTCATCGCGCCCGACGAGCCTTCGCTCTTGGGTTTGGTTTCGGCGGTCCTGCCGGTGCTCGTCTCGGGGAACGCGGTCGTCGCGCTTGCCTCCGAGATCGATCCGCGCACCGCAATCGTCTTCGCCGAGTGCGTTGCGACCTGCGACTTGCCGGCCGGCGCACTGAACATTCTGACCGGCAAACGCATCGAGGTTGCACCGCATCTCGCGCGCCACATGGATGTCAACGCGCTGCAAACGCATTCACTCGACGCGTCGTTCGCGGCCGAACTCGAGCGGTTAGCCGCCGACAATCTCAAACGCTGCCGCATGATCCCGGCACAATCGACGGCCGATTGGTACGCGGCGGAAGCGCAAGACCTGGCGAATATCGGCACCTTCGTCGAAACCAAAACGATCTGGCACCCGGCGCGCATTTAGCGCGCTAACGCCGGGCCGGCACCTGGAGAGGTGGCAGAGTGGTCGAATGCACTCGCTTGGAAAGCGAGCAGACTGTTAAAGGTCTCGGGAGTTCGAATCTCCCCCTCTCCGCCATCCCGCCCGGCTAGACGCTAAGCAACGCGTACACGCCCACAAGCATGACGAAGACCCCGCTCGCAACCTCGCCATACCGCTCGAGCGGTCCGAGCGAAACGCGCTGCAGGCCGGCGACGCCGGCGACCGAGACGCCTACATACGTCACGATGGTCGAAACAGCGAAGACTGCCGCCATGACCACGACAAGAGGCACGCCGTATGGCGAGGCGGCGAAGAATACCGGGATCCCTTCCATCATCGGAGACGAGCCGAGGATCAGCAGTAACGCGGTCCGGCCTGCGATAGCGTGGTCGTGGTGATGCATGACGGCGGCACCGCCATCGACCGCGTGCCAATCCTCGGCGTGATGTTCGTGCCAGTGCGCATGTCTCACCGAATCGCCATGACCGTGTACGTGCGCGTGGCCCAGGTGAGAATGGGCGCTCCGGCCGTCTTCGCGCAACTCCCGCCATCCCGAATACGCGATCCATGCTCCGAAGACGATAAGCGCGACGGCCGCGGCCAGACTGACAGTATGCGCGTAGCGTGCGGCGAGCGACGCTCCGAGAGCCCAGAGGAGCGCGCCGAGAATGAGCGTCGTGATGATATGGCCGAAACCCGCGAGCGCGGCGGCGCGCGCCGTGCGCGCGGCCGACCAGCCTCGTTGCCGGCCGATGACGACGATCGGCGCCCAATGGTCGGGAACCAGCGTGTGCAAAACGCCGACGGCAGCGACTGTGCCGACGAGAATTACCGGGGTCACGGGCGATCGTACCGGTGGTTCGTCACTTCGGTTCCATCACTCGCGTGACGGGTTTCCCGCCAACATCGCGGAGCGGGAAGTACACGCGGTGCGTCGCCCACGAATCCGGCGCTTTGTTTCAATTGAGCCTAACGCGTCGGAAGGCGGCACTATTTTGCGTCTGCGAAGGTTAGGCCGGCTTGCTGGACCTCTTGATACGGTATCAGCCACACGATCGATTCATCGTGCAGGTCGACCACCTGCACGCGATTGCCGAACGGGTCGTGGAAGTCGCAGCGGAACGGCGGGATGAGCTCCAGGCCATACTTTGTGGTGAGCTTTTCGCGCACTTCGTCCACCTGCCCGGCGTCGCGTACCATCAAGCCGAAGTGACGGGTCCGCGCGCGATCGACCTTATCGACCGCGAACATTGCCAAGAACTGATGCTCGCCAATTTTAAAGAACGCGTCGCCCTCGCCCTCGTCGAGTTTTTCGAGGTTGAAGACGTCCCGATAGAACGCGACTGCTTTGTCGATGTCGTCGACCTCGATTGCGATGTGATTGATTCCGTAGACTTTGACGCTCATGCTGCTCCTTATGGTACTAAGTCTGACCGCGCCGGTGCCGGTGCGGTTGCAGCCAGATTTCGAACGAAGCGCGTGCGCTCGCGCGCAACATTTCGGTGCCGTCCACAACGTCGCGCTCGAGCAGCGCGCCGAGCGTCGCACGCGGCCCGTAGTTCGCGTCGATCACGACTCGCGCGGCGCGCAGCGTTTCGATAAGCGCATCGTCCAGATCGGGACCGGGACGCAAAGCCGAAAACACGACGTCGACCGGCTCGCCGTTCCAAAGACGCGCTTCGAATCGACCGGCCATTTCGCGCGCCCGGTCGGCGGTGCGATTCCACAGAAACACGCGCGCATTACTCTCGACGAGATCGAACGCGGCCGCGCGCGCCGTCGGACCCGCACCGAGCACGAGGATCGCACCGGCCTCGCGCGGTTCGACGCCCGTCGCGGCGCGAATGGCGTCGCGCGCGCCGATTCCATCGGTGTTGAGGCCTGTCGCGCGATCGTCGGGGCCGCCGGTCGGATCGAACACGATTGTGTTGACCGAGCCCGTCGCTTTGACGACTTCGCCCTCGCAGCGTCCCATCTCCACTATGGCCCCGTACGCTTCTTCTTTTAGTGGCGTCGTGACGTTCAGGCCACAATAGCCTTGCTCGGACAATTCCAAGATTGCGCGCGCACCTTGGCCGGCCGCCACACGGATCGCCTCGTACGAACCCGCGACGCCGGCGTCGGTCATGAACCCGCGCACCAGCGGCGGGCTCGCGCTGTGCGCCACCGGATCGCCGATGACCGCGAGTTTCAGGAAATCGTGGTCAGGCATCCAGTAACTCGCGCAGGGTAACGATCGTGTGCGCTGGCTTAGCACCGAAGGTCTCGGGCGTCGCCGACGTACGATTGCACCAATAGACCGTAAAACCGAATTCGGCCGCCCCCATCGCGTCCCACCCGTTCGACGAAACGAAAGCGATCCGCTCGCGCGGCAGTTTGAAGAACTTCGCGGCTAGATGATAGACCTCGGGGCTCGGCTTGTACGCGCGCGCTTCATCGACCGAGAGCGCGCCGTCCAAAAGCGGCGCGATCTTCGCCGCCGCAAGCGTGCTCGCAATCGCGCGCGGCGTACCGTTGCTCAAGACGACGAGTCGCGCGCCGCGCTGCCGGAGCGCCGTCAGAACCTCGGGTACTTCCGGATAGACCGGCAGGCTGGACCATGCGCCGACCAATTCGGCCCGCGTCGCCGCATCGAGGGACGCACCGTGCTGGGCCGCGGCAAAATCCAGCGCGTGCCCGGTCAGCTCGTCGAAATCCTCATAGCGCGTCACCAAAGTCGAAAGGAACGCGTACTGCAGTTGCTTGGCGCGCCACGTCTCGATGAACGCCGCCGAATCAATGATGGACGGGTACGCGCGATTTCGCAGCGACGTGAAATCGACGAGCGTGCCATACAGATCGAATGCGTATGCGGACGGCGTCATGGCCGCTCGCGCGGCTCAGGCGCGATTCGCCGGCCGAGCACGATCCGTTCGAGCAGCCGCAACACTTTCGTACCTAACCAATCGTGCGGCACGATCGGGTGGGTCAAGATGCTGTGCAAGCCGAGGAACTTCGCGCCAAGTACATCCGTGAACAGTTGATCGCCCACGACGACGGTCGCCCGCCTCGGCGTTTGCAGCAAGCGCAGCGCGCGCAGAAAACCGTACGGCAGCGGCTTGAGCGCCGACGAGATTCCCGGGACGCCGAGCTCGCGGCTAACCCGATCGACGCGGCCCGTAAAGTTATTTGAGACCAGGACGATCCCAAAGCCGCGCGCGACCGCCGCGGCGATCCAGGCGGCGTCCTCCGGCTCGAGCTGCTCCTGACCGTAGCCGACCAGAGTGTTGTCCAGGTCGACGATGACGCCGCGGATCCCGAGAGCGGCCAGGCCGTCCAGCGAGACGCCGCTGAGGCGGTCTGCAAACGAGTCCGGGCGGAGCACTCGCCGAGCGTTCCCCGGCCATCCCCGCTATCCTCGAACTTCTCCCCAAGCGCCCCACCGGGTGGCTTGCTCGCTCACCGGTCCTACACAAGATTGTTAGGTTTCCAACAAGCCGTGCACAGGCTGTGCTCAAGGTGGAAATTGTCCTTACCACTATATCTTGTATCCGGCCAGTGCCGGGTGTACTATATCACGTACCGAGGCCCGACTGCCGCCCTATCGAACAGGTGTTCGATGCCCTGCTCTCGAACCTTTCCCGTCATGGAGATTCTTCAGATGTCCGAGGCTTCTGCATCCCCCGAGCCCGCGCTGCCGCATGGATTGGCCGAACCGGCCTTCGATCCCAACTCGCTGCGAGTGCTCAACGAGCGATATTTTGCGAAGAAGCCCGACGGATCGAAGGAGACGCCTAAGGAGTTCCTGTGGCGCGTCGCCTCCGCCGTCGCCGTGCCTGAGCGTCCCTATGCGGAAAAACTCGGCCGGGACGTCGACGCGGTCGTCGACGGCGTCAGCCACGCCTTCTACGACATGATGGCGCGCCGGGATTTCATGCCGAACACCCCGTGCCTCGTCAACGCTGGGAGGCCGTTGTCGATGCTCTCGGCTTGTTTCGTGCTGCCCGTCCCCGACTCGATCGAGGGCATCTTCTACAATCTCAAGGCGATGGCGCGCGTGCAGCAGGGAGGCGGCGGGACGGGCATGTCGTTCTCATCGCTGCGGCAAAGCGGTGCGACGGTCGCTACGACCGGGCGCGACGCGTCAGGACCCGTCTCGTTTATGAAAGTCTTTAACGCTGCGACCGATTCGATCAAGCAAGGCGGCGTTCGTCGCGGCGCCAACATGGGCGTGTTGCGCGTGGATCATCCCGATGTCTTTCACTTCATGCGTTGCAAGAAAGAGCTCGACTCGGAGAACCGCGCGCTCTGGAATCGTTTCTCGGATACCGGCCGGTATTCGGAAGATGAACTCGTCCACATCAAGCAAGAGCTCTTGCAGACGCAGATCAACAATTTCAATATCTCGATCGGCGTGACCGATAAGTTCATGCTTGCGGTCGAGAACGATGCCGTCTTCGAGCTGATCGATCCGCGTACCAAGGAAATGGCTCGCACGGTCAAGGCGCGTGAGATCTGGGATGCCATCGTTGAGGGCGCGTGGCAGAATGGTGAGCCCGGTGTCCTCTTCCTCGATCATCCCGAATGGAATCCGCTGCCCGGGCTGGGTCCGATCGAAGCGACCAATCCCTGCGGCGAGCAGGCGCTGCACGGCTACGATTCGTGCAACCTCGGCTCGATCAACGTCGGCCACTTCTACGACGCGCGGACCAAGGACGTCGACTGGGAGCGCCTGGCACAGGCGACGGCGCTCGCGATTCGCTTCCTCGACAACGTGATCGATGCAAACCTCTATCCCCTGGACGAAATCCGCGACATGGTGACCAACAATCGCCGCGTGGGCCTCGGCATCATGGGCTATGCCGATCTCCTGATCCAGATGGAAGTCGCTTACGGTTCGCCCGAGGCGATCGCGTTCGCCGAGAAACTGATGAAGTTCATGCAGCAGCGCGCCGAAGAGACGAGCGAACTCTTGGCTCGCGAACGCGGCGACTTCCCGAACAAGCATCTCTCCGTGTGGGCCGACGATCCGCGTCCGCGCCGCAACGCCGCGCTGCTTTCGATCGCGCCGACCGGAACTATCTCGATGATCGCGGGCTGCTCGTTCGGCTGCGAACCGTATTTTGGCATGGCCTACACCAAGCACGTCATGAAAGACTCCGAAGGCCGCCCGCAGCACCTGTATTACGTCGTGCCGCTCTTTGAAGAGATCGCCAAGGACGAAGGCTTCTATTCGGAAGCGCTCCTGGGCAGAATCGAAGCGAATCGCGGTTCGCTTAAGGGCCTCTCCGAAGTCCCGCAAAATTGGCAGAACGTCTTCACGACCTCGGCGGACGTCTCCGTCGATCAACACATCGACATGCTGGCCGCGTTCCAAAAGCACACCTGCAACGCCGTTTCAAAGACGATCAACGCGCCCAACGACGACACGCGCGAAAGCGTCGCGCGCTCGATCCTGCGCGCCTACAAGGCCGGCTGCAAAGGCTTCACATACTACCGCGACGGCTCGCGGACCGAGCAAGTCGTCACGTTCTCCAAGGACGGGGATATCAAGGGCGCCAACCGCGACGTCTCCGAAACGGGCGCATCCGGCGCCCCCGCCGTTGCCACCGCACCCGCCGACGCCAAGACGCTCGAAGAACTCGATATCGATGCGCTGCTCGCACGAGCGAACGCGCTCCTAGAGGCACGCTAACATGAACGAACAGACCGTCAAAGCGACGATCGCCGGCTTGATCGCCAAGATCGAAGCGCTTCAAATCGATAACGTCGACCTGCGCGTGAAGAATGCAGCCTGCGCTCAGGCGATGACCAAGCTCGTCACCAAGCTCGAGGGCACGCAAGCCCAACTGCAAGAGTACCGCAAGGTCCAAGCGCCGGTGACCGCGTACCGCCAGCGCCCGCCCGTCATGCGCGGACGCACGGTGCAGGCGAACGTCGGTTGCGGCCCGCTCTACATCACGCTCAACGAAGATGAGTCGGGCAACCCGTTCGAGGTCTTCTTCAAACTCGGCAAGAGCGGTTCGTGCCAACAGTCGTACTTGGAAGCGCTCGGCGTGGCGATCTCGGTCGGCCTGCGCTATGGCGCCGATCCGGAGAAGTTCATCGAAAAGTTCGAAGGCATGCGCTGCCCCAATCCCAAGATGCGTGACGCTTCGGGTCCGACCGCGCTCTCGTGCGCCGACGGCATTTCGCAGGGCCTCGCCAAAGCTCTGACGCTCGCGCTCCCGATCGCCGACATGAATCCGCGCGGCGAAGCGCAGTACGTCTCGGTTGCGGAGCCGCAGTTCCAGCTCAGCTCCGAAGAGCGCGCCGAAAACGATGCAAACGCCAAGTCGATCGACCTGATCCCGCTTTTCAAAGACCCGAACGCTGGCGGCAACGGCGGCAGCGCGCTGCAATCACTCGCTACGATGACCACCTTACCGTCCCCCAACGTCCGCAAGAAGATGCTGGCCGGCGTCGGGATGTGTCCCAAGTGCGGCGGTAACCTCATCTCGCAGGGCGGCTGCGTTCAGTGTCTCCAGGATTGCGGCTACGTCGGGAAGTGTTCGTAGTAAGTCTCTGCTAGCGCCAAAGCTCCGCGTACCTCTGCGACTCGGCTGAACGCCGGCAAGAAGATCGTACTTGCCCGAGGAGGGCGGCCTCTACGCGGCGCTTAAATCGAAGGCCACCTGCGCATGAGGCGGACGAGCCGCGGCACTTAGTGCCGCCGGTTCTTTAGGTTTGCGCCGAAAGAGCATTCGGCGCGGCGTTCGGTTCGGAAGGAGACTCCTTGACCCGTCCGCACTTGGGCGCAGTTACGTTAGCCGGAGCTATTTTTCTCGAGCTTCGCGGACTTAGAAGCTAACCTAAAGAGAACCCGCTGCCGCGGACCTCTTTCCATCGTGCGCATGTACCTTCGCGACGAACTCCCGCGTGCGGTCCAGGAGCGCCTCGCGCGCTTCCAACAGGTTGCCGCCAATCAGCAACATCGTGTCCGGGCCGTAAAACTCGAGTAACTCGTCGACACGTTCGACGAGCATCCCGCCGGCCGGCACCGGCAGCGCGGGTCGAACCTCTCCCCAGTGCGCGCGCAGGGATGTTGCGATTGACAATGATTCTTCGCGCGAGTAAGCAAAGCGACCACCATAGTTGACGAAGATGACGGCGTCGGCGCCGAAGAGTCGCAACAGCCTGCCGAACAGCAGCTCCGGCGTCATCCTCGTCGCTCCCCCGAACGACGGATGCGCCAGATAAACGAACTCGGGGAACTCATCGACCAAATCCCTGAACGCCGGCAATCCCACCAGCATCGGTGAAATGAGTACCGCGCGAATGCCGAGGTCGCGCGCCATTCGTGAGTGCTCCCGCAGAACGCGTGGCGTCCCGATCAGATTCGGCGCATAGAACGACGGTTTGCCGGTTGTCTGCGAAGCGGCCTCAACGGCCGCTTGACATACGCGAATCCGCTCGTCGAAGGGCGAGTAGGCTTGATCGGCGATGCCATGATCGTCCTTGATGATATCGACGCCGCCGAGCGCGAACGTCTTGCACAACCGCGCGAGCTCGGAAATCGGTAAGCCCTGGGGCTTGGTCGCCGCGCTCGTCATCGGCCGCCCGGGCGCTCCGAGAAGAGCGCGAATGCCCGAGATTCCGTGATTTGGCCCCGGATAGAGCGAGAGCAGTTCCGGCGGCAGCTCGAAGTCGACAAACTGGACGTTATCCAGCAGCGAGCAATTCCCGAACATCATGTTCATCAGCTGCGCGGTATCGCCGCCTACGGTCTGGGTCGCGATCTTCAGCTCCACGCGATAACGGCTGTCATCCACCTGCGTGATGCCGGCGACGCGTGCCACGATATCGTCGAGGACGCGCTGATCGCCTATCGCGCCGAGTGGGCACTCGACGCTCTGCTCGAGCGCCAACGCCTGGGCGCGCGCTTCGATGCGTTCGGGCTCAGAATCGACCAGGTAGCGCGTTGTCAGCCAAGCCATGCGGGGTGGCTTCCACGCCGGAAGGTCGACGCCTCGCGTCATACACCCGTTTCATGACCGAGCACATCAGCATAACGACGACAACGGACAGCGCCGAGAGCGCCCAGAGCATCGCCCAGCATCTGTTGGAGACGCATCTCGCAGGCTGCGTGCAAATCTCGGCGCCGATCGAGAGCCACTATTGGTGGGAAGGCCGGATCGAGCTCGCTCGCGAGTGGCGGCTCACGATCAAGACGCGCGCAGCGTTGCTTCCCGACGTACAGCGCTCGATCGCAGCGGTCCATCCATACAAAACGCCGCAGATCCTCGCGACCTCGATCGTTTGGGGAGATGCGGGCTACTTGCAATGGCTCGATGACGCGACCACCGGAAAATGGTGAAGTCCCGCGCGCGGATTGGGGCGAGCGTTAGCGCTTGGACCGCGCCGACGATTAACTACAGCCTGTCGCTCGCGGAAGACGAATACGAAACTGCGCGCCGCCCAGCATCGACTCAGCGACGTCCGCCTCTCCGCCGATCCGCTGAAGCATCAGCCTAACCACGGCTAAGCCAAGGCCCCTCCCGGCAACTGCGGTCTGCGAGCCGCGGTGCGCGAGTTCAAAAATCGGTTCGCGCTCGTCCGGAGCGACTCCGGGGCCATCGTCGTCTACTCGAACTTCAAGGTAACCGTCGTTCAGAGATGCCACCGAAAGCATTACGCGGCCGGCCTCGCGTCCATGCTTAATTGCATTTTCGAGGAGGTTTATCAAAATCTGCGTAAGCCGATCCTCGTCGATCCCCACTTCGTGATCGTCACACGCCAGCTGCGAGATGATCGTGCGCCGTGCCGCAGCGATCGGGGCGACCGCGTTGAGAGCCGCCGAACATGCGGCACGCAGCTCGCCGCGCTCGCGGCCGTCTCGAAACGGTTCGCTCCCGAACGATGACGCGTCGAACAGCACGTCAATCAGCCTGCCCATTCTTAATGCTTCGGCGCGAGCCGTCTTAAGGAAGCGGCGAGTTGTATCCGCGTCAAGCTCCTCCTCGATAATCGTTTCGAGGTAGCCTCTGATGGAAGTCAACGGCGTGCGAAGTTCGTGACTTATTGTCGAGAGGAAGTCACGCTGCGTACCTTCCTGCGCGCCGGCTTCGAGCGCTCGTTCAACTGCGGCATACAGGCCGCCCGAGTCGTCCAGGCTGCCGAGTCCGGTTAGGACTGTCCAACCACTTTCGACTTTCAGTCCTGTTGCAGACTCCAACGCGACGCTCAGACGCGCCAACGCCGCTCTGCAGTCGACTGGCGTCGGAAAGCCCCCGGCCTCGCGCGCTGGTGAGGCGAGCGCGGCGAGAAAGTCCACACTCTCCGCGTCGTGCGCGACAATATCCGTATCGCGTAACGTGCGAGCTGCGGTGTCGAGAAACGCCCGCAGGCAGCGGCGTTCGAGAGTACGAGCTGAGGCTCGTCCCTCGCGCCAGGCAATCCGCTCCACGGCACGCATTCGGACTACGAGTAACGGCACCGAATCGCGCGACAACACATCGCGCAGCCTTCGAAGGAGCTGCTCAACACCGCCGACCCCTCGCAGGCTACGCCGGGCTAAATTTGTAACCAAAACCGTGCAACGTTTGAATGCATGCTGGGAGTCCGTGCTGCTCCTCGAGCTTCATGCGCAGACGCCGAACGTGAACGTCGACAGTGCGCTCGTCGCCATCGAAGTCGTACCCCCACACGCGTTCGAGCAGCGTGTCGCGCGACATCGCAACCGCGACGTTTTCGGCAAGCGCGTGTAGAAGCGCATATTCGCGCGGCTTTAGTCCAATATCAACGCCATCAACACGTACTTCGCGCGCCGAATCGTCGATCTCGAGTCTGCCGAAGCGAAGGACCTGCGGCCCCGGATCGTGTTTGAGACCACTTCGGCGCAAAATCGCCCGCACTCGCGCCACTACTTCGCGCGGCGAAAACGGCTTCACGACGTAGTCGTCGGCACCCAGCTCGAGGCCTACGATTCTATCCACCTCTTCGGCGCGGGCCGTCAGCATGACAACCGGCGTCGTCCTGCCTTCCCGCCGCAATGTCCGTGTTATGTCCAACCCATCGAGACCGGGCAGACCTATGTCGAGGACCACGAGATCGGCGCCGCCACGCGAGAGACGGAGTGCCGTCGGGCCGTCCGGCGCTTCGATCGGGATGAAGCCGTCGCGCGCGAGATGATGAACGAGTAGCTCGCGAATCGAAGCGTCGTCTTCGGCGACCAGGATTCTCATTGCAGCCATGTTACGGTAAGTGCCCCCAGGCGAGCTCATGCGGGCCATTTCCCCGCGTGAAGAAATGCAATCTGCCGGACGCAATTGCGTAACAATTGCTTCCCATAATCGGCGACGTGCTCCATCTCGGCTTACTGCGCGAAACGCCTCTCGTCCCTCCTGCGGCGCCCGTCTTTCCAATTCGATGCGCCGAGCGCGAGCAACTCATCGCTCAGCACTGCTATCTCTGCCGCCGCGGCGCCCGCAAGTTTCTGCGGCCGGGTCTCGAGCGCGCCGATCTCGAGCAAGTTGCGGCGATCGGACTGATCAAGGCCTGCGACCGCTACAACCGGCAAGGGCCGACCCCATTCGAGGCCTTCGCGTGGTTAATGATCTTGGGCGAACTCGGTCACTACGTTCGCGACCACGAGCACGCGATTCGCTTACCGCGCCAGTTGCGGGCTCTCGAGCGCCGCTACGCCGCGGCATGGGAACGCCTCAGCTTGGAGCTCGCCCGTGAGCCACAGGATGCGGAGATCGCCCGCGAGCTCGGGGCGCCGCGGGCGTCCGTCGACGAGTTGCGTCGTCTCCGCGCATGCGCTCAGCCGCTCCGCATCGACTGGGATCTCCGTCCGCGGGCGAGCCTCGCGCCGCTGAACGCCGACGCAGACGGATCACCCGACCTCGTCGATCGCATCTGGCTCGGCTCGGCACTGGAGAAACTCTCCGCCCTCGAGCGTAGCATCGTCATTGGGCTCTACTGGCTGGAGTTGAGCCGCGCCGAGCTGGGGCGACGCCTCGGTCTGCCGGCCAAGACCGTCGCCCGAGCACAACGCGGCGCTCTCCAGCGGCTGCGGCAGCACGCTGCCCCCGCAGAGCTCTAAGCGAAATGTTCCTTCCGCTAGCCTTCGTGCATCTTCTGCCATTGTGCGCGCCGAGTATCGGCCCCAAGACCATGAGCGCCCTCATCGCTTCCGAGAGTGGCTGGCAGCCTAACGCGATTGGCGATAACACCGCGCGGCATGCTTTCTTTCCGGCGTCGCGCGTCGCAGCGGAAGCGCTGGCTCGGCGTCTTATCGACGCCGGCCACAACATCGATGTCGGCTATACCCAGATCAATATCACAAATTTCGGCAGCTACAGGCTGAGTTTGCACGATGCTTTCGACCCGTGCATCAACTTGAGCGTCGGGGCGAGCATCCTCTCGCGAAACTACGCCGCCTCGATTCTGCGCTACGGCCGCGGCCGATCCGCGCTGCTCCACGCACTAAGTGCCTATCATTCCGGAGGCTTTGAAAACGGCCTCGTCTATGCCAAGGACGTTCTACGGCGTGCCACGCGATGACCGATGCCTCGGGCTTTCACGCTTCGCCGACGCAGCGCACGGCTGCGGCCCTGCTCTCCCGATCGTTCGCCTATGAGGCCGACGTCTTGCCGATCTCTTACGACGGAACGACTCTGACGGTGGGCGTTAGCGCAGCCGGACCGGAGTTGCTGGAAGAGTTGCGGCAACAAACACGCAAGACGGTACGGACAATCCTGTTACCGGTGCGTGAAATTCGCGAGTGTCTCAAACAGGCCTATCCCCCGGCAGCAACGCGCGATGCCGATTCGCAAGCGGCGCAGGCTCTCGACGAGATATTCTCGGCAGCGATCGGCAGTTACGCGTGCGACGTACATCTCGAACCGACCGATGCCCGCGCCGGCCGAGTCCGTCTCGACGTGGACGGTGTATTGCAGCACGACCGTCAACTCGAATCCGGTCTCTTCGAACGCGTCGTCGCCCTTCTCAAGGTCCGGTCAAATATGAATACCGGCGAATCGCGGCTTCCGCAGGACGGGCGCCTCGCCGTCACCTTCGACGGCCGTTCGTTTGACGTTCGCACATCGACAATTCCGGTCGGCGGACTCGAAAAGGTCGTCTTGCGCTTCCTTCAGCGCTTCGACTTGGTCCCCGATCTCGAACAACTCGGAATGGGCAGCGAACTGATGGCTCGCTATCAGCGCGCTCTGAAACGGCCCGGGGCGTTTTGCGTGATCGCCGGCCCAACCGGCTCTGGTAAGTCGACGACATCGTATGCCTCGCTCCAAACGATCGACCTGAGCCACGTCAATGTCTGCAGCGTCGAGGACCCCATCGAATGTCAAGTCCCGGGAATTGCCCAAATTGCGGTCAACGAACGCGCCGGAATCACGTTCCCGGTAGCCTTGCGGGCGCTCTTGCGGCAGAACCCGCACCAGCTTTTCATCGGTGAAATGCGTGATGGCGATACGGTATCGATTGCGCTGCAGGCGAGCCTGACCGGAATCTCGCTGATCACCACCTTGCACGCGCGCGATGCGTTGCGGGTGCCGACACGTCTCGCCGAGCTGGGGGCCAATCGCTCCACGCTCGCATCGTCCTTGACGATCGCCGTCTCGCAACGGCTATTACGGATGCTCTGCCGACGCTGCAAGATCAGGTCTTCGATCTCCTCGCAGGCTCTTGCAGTTGGTCGGCGTTACGGGTTAGCGCTTGGAGCCGAGGCCTGGGAGGCGCAGGGCTGCGACGTATGCGACTACTCCGGGTTCCAAGGCCGCGTTGGCGCATTTGAGGTTCTCGAGATCAGGCCCGAATTGGCCGCCGCGATCGAACGCGGCGACGCTCCCGCGGATCTCGGAAAGATCGCGTTCGTGATGGGCTATCGACCAATGATCGTCGACGCGTTACGACACGTCGCCGCAGGCATCACCTCAGAAGGCGAATTGCTTCGTCACCTTTCGTTTGAAGATGCAGAATAGGAACGCCCGCTGCGATGTTAGCTGAGATTGAACGAGCGGTGCGCATCGTGCGCGAGGGAACTCTCTCGGCCAGCACATCGGATCTTCACATCGAAGGAAACGAGCCTCCATGGCATCGCGTTGACGGCCAAATGCGGCCGATGGAGCTCGGGGCAATCGAACCGGAGTCCGTTCGCGCGTTCTGCGAGGCGTACTTGGGAAAACGGGAATACGAGCGACTCAATGGCTCGCACGGCGCAGCCGATGGGGCGATCCAGCATCCAACTTTTGGTGGGATTCGAATCCACGCATTCCGCGCGGACAATGGAATCGCACTCTCGCTGCGTCTGCTGCGCGAAGGTGTTCCGGTGCTTTCCGCACTCGGCTTGCCGGACATCGTCGCCGGCTTTGCTGACTTTCCGAACGGTCTTGTTCTCTTCACCGGGCCGACCGGTTCGGGAAAATCGACCGCTCTAGCCGGCCTAATCAACGAGATCAATCTGCGGTACTCGCGACATATCGTCACCGTCGAGGATCCGATAGAGTACCGGCATCGCAGTCAACGCTCCCTCGTTCGTCAGAGAGAGATCGGTCGCGATGTCACCTCCTATTCCGAATCGCTGCGCGGCGTTCTGCGCGCCGATCCGGACGTCATCCTAGTTGGCGAGCTACGCGATGCGGACGTCATGTCCGCCTGCCTGCAAGCAAGCGAGACCGGTCATCTCGTTTTCAGCACGCTTCATACGTCAGAAGCCGCCGAGACCGTACAGCGGATCGTCGGTGTCTTTGAAGGCGGCCGCCAGGAGCAGGTCCGCATGCAACTCGCGCAATCCCTTCAGGCGATAGTTTCGATGCGCTTGATTCCCGATGCGAGTGGATACGGCCGGCGCGCCGCGTGCGAGGTTCTACTGAACTCTCCGGCGGTACGATCGCAACTCTTGGCGCCGGAACGTGCGATACAGATTCGCAACACCATCGAGGCCTCGCGCAAAGACGGGATGCAAACGCTCGAAATGGATCTATCTCGCCTAGTGAGCGAGCGACTGATCACGTACGAGGCTGCCGTCGCGGCATCGGACTATCCCGATCAAATCCGCATCGCAGAAGGGCTACACTAATGTCGCTTACCTTTGCATATCGGGCTCGCACGCCGAGCGGGGAGCGCGTCGCAGGCACCATGTGGGCGCTTGACCGGCCGTCGGCTCTGGCCGCACTGCGCGAGCGGATGCTGGTGCCGTTTCGGCTCGACTCGGTTGCCGGAGGCAGCTCGTTTGGACGCTTCTTGCCGCGCCGACATTCTTCGGAGCGCTTGGCTTTCTTTCGCGCGTACGCCGCTCTCGAACACGCGGGAGTTGATTTTTCAACGGCGTTTGAGTTGCTTATAGCTCAGGCGCGAACGGCCAGGTTCGGCGAAGCCCTACGCGCGATTCGTGCGGACGTCGAAGACGCGGGCGAGAAACTGTGGGTCGCGATGTCGCACCGCCCAAGAGACTTTAGCGATCTCGAGGTCGCAATGGTCGCAGCCGGCGAGGAAGCGGGCAATCGAGAGGATGTATTCGACCGGCTGGCCGGCTTCCTAGAGCGCGACGAACGGCTGCGGAAGCGGCTTGGCGCCGTGCTACTCTACCCGGCGTTCGTCGTGGGCGGCGCGCTGGCCGTCACCGCATACCTTCTGATCGCCGTCGTCCCGCAGTTCGCACGCCTTTTCAAGGCGTTCGATGTCGGTATGTCGCCGGTGCTCTCGAGTTTGCTGTGGCTCAGCGCAATTGTGAGCAACCCTGTTGCGATCGGTGCCGCGGCCGGCGCGCTACTCTTTGGGGGCTTCGTGCTCGCGCGCGCGGCCGCCACGCCGGAGGGCGCGCGGGCACTCGATCGCGCTCGTCTTGGCGCACCGCTTTTTGGCCGCCTGATTCGTAAGGTCGGAGCAGCGCGGCTAAGCCGCGTCCTCGCTACCCTTTTGGAATCAGGCGTAAATCAGTTGCGGGCACTCGAAGTTGCGATACCTGTCGTCGAGAGCCCGATCCTTAGCTCCGCACTCGAGCGGGCTCGCAGTGGCATCGCCGCCGGCAAGAGTTCCTCGCTCGACGAGGCGTTTGAAGCGGCCGGCGTCTTCGAGCCGCTGCTCGTCGGCTTCGTGCGCATCGGCGCACAGACCGGCGATATTCCCCATATGCTTAGCCGCATCGCGGACTACTACGAAGACGATGTTGCCTCGATCCTAGCAACCCTGCCAACGCTCATTCAGACCAGTGTCACCCTCGCACTGGGCGTTCTGGTCGCTGCTATCGTGTACGTTGTCTACGTTCCGTTGACCACACTCTCCAGCTCCATTCACTAAGGAGAACTCATGATATCGGCATCCGCTTCATCGCGAGAACTCGAACGAGGCTTTACTCTCGTGGAACTGATGGTGGTCGTCGCCATAATCGCGCTGATTGCCGGGCTAATTATCCCCAACTACGTTCACGCCCGCCGCCAAGCAACCGTGTCAAGTACCCAAGCGACTATGAAACAGATAGGCACCGCTCTCGAACTGTATTTTGCCGATCACCAAGATTACCCGGCGGGCAGTCACGTCAGCGTTAGCGCCGCGCTCTTCGGGGGAGCAAACAATTCATATCTTAACTCAACGCCATCGAACGCTCGCCAAGATTACGTATATACGTACTCCGGGGGAACTTCTGCGCCACCATCTTACGACATCGAGGATCCCCAGGCCTACGATTCCGCCAGTATCATCAACGTCTCGCTCGGCCCAGCCGCGACCGACGTTCAGCGAGTCTGCGGCGATACCGACAACTGCACGCGTCTCCACTACGATCCCCGCTACGGAATCTACGGTACGAATACGTGACGAGCGCGTTTATTTGCAGCGCGTCCCTGATCGGCTGGGCTGCACTGCTCTCGGCTCTCGCGGCGCGAGCTGAGAGATCGTTGACGGGAGCCAGCTCCCTCTGCATCTCTTTCGCGCTTGCGGCCCCGCTCGGAGCGACTGCCTGCGCGGTGCGCGAGCCGCGAGAAGCGCTGGCGCGCGGCGCGGTTCTCGTCGCGCTCACCGTCGGCGCGATCGCAGACGCTCGGACCGGCTACGTCTTCGATTCAGTGACACTTCCGGCCGCCGTCGTCGCCATCGTTTTCGCAATGGGCGCGACCGGAGACGGTCGACCGTCGATCGGCGCGTTGGCGATCGTGGCGCCCCTAGCTCTCCTCGCCGCATCGTCTTGGCTTGGCTGGGGGGACGTCAAAGCCGCGTTTTCGTTGTCACTCGCATTCGGCCCATTCGAATCGTGCCTCGCTCTGTTCGTGGCCTGCGTTAGCGGGTTGGCGTTCGCACAGACGCCGCTCGGACGCGCCTGTCTGCCGCGCATGCCGTTCGTTCCGCATCTGGCGGTTGGCGCGTTGACTGCGCTGATTGCTGCCAGACCCTTGCGCGCCCTTATTGGAGACTGAACGTGTTATTTTTTCGCAAGACCGCTCGTCTGCCGCTTGGAGTAGATCTAGGACCCGACGAGATTTCGATCGTCGCCACCGCGATAACGCCGAAGGGACTCGAAGTAACTGAAGCCGTTGCACGCGCGGTGCCGCGTGTGGGCCCAGACGTTGAGGCGACGATTCGAGAGACGCTTCGCGCCTTGTTGCTCGAAATGAAAACGACGGAGCGGCGCTGCATTATCGCTGCGCCGTTGGGCGAAGTCACGACGCGCGTGTTCCGCGCGCCGCCAGGCATGGGGCGCAGCGAGGCCGCGCGAGCTGCCACTCTAGAGGCGGACGCCATCGCAAACTGGCCTTCCGGCGAACGAATTGTGGCACTCGATCCGATTCCGGGGCGGCCGAACGAACTGCTTCTCTCGATCGCACGCAATGCCACGATCGCGCGTAGAGTCAGCGTTGCCCAGCTCGCGGGGCTCTTACCCGTCGCCGTCGACGTGCCCGCGTGCGCCTGGCAGCGGGCGCTTCCTCGGATCGATGCCGTTCTAGATATCCGGAGCGAGCGCGCCGCGCTCATCATCTTTGGAAAACCGATTGGACTGGTCGAATTGCTCGCTCCCCGACTAGTCGATGAACGATTGGTCGCGCAGGTACGCTCGACCCTGATTCAGGCGAGGCGTGACGGCGTCTCCGACGTTCAGCACGTGGCGATCGCCGGCCCGCCGGCGCGCCGTGTCGCAATCGAACCATTGCTTCTCAGCGACGGGTACGCAGTTGAGCCTGTTCGGCTGGGAGGTGAGGAGGCAGCACCATGGGCTTTGGCGCTCGGCCTGGCAATGTGGTCCACGGCGCCGCAAGGATTGCGGGTCGCATGATTCGAGCAAATTTGCTTCCTCGCCAAAGCACGACAGTGACCGTATTTGGGGTCGGGATGGATCTCGAAGTCTTGCGCCGGACTTTGAGCGTCGTGGTCACGATCGTAACGTTTGTAACGTGCACGGTCGCGATCCAGTTTTTTCGCGTTCACCGGCTTGTTGACGAAGCGGTGTTTGTCGAATCCCTACTTGCCGCAAATGAGGTTCCGCGTCGCTCCCTGTCCGAGTTGGAGATGCAGGTCACCGTCTTACGACATATCGAACGCGCGGGCCGAATTGCGCGGCATAGTGGGAACGACGCCGCCTCAGGGTTCGCCGTCATTGGCAATTCTATTCCGCCCTCGGCATGGCTTGATGGAATCGTTCGAGAGCCTGACGGATACGTAATCTCCGGAACCGCCCGGACGATCGTCGCTGTCGGAGATACCTTTGACTCGCTATCGCGAACGCAGCGGCTCGCCCATATCTCCCTCGTAAACGTCGTCCGGGACGCACAGCGGAAGACGGTGCACTTCACGATCCGGTTGAGCACCGCTGCGGCCGGTGCTCGATGAATCGCGTAATTTTGATCGCCGCTGCCGCAGCAATGTTTGCGCTGCTCGCGTACTGGCGCCTGGAGCCCGGCGTGGACGCAGCACGGGCGCGGCTGGACGAAGCGCGCTCCAGGTTGCGTTCAGATGCCCTTGTCTTCGCCGCACGACCGCGCCTCATCGCCGAGAGGCAGCGGCTGTTACCGCGTTACGGAGCGAGCGCCGACGGCGCTACGGAATCACAGTTGCTCAGAATATTGGCGACTGCTTCCAAGCGATTCGGCGTCGAATTCGTCTCCGGCAGTGTGGCGGCGTCCGCCCCCCTCGATTCCAGGCAACCATATCCAGGGCAGGCCGACTTCGACGAACTTCGGCTAGCCGTTGAGCTGCGCGGGAGTTATCGAGGGTTGCTAATGACGATCGACGATGTGACACGGAACGCCGACCTCATTCGAGTTGACGGCGCGAGTCTGCGCACTAACGGGCCTTCGATCGATGCGGCGATTCCGATAACGTTGTTACGTCCACACCGGAGCCGCTCGTGATCAAACGCCAGCGCTTTTTTCTCGCGCTTCTGCTTGCCGGAGTCGGCGGGTGTTTCCTCGCTCGCGCCGTGCCACTGGCACAAACCCCGCATCGATCGGTCTTCGTTTCGCCGGCGGAGACTGGTCAATTCGTTTCGATCGGGCAAGCAATTCGACGCGATCCTTTCGCCGGCGCGCCGGGACCCGATGTCTCGTCAACCCTGTCGGAGCTCACCGTTCCAGATCCAAACGACGATTCGGAAGCGCCTCGCGAAACGGCGGCCCCGCACAGCGACTACGCCTTGAAAGCGACGATAGTCGGCGCTACGCCCGTCGCATACATCACCGCCGGCTCGGTCGTACGGATTGTTCGCATCGGCGATACATTGGGTGAACGGCGAATCGTCGCAATCGACGCCCTGGGTCTTACGCTTTCGGACGCCTCCCGCCTCACTCTCGGTTCGACCCGAATTCCTAGCATCTCTCTCGTCCCGCGCGGCGCACCGCGACGCGCCCGCTCGATGCCCAAGGCTAGCAGCTCTCCCGAGGCGAGGACCGATTCGGTTCTCGCGACGCCAATGAACATCGCGACCGTCGGGCCCCTGCCAACGGTCAAGCCCGGGGCGTATCCATTCGGCGCTGGCCCGACCTCGGATCCCGCCGCTCCAACCGCGTTCCCATATCCATATCCCTATCCGCCGCGTTGAATGGGAGTTACACTATGCCGCGCTCGCTAGTAACAATCGCACTTATGCTCTTCCTCATGCTGAGACCATGCCTAGAGGCTCGAGCCGCAACACAGCTTTCGCTCGATATTCGAGACCTCGATATCTACGACGCCGTCCGCCTGCTGAGCACGCAGGGCTCGGTCAATCTCGTGATCGATGCGTCGGTCGAGCACCGGCCGATAACACTCCGCCTCAGACGAGTTGGCTTCGACGAAGCGCTGGCAACTCTGGCGCAGATGAACGATTTGGAAGCGGTCCGGGTCGGCAACGTCATATATCTCGGCACACCAGACGCGATTAACCGGCGCTACCCTGAAGTTTCGCCGATTGGGAGCCATACGCGAGCCTTTGCGCTAAGAAACGCGGCTGCCGAAACGCTCGCGAAAGAGCTATCCGACGCGTTGCCGCGCGGAACGATCATCGCCGGCGACCGCCGCACTTCAACGATTCTGATCACCGGAACACCCGCAGTCCTCGCGCGCGCAGAGCATCTGATCCAAGCCCTCGACCGAACCGCGGATTTTCAAAGTGCGGCGCTCCCAATGCGGTATGTTAAGGCTAGCGATGCACTTCGTGCTCTTCAGGCTACGCTCGCCATAGTCGCACCGTCCAGCGCATACGCAGCCGATCAGCAAAATGCGATCATCGTTGCCGGGTCGAGTGACTTTATTGCCCAAGCCAACGACCTGCTGAAAAATATCGACCGGCCCGGCCGGCAGGTGCGCTACGAAGTGCGTGTCACAGATATTTCTCCCAGCGACACGAGCAACATCGGCTTACTCTTCGGTGGCTTGGCGATCAACGGGCAGCCAAGTCCCGGTCAAGCTAGTACCGCATTCGTCAATAGTTCGGTAGCCATAAACGCGACGCTCAACGCTCTCGTCACTAAAGGTCGCGCCTCGATCCTCGCGCAGCCTAGTCTGAGCACGCTGAATAACGTGCAGGCGTCGCTACTCGTCGGACAACAATTTCCACTGGTTTATTTCGACGCGAGGACCGGCACTCAACAGGTTCAGTTTGCAAACGTCGGCGTCAATCTGAGTGTCTCACCGACGATCGGCGCCGACGGCGCGATAACGACCGCACTGGAAACCGACTACAGCACGATCGTGAACTTCGTGAACAACTTTCCCGTCATCGGGACGCGCAAAGCACAATCGACATTGCGCGTGAGAGACGGCGAAACCATCGTTATTGCGGGGCTCTTTCAAGACGTTGACGCAAGCAGCGTGAGTAAGGTGCCATTTCTCGGCGACCTTCCGTTCGTCGGCGAGGTCTTCAAGAATCGTCAGCGGTCAAATGCAAAGGACGAGATCGTTTTCCTGATCACGCCGCATCTTGTCGCCGATGTCGACGTCGCGACCGCGGCTCGAAACTGAACCATGAGTGGCGTTCCCGACGTGCCCTATCTGGTATTGATCCGCGTCTTAACCCCCGGCGGGCCATACTCTGAGGGCCAGATCCTATCTCTCGCTTTTTCCGACCCGACCATCGGGCGGGCTTGCAGCCATGGCGCTCCAAGCGACGCGCATCAAGCAGAGCTTCGAATTGCCGGCCTCGTTCCGGAATCGATCTCCGTAGCCATAGTCTCGCCGGCGGGCGCATACAAATCCGACGACATATTGACCCTCTCGTTCGTGAATCCAGCACTCGTCCGAATCCATCCGCCTCCTACTCGCGAAACTTTCGCCATTCCGGTCCCGCCTCGCGGCCTGGCGGCCACAGAGCTTCGGGGGGTCGTTGTACGGTCACGCTGGTCAGGCGAAGCTGCGCGCAGGTTTGTCGCAGTCATCGACAAGCTCTTTACCGTCGACCGGCTCGGTTGGTACCGTCATTCGCTGGCAATGCGCATGTTGCTCCCCGATGAACTGGTGCTACCGGACCCCGATATCGGCATGGAGGCCGGGAGGCAACTCGCGTCGCTTCGTAGTGCGGCCACGGAAGCACTGGGTGGCCCACTCTTGGCCGCACTCGTCCCGCAGTTTGCTATCGATTCCTCGTGGCTCGAGTCGATCGAGACGCCCACGCTGGCGAAAGCTCTAGCTGGCGTGCGCGAATCGGTCGCGCCGCATATTACTGTGGAGCTGGGCACGCTCGGCGAGCCCGATTCCCCGGATATGCTCGTCGGCACCATTCGCTTCGCCGAGTACCAAGCAGCTCGGAACGAAGGCGCGGACGCGTTTATCCCACTCCTGATACCTCAGCGTTCGACGCATGAGGTGCTCTCGCAACGCCTGCGTGAATATCGCTCCGCGCTCCTCGAACTATTCGGACAGACAGCGAGGACATCGACATCCGTTCGTCTCAAGCAGATGACAATTCCCAACCACGTCCTCGACGATCGCCTGTGGAACCTCGCCGGCGCGTTGCAAGATGCGTTCGACGATCGCACGGTCGCGTAGGATTCAGTCCCGATGCGCGACTGGTTCGAGGAACTCTTCAAAGCGGCGAGCGCAGTTCTGGGCTCTCCGGAGGCCCCTGCCGCAAACGATCAACACTTTGCTGAGTATGTGAGCATCCTCATTCCGAGTGAGGGCAGCACGGACAATCCCGCAGAATCTGAAACACCTTTCATCGACGCGTATGTGGCGCCCGCCGCGTCGGCGCAGCCCGGAATCCCTCAAAACACAGATAGTTCAAACGTTCCCGATGTAGGCCAGTCTCTCTCGCCAATCAGCGCAGCAGGGGGTAGTTCCTTCGGCATCGCGCACGTTGACCTGGACGCCGAGCGCGTCATTCCGCTGACTCGAAAGCGTCTGCGCCGTCGGGAGTCGATAACCTGGCCCGCCTTGTACGATGGCAATTCGCGCGCACGCTCGGCTGCGGAGCGTTTGGGTCTTCTCGAGGAGCTGCGGGCAAGTTCGAAGATCGAGTACGGCCCTCTGCTGGCCCGCGCCTATAAGGAAGAAAACGGGGCTCAGCGGCTAGCCGTACTCAGGGCATTCATCGCCGACAACTATCCGGAGGGTCCGGACGTTTTTCGGCAAGCTTTACGCGCCGAAAACGACGCGGAGCGCACTCTTGCGATCGATGGGCTCGTGCAGTCCGCATGTCGGCATGACCTTATCGTGGCATTCGATGACCGCGTCGAGGCGCTAGCAGCGAAGGCGGCCCTAGCGTACGCAGCTAGCCGCCGCCGGCGCGACCTCGTTGAGTCCTTGTCGCCGCACATGGATGCAGGCCGCCTTACGACCATTTTGGCTTTGCTCGCCGGCGCCCTAGAGTGAGCGATCCCTTGCGCGGGGGCGCACGCATTCTCCATTGTATCGCGCAGGCGCGCGCGCGATGCGCTTCGGACGTACACATCGATCCAGCCGAGGGTGTCGCCTTTCGAATCTTTACCGCGATGGAGCGAATCGCAGCGGCAAGCATCGATGGGAGCGACGTCGAGGCCTTCTTGGAACTGGCACTCGATCGTCTGTCTCGCGCCCGCTTCGAAAAGATTGGAATCGCCGATGCCGCATACGCGGATAGCGATGTCGGTGCGATCCGCATTCATGCATCCCGCGGTTCCCATGGCTCTCGTCTCGCGATCCGATTGCTGGCAAAGTCGGTGTCCGACCTGGACTCACTTCGACTTCCGGCTGTCGTCGAGAGTTTCATCCGATTTCGATCGGGATTGGTTCTCATCGTGGGGCCACCCGGCTGCGGAAAGTCGACAACTGCGGCCGCACTCATTCAGCGAGTCAACGAATCGGATCGGCGCCACATCGTCACCCTCGAGGCTCCGGTGGAACATCGCCACCGCTGGGACAAGTCCGTCGTGACTCAATATGAGGTCGGGCGCGATGTGGCGACATTCGCTGCTGGCGTGCAGGGCGCGCTTCGAGCCGACCCGGACCTGCTTTTCATCGCAGACTTGCAAGGCATCGATACGACCGCGGCAGCCTTGCGGGCGGCCGAAGCCGGACATCTCGTTCTCGCCGCTCTGCACACCCCATCGGAATCGACCCATGCTGTGAACCGCATCGTCGGATTATTCCCTACTGAGGAGCAGGAGCGAATCCGCGCACGTCTCGCTGAGACGTTACGCGCAATTCTCGCGCTGCGTCTTCTCCCGTCCCGGGCTGGCGGATTTCAACCGGCGGCAGAGATATTGCTCGCGACCGACGCCGTCCGGCGCTTGATCCGAGATGGGGCCTCGCATCAACTACATTCGACCCTAGCGAGCTCCCGCAAAGACGGGGCACAAACGCTCGAAGCGCATCTGGCTGAACTCGTCGCAGCTGGGGAGATAGATGCTAACATCGCTAGCGCGGAAACGTTGTATCCTGAGGAGCTGCGCGAACTTACGCTTCAGGCAAAGCGCCGCGCGTGATCGATCGTTCCCAGCCTACGGTGGAGCTCGCGAACGCGCTGCAGCGCATTTTGGATCTGGAACGAAAGTACAACGAGGCTCAGTCTCGTGCACACGTTCTAAGCGACCTCACCAGAGCATTCACTCGAGTGATGCTTGCGCGCCAACCCGACGATATCGTGGCGAAACTGCTGCACGCGGCTCTCGATCCGCTGGGGTTTGAACGAGCGGTGTACTTCGCGTGCTCCGAACATTCTCTCGTCGCGCGCTGGCAAATCGACCGGCTCGATACGCTCGAGCCAACCAGTTCGCAGGGTGAAGGCGCCTACGCAGTCTCTCGGCGCCGTCCGTCGGGAGAGCCGCCCGAAGCGCTCCTAGGACTCGCCGGAGATCTATGCGCGCCGGTCGTCGATGTTCGCGGTTGGTATGTTTTTATAGAACTAGCAAATGAACACGACGCGTTCGGATATCTGTACGCCGATGGTCATGCGGCACCTGCGCCACGCGTTTGGGAGGCGCAACTCGTCGAATTGCTGGCAGACGTAGCGACGGTGGCATTGCAGAACGGTCTTCTCTTCTGCCAAGCTCAGGAGCTCGCAAGCCGAGACTTCCTCACCGGCCTCTTGAACCGACGCGCCTTCGACGAGCGTGTGCAGCGCGAGATCGAGTCGAGCAGCCGCGACTCGAAACCGCTCGCGATCGTAATAATAGACCTCGATGATCTGAAGAAGGTTAACGACGCCGGAGGCCACTCGCTTGGGGATCGCACGCTACGCAAGCTCTCGGCGACGCTTCGAACGTCATGTCGCGAGATAGATGTGGTGGCGCGCATCGCCGGCGACGAATTCGCAGTGTTGCTTATTGATACGGACGCGAGTCTCGCGCGGCAGTGCGTTCGGCGACTTTCGGCTGCGTTGCGTCGCGACGGGTTGCGCTGCTCCATCGGCGTCGCTTTGTATCCATTCGACGCCGATCAAGCCGATGGCGTAATTCACGCCGCAGACTTAGCGCTGTACTCGGTAAAGGCGGCCGGCAAGAACGGCTTCGCGTTCTACTCGGCCGGCGCACCCGGCTGAGCGGCGTCGACGGCGATCTTCCATTGGCCGCCGACGAGTTTCCAAACGACGAAGTAGCGGCCGGTCTGCGCCTGCTTGCGGCCTTTCCCGAGCGGTTTTACGACAAACTTGTACGCGCCGGTTTCGTACGCGGTCTCTCCCTGGTAGCGCGTATCGAGCGTGCGACTCTCAGCTTGCTCGAACCGAATGCGGCTGAAGGCGTCGGACATCGCTTCTTCAATCGCCGGCCGGCCTACAACCATCGGTCCGTGACCTGGCAACGAGATCCCGTCCTCGGCGAAGTGTTGCGCGTACGCGTGCGCGTCGCCGCGCTCGAGGGCGGAGAGACATTCGGCATTTGCCCGGTCGATCGTCGCCTTGATCGCGTCGCGACCTTGCGCACGCCGAAGAGGCGGTTCGGGTCTGGGTTCCGCGCGTGGTTCGGGTCTAGGTTCGGCGCGCGGTTCGACGCGTGGTTCGGGCTCGGGCCGGCGCGATAGCCACCACCAAGCCACGCCCACTACGGCGGACACAAGCGCGAGCAACGCCCATGCAGATCGAGACACGTAGATAACCCTTCACTTTGGGCCCACCGCTCGTCCCAGTGCGCCGTTCGCGGACGGCTCCGGGCTTGCGGCGGGCTCGATTGCGTCCATTCTACCACGGCGGCAGTCCCCGGCACCTGCCTGCGCTCCCCCGCAGTTCTAATCCGGAGTTCAGGGCGCCGAGGCATCGAAATGCGGTACAAGAACATCATGCTCGGTCTCTATCGCCTGATCCCGACCGTCTTAGGGGTGATCGCCGCCGCGGGGGCGATCGTATTTTACTCGAGCTTCCACTCGGGCGGTGCCGGCGCGCAGGATGGCGATGGCATCCACAAGATCAAGCACGTCGTCATCATCATGCAAGAGAATCGCTCGTTCGATTCCTACTTCGGCACCTATCCCGGCGCCGACGGCATACCGACGAAGAGCGGCGTGCCCGCGAGCTGCGCTCCCGACGGAAAGGGCGCCTGCGTCAAACCGTTCCACGACGGCAATAATGTCAATCGCGGAGGGCCTCACGGCCACAAGAATGCGATCGGAGATATTGACGGCGGCAAGATGGACGGCTTTCTCGTCTCGGCAGCGGGCGGGCGGAAGAACTGCGCCGGCACCGACGACCCGAACTGCGGCGGCGGCGACGTCATGGGCTACCACGACGAACGCGAACTGCCGAATTACTGGCATTATGCTCGCGACTTCGTCTTACAAGATCGGTTATTTGAACCGAACTCGTCGTGGAGTCTTCCGCAGCATCTGTACATGGTCTCCGAGTGGTCGGCGAAGTGCGCGCGCCTCGGCGATCCGATGAGTTGCGTCGCCGAAGTGCAGAGTCCGGATCCTCCGCGCGACTTTGGCGCCCGGCGTGCAAACCGTGTCAACCAGCCCGGCCGGCCCGACTATGCGTGGACGGATCTGACGTACCTGCTCCACAAGAACAAGGTGACGTGGGCGTACTACGTGATGGGCGGCGACGAACCGGATTGCCGCGACGATGCGGCCGCATGCCCGCCGCGGCGCCAGGACGTCCACACGCCGGGAATCTGGAATCCGCTGCCATCTTTCGACACCGTAAAGCAAGACGGCGAACTCCGGAACGTGCAGGACTTGCGCATGTTCTACACCTCCGCGAAAAATGGTACGCTCGCGAGTGTCGTCTGGCTCACGCCGGCCAACAAGTACAGCGAACATCCGCCGGGCCCGGTCAGCGCCGGGCAAGCCTACGTCACCGGAGTGATCAATGCGATCATGCAAAGCCCCGACTGGGACAGCACCGCGATCTTCCTTACCTGGGACGATTGGGGCGGATTCTACGATCACGTCGTGCCGCCCTCAGTCGACGCCGATGGGTACGGCCTCCGCGTGCCCGGCCTTGTAATCAGCCCGTACGCGCGTCGCGGCTACATCGATCACCAAACTTTGAGCCACGACGCCTACGTCAAGTTCATCGAAGACGATTTCCTGGGCGGCGCGCGCATCGATCCGAAAACCGACGGCCGGCCCGACACACGACCTGGAGTGCGCGAGAACGCCACGCAGCTCGGCGATCTGCGCAACGACTTCGACTTCTCACAGGCACCGCGCCCACCCGAAATTCTTCCCAACGGCATGGTCTGGAACGGTAGCTAGAAGCTCGCCTGGCGGGTTCCCGCCTCTCCTGAACGAAGCAGTCGGGCAGCTCTTCTCCGCAGATGGGTACCGCGAATGCGCTTCTTAATAACAGCCCTTGCCGCGCTCATTTTCCTCGCTTCCGCGCCGTCTCTAGGCGCGCACGCGCAGGCTCCGCCGAACACGGGCACGGAGAGCGCCGAGAGCCTTCTCGGCCGCGCACGCGGTCTCTTCGATATCCACAAGTATAAAGAGGCGATCGCATTGCTCGATCGCGCGATCGCACTGAGCCCATCGCCGCGCGCCTATGTCTTACGCGGAGATGCGAAGGCCTCGCTCGACGACGACCGGGGGGCGTTGACTGATTACGATAAGGCCATCGTCCTTGCACCCGGCTATGCGTATGCGTATGCGACGCGCTGCGATACGAGGCGGACGCTCCAGGATCTCGCCGGCGCGCTCGACGATTGCAATCGCGCCGTCCAGCTCGATGCGACGGACTCAACTGGGTTCAAGAATCGCGGCGACGTCTACTACGACCTCGACGATAACGCGTCGGCAATTCGCGATTATAGCCGCGCCGTCTCGATCGATTCAGAGTACGCAGGAGCCTTTGTCGGACGCTGCCGATCCTATTGGCAGACGAACGACGCCGTGCACGGCATCGCCGACTGCAATGCCGCGATCAAGCTCCAGTCACGCTACGCTCGCGCGTTTTACTGGAGAGCGATGTTCGCGCTTACCGACAAACGCTGGACCGATGGTGTCGCCGATCTGAACACGGTCATAGAGATTTCACCGTCGCAGACCGGCGCGTATTACTACCGGGGCTACGCACTTCACGCGCTCGACAAGAACGCGCTTGCCATGCAGGACGCGGAGGCGTACATCAAGACGGCCCTCGATGACGGCGACGGTTTCCGCCTCCGCGGCGAGATCCGCGCCGCGTCGCAAGATACCTCAGGCGCCATCGACGACTTCAAGAAAGCCATCGCGCTCTACAACGCTAAGGGCAACATCAAGGATGCTAACGCGACGCAGGTGCTCCTCGACAGACTTCAGCCACGCGCTTGAAGAGCGCTAGCCGGCCGATCTTCACGATCGGGCACGGTACGCTTTCGGCAGAGAAATTCGTCGAGCTGCTCCTTGGCGCCGGAATCCGTTGGCTCGTTGACGTTCGCAGCATTGGAGTGACCCCCGCCGGAGCTGGACACTTTGACGGGTAGCCCCAAGTTATGCCGCTGATAAGTGCAGAGGTGGGGTGCTTTGCAACCCGCGGACGAACTCCTCGGGCGTTTGGTTTTTGAGGGATCGGTGTGGCCGATTTGCGTTGTAGTCAAGCCGCCAGTCTTCGATGATGTCGCGCGCTTCGGCGAGGGTCGAGAACTCGTGTTCGTTGAGGCATTCGTCGCGAAAGCGACCGTTGAAACTTTCGATGAACGCGTTCTGAGTCGGCTTCCCAGGCTGGATGAAGTGCAAGCGAACGCGTCGATCGCGAGCCCAGCAGAGCATGGCCAAGCTGGTTAGTTC
This sequence comes from Candidatus Erabacter solicola, assembly GCA_003136895.1. Taxonomy (GTDB): domain Bacteria; phylum Vulcanimicrobiota; class Vulcanimicrobiia; order Vulcanimicrobiales; family Vulcanimicrobiaceae; genus Erabacter; species Erabacter solicola. The sequence goes on along the minus strand of PLDY01000089.1, from coordinate 1,574 downwards.
CGTGCCATTGTCGAGAACCACAGTCTCTGGATAACCGCGAGCGCCGGCAATCGCGTCGAGCGTTCGCGTCACACGCTGGCCGGAGAGCGAGGTGTCGACCTCGATCGCCAAACATTCTCGAGAGAAATCATCGACGATATTCAGCGTGCGGATGCGCCGAGCAGAACTCAGCGAGTCGTGCACGAAATCCAAGGACCACCTCTGATTCAGTCGATTGACGTCTGGCCTAGGAGTGCCTCGGCCCAGCGCGACGCGCCGTTTTACCCGCTTGCGGACTTGAAGATTGGCCTCGCGGTAGATCCGTAGGACGCGCTTGATGTTGACCACGACGCCTTCTCGGCGCAAGAGCACCGCCAGCCGCCGAAAGCCGAATCGCCGACGCTCGGCGGCCAGTTCCTCAAGCCGAGAACGCAGCTCGGCGTCGTCTTTCGGGATTCGCACATAACGAATCATGCGTCGGTTTGCGCCGACGTAACGGCATGCTTGGCGTTCGGTGACGTCGAGCTGTTCTCGGGCCGCCTGCACGACTCGACGTTTCTGTGCAGGCGTTAGAAGTTTCCCGAGGCGGCGATCTTGAGCGTGTCGATATGCAGCACCTGATCGGCCACGATCCGCTTGAGCCGGCGATTCTCGTCCTCGAGCGCCCGCATCTTCGCGACGTCGCTGACTTCCATGCCGCCGAACTTGCTTTTCCACTTGTAGAACGTCGTCACGCTGAAGCCGTGCTGTCGGCAGAGCTCCTTGGTGCCCATGCCGGCCTCGTGCTGCTTGAGGATGCCGACGATCTGCGCTTCGGTGAACCGGGATTTTCTCACGAGCGGTCTCCTTCGAGGCCAGAGCCTCAGGATTCCGCACCTATTTTTGGAATACTTTTCAGGCTACCCGTCAATCGCCATGCCGAATCATTCGCTTCTCGACGCGTCGCGCCGCGCCCATTTGAACAAAGGAAAAACCCGCCGGCATTTCTGTCGGGCGGGTTCTTTCTATCAATCTGGCACTGTCCTACTCTCGAGGGACCCTGCGGTCCGACTACCATCGGCGCTGACGGTCTTAACTGCCGTGTTCGGGATGGGAACGGGTGGTGCCCCGCCGCTATCGGCGCCAGAAACTTGATCCCGATGCGCCCGCGAGCCTGAGCTCAAATAGCGACGCGCAACGGAAAGCTGCACAGAGAAGAACCTTCAAGTGTTAAACGACAGCGATGCGTAGTAAAAGTGTCCGGGCTATTAGTACCGGTTAGCTCCACACCTTGCGGTGCTTCCACCTCCGGCCTATCAACGTGGTAGTCTTCCACGACCCTTCACCCTTGCGGGATTGAGACCTCATCTTGGAGTCAGTTTCACGCTTATATGCCTTCAGCGTTTATCTGGTCCGAACGTAGCTACCCGGCTATGCCCCTGGCGGGACAACCGGTTCACCAGCGGTTCGTTCGACTCGGTCCTCTCGTACTAGAGTCGACGCTCCTCAAGTCTCCTACGCCCACGGCGGATAGGGACCGAACTGTCTCACGACGATCTGAACCCAGATCGCGTACCGCTTTAATGGGCGAACAGCCCAACCCTTGGGACATACTA